>DATAVW010000001.1:0-2389 GCA_036267515.1 Rhizomicrobium sp.
GCCGCGGCGGCCGAAGCGGTAAATGGGTTGCAGCCGCCGGCGACGACGACTGCCAATGGCATCCAGACGGCCACCAACACATTACAGATGCGCAGCGCATAGATCAAAAGCGCACAAAGCACCACTTCGGCCATTCCGATAGCCCTCCGCAAGGAGGGCTTTTATTTTGGTTTCGGCAATGTTTGAGGCCGGAGATGATGTTCCTTTACCTACAGGGACGCGCGCCCGGAAGCAGTTCGCCCCAAACATTTCCAGCAAAATCCTGAGACCCAATAACGTCTCCTCGCGAGCTTGACACGATGGCGTCCGAGATGTATCAAACTATCAGGTTATATAACCTGCTGGTTTAATACGTGAAAAATACAGATCTTGATGTTGTCTTTGGGGCTTTGGCGGATCCCACCCGGCGGGCGATTCTGGCGCGGCTGGCGTCGGGTGAGGTGACAGTCAACGAGTTAGCCGAACCCTTCGCGATGTCGCAGCCTGCAGTCTCGAAGCACCTGAAGGTGCTGGAGCGTGCCGGGCTGATTGCACGTGGACGCGATGCACAGCGGCGCCCCTGCCGGTTACAGCCAGAGACGCTAAAGACCGTCGCCGACTGGGTCGCGCACTATGAGCACTTCTGGACGGAGAGCTTCGATCGCCTGGACGAATACCTGAAGACGCTGAAACCGAAGGAAGGGCAACCGTGATCGAAGAAATACAAGAGGCGGCGACCAGCCGAATGTCTGAAGCAGACAGCATTCGCAATGGAAAAGGAGGAACGATGGCAGCAGCGGCGATGGAGATTGGGCGTTCGAGACTGGTAGGCGACCGGGAGATTGCAATCACGCGCGTCTTTGATGCGCCTCGCGACCTGGTCTTTGGAGCGTGGATCGATCCGAAGGCAATCGGCCAGTGGTGGGGGCCTCGCGGTTTCACCACGACCACACACTCGATGGAGGTGCAGGCAGGGGGAGTGTGGAAGTACACCATGCACGGTCCCGATGGCACGAACTATCCGAACGAGGTCCGGTATGAGGAGGTGGAGATACCGGAGCGGATCATCTATTCGACCACTGGTGGCCAGGAGGACGACGATACGCACACCCATCGGGTGATCGTGGAGTTTCGCGACAAGGGCACCGGGACGGAAATCTCGATGCGGATGATCTTCCCCTCCGCGGCAGAGCGCGATCACGTGGTGAATGTGTACGGGGAAGTCCAGGGATTGAACGATACGACCGATCGGCTGAGCGAGTACCTGCGGGATTTGAAGGACGCGGGCGAACCAGCGTAATAGCGAGCTTAGAGAGGAGAGGATTATGGAAAAGCAAAGCGGCTACGCGCCGATTCACGGCCTCGAGATGTACTACGAGAGTCATGGCGTTGCGAACTCCACGCAGCCGCCGCTGCTGCTGCTGCACGGCGGCGGCGACACCATCCAGACGTCCTTTAGCCACATACTGCCGGTGCTTGCACGCGACCGGCAGGTGGTCGCCTTCGAACAACAGGGCTTCGGGCACACGGCGGACGTTGCGGATCGTCCGTTCCGCTTCGAGCAGTCGGCGGATGACACCGCGGCACTGCTCGAACATCTGCACATCCAGCAGGCCGACATCTTCGGCTTCAGCAATGGCGCCACGATCGCGCTGCACGTGGCGATCCGGCATCCGCAGGTTGTGCGCAAGCTGGTGGTGGCGTCGGGATTCTTTCAGCGGGAAGGCAGCAGCTATCCGTGGTTCTGGGAGGGATTTGCCGGCGCCAGGCTGGAGCAGATGCCGAGGGAGCTGCGGGAGGCATATCTGGAGGTCGCGCCGCATCCGGAAAATTTGCAGAGCTTTTTTGACAAGTGCGTCGAACGCATGCGGCATTTTCCGGACATCGCCACCGAGAAAATACGCGGCATCACCGCGCCGGCGCTGGTAATCGTGGGCGACGCGGATGTGATGCGCCCCGAACACGCGGTGGAGTTGTTCCGGCTGCTTCCGCATGCGCGGCTCGCGGTGCTTCCGGGCACGGACCATATGGCGTTGACGAGCCGTAGTGCGTGGCTGGCGCCGATGGTCGGCGAATTTCTCAACGCCGCGATGCCGAAGATGGAAAAGCCGGACGAAGTATCGGCGTGAGAATCGTCCATTGAGCGAAGCCCTTCGGATGGAGGGCCTGTCTTTGAGCACACTGGACTGCTCTAGCGGAGTTTTTCTGCCACCGATTTTGCCTGGGTGAAGAGCAATAGATAATCCGCGCCGCCAGCCTTTGAATCGGTACCGGACATGTTGAAGCCGCCGAAGGGATGCGCGCCGACCATGGCCCCGGTGCTCTTGCGATTGAAATAAAGGTTGCCGACCTGGAAGGCGCGGCTGGCATGGTCGAGCTTGCGGCGGTCTGCGGTGTAGACCGAGCCGGT
>DATAVW010000002.1:0-2769 GCA_036267515.1 Rhizomicrobium sp.
GTGAAATACGTCTCACCGACTCCGCCCGTTATCAGCGCGCGCACCCGATTGGGATGGCCGGAGGCCAGCCGCAGCGCAATTGCACCGCCCATCGAGTAGCCCATTACGAAAGCACTGCCGTGCCGCGTCGCGTCCATCACCAGGACCACATCTTCGGCCATCCGCTCTTCGGCATAGGCGTCGGACTCGTGAGGTTTATCGCTCTCACCGTGGCCGCGATTGTCGAGCGCGATCACCGAGTAGCCGGCCTTGGTCAGGCAGTCATACCAACCAGGGGCGCGCCAATTCTGCAGCCGGTTCGAGCCGAAGCCGTGCACCAGCACCACAGGCGGCCCCTCGCCCGCCATTTCCCAGCCGATGCGAACGCCGTCCGGCGCGGTCACGAATTCTGTCATCATTCCGACATTCGCAAAGCGCAGCAAGACTGTCTATGATCCCCGCTACGCCATTCGAGAACATACATGTCTCTGGAAGCGCTGAAGAACGATGTCGCGTCCGCCGTGGATGCAATGGCCGCAGAATTGTTATCGCTTAGCCATGCCATCCATCAGGAACCGGAACTGGCGCTGAATGAATTCAAGGCGGCGGATCGGCTCACGGCAGCTGTCGAGGGGCACGATTTACCCGTGCAACGCGGGGCGTTTGGCCTCGAAACAGCGTATGTCTCTCAGTTCGGGAATGCCGACGGGCCCGAGATCGCGATTCTTTCCGAATACGATGCTTTGCCGGGCATCGGTCACGCCTGCGGCCATAACATTATCGCAGCGTCCGGGCTTGGCGCCGCGCTGGCGCTCGCAAAGCTGGGCGCAAAGCTGCCTGGGAGGGTGCGCTATCTCGGCACTCCGGCAGAAGAACGCTTTGGCGGCAAGGAAATCATGGCGCGGAGCGGAGCATTCGATCGCCTCGATGCGGCCATGATGATGCATCCCTCCAATCTCGATCTCGCCACCATGCCGTGCATCGCGATTTCGGAAGTGGAAGCGACCTATCACGGTCGTGCCGCGCATGCCGCCGCCATGCCGTATCGCGGACTCAACGCGCTGGACGCCGTGGTGACAGCGTACCAGACGATCGCGCAGTTGCGGCAGCACATCCGGCAAAGCGAGCGCATTCACGGCATCATCACCGACGGCGGATTGGCGGCCAACATCGTTCCGGAAAAGGCGGCCTGTCGCTTCTATGTGCGCGCAGCCGATGTTCACGAACTGGCGAAACTGAAGGCGCGCGTGAAGGCGTGTTTCGAGGCCGGCGCGCTCGCTACCGGGTGTCGGCTAGATCTCCAATGGGGCAACACCGATTACCTTGATCTGAAAACCAATTGGCCGATGGCAGATGCGTTCGAGCGCAACGCCACCGCGCTGGGGCGTGAGTTCTTTCCGATAAAGGATATTCCGCCCGGTTTCGCGGGCTCGACCGATATGGGCAACGTCAGCCACCGCGTAGCCAGCATCCATCCGATGTTCGCTGTAGCACCCGCCGGCGTCATTATCCACAATGCGGAATTCGCCGAATGGGCGGCATCCGAGAAAGGAGACGCCGCCGTGCTGGACGGGGCCAAGGCGATGGCGCAGACGGCGCTAGATCTCATGTGCGATGCACGGTTGCGCGAACGTGTGAAGTCGGATTTCAATGTTACATCTGAACTTTCGCAACGCGCGCTGACGAAGCTGACCGAGCATTTGCCCGCAGCAAACACCCATGGAACTCATCATACGCATGGCGGCTGCGGCTGCGCATGAGAGCGTGGATCGCTGTTGCGGCGCTGAACGGATTCATTGCCATGGCGGCAGGCGCCTTCGCAGCGCATGCGCTGCGGAGCCGGCTCGATGCGCACGCCCTGCAGATATTCGAAACCGGCGCGCGCTATCAGATGTATCATGCACTGGCGATGGGACTCGCCACCTTTGCAATGCGGGAACAGGCGATGGCGCCTGCCGAAATTGCGGCAGCATTGTTCCTCGCAGGCATCGTGCTGTTCTCCGGCTCACTATATTTGCTCGCGCTGACGGGGACACGAGCCTTCGCCGTGGTAACGCCTTTTGGCGGCGTGGCTTTCCTGCTGGGCTGGCTGTCGCTCGCCTGGGCAGGCTTGCGGCTCACCCGCTGATGCTCGCCACGCAGGAAAACCGCGAGGAAACCAGCCGCGTCATAATAGACTGGCTCAATCGGCGGTTCCACTGAAGCAATGAGCGCACACCCGCGCGTCGGATTATTCGTCACCTGTTTGGTCGATCTGGTGCGGCCGCAGGTGGGCTTTGCGGCCGTGAAGCTATTGGAGCAGGCGGGCTGCGCTGTGGAAGTGCCGGTGCAGACCTGTTGCGGTCAGCCGGCTTGGAATTCCGGCGCCGATCGCCATGCAGCGGATCTCGCGCGGGCCGTTATCGATGCATTTGAGCCGTTTGACTATGTAGTAGCCGCGTCAGGTTCCTGCGCAGGAATGATCAAGCTGCATTATGTCGAGGGTTTGGCGAGCGATCCCAAGTATCTACCGCGTGCGCGGGCGCTTGCCACGAAAGCCCATGAGCTCATGTCGTTTCTGGCGAACGTGCGACGGATGAAAACCGTCGCAGCCCATTGTGCGGCACGCATCTGCTATCACGATTCCTGTTCATCCCTGCGTGAGATGCACGTGCGTGCGGAACCGCGCGAGCTCCTTGCGTCCGTTGACGGGTTGAGCCTGAGCGAATTGAAAGAACCGGAGGTGTGCTGCGGGTTCGGCGGCCTGTTCTCGGTGAAATATCCCGAGATTTCCGAGCGGATGGCGGACGA
>DATAVW010000003.1:0-3307 GCA_036267515.1 Rhizomicrobium sp.
CTCCGTGCTTATGTGGAGCGGGAGAAAGCGCGTCGTCTTGATCGGCTTGTGAAGCCAAGAGGTCGGCCTCGGCTCCCGGACCGGCGGTGCAAATGATCCTCCGATCTTTTCTTTTTGTGCCTGCCGATAGCGAGAAGAAACTGGCGAAGGCTCGCGGCTCCGCGGCGGATGCGCTGATTCTCGATTTAGAGGATTCCGTGGCGGCGGAAAACCGGCCGAAGGCGCGCGCCATGGTGTGCGAATTCCTGAAAGAACGGCATTCGCAATCCATCTGGGTGCGGGTGAATCCGTTGGACGCTGCAGATTTCCGCTCCGACATCGAAGCGGTGGTGCCGGGTGCGCCGGCCGGGCTGGTGATCCCGAAGCCGGACGGGCCACATGTACTCAACGTGATCGATGCGCATTTGATCACCCTGGAAACAGAAGCCGGGTTGCCCATCGGCGGGATCAAGTTGCTGCCGGTGGCAACGGAAACGCCAGCAGCGGTGCTGTCGCTCGGCAATTACCGCTCACCACCGCCGCGGTTGGCCGCACTTACCTGGGGTGCGGAGGATCTGTCTGCCGCGCTCGGCGCGGCCAACAATCGCGACGAGACGGGCGAGTTCCTGCTCACCTTCAA
Organism: Rhizomicrobium sp.; assembly: GCA_036267515.1. Lineage (GTDB taxonomy): Bacteria > Pseudomonadota > Alphaproteobacteria > Micropepsales > Micropepsaceae > Rhizomicrobium. Next base: position 620 of record DATAVW010000003.1, read on the forward strand.
AATAGTGCGCACGCTCTGTCTCATGGCTGCGAAAGCAGCGGGGGTGGATGCCATCGAAACGCTGCATGCCAATTTCCGCGACATGGCCGGATTGGAGCGCGCCGGGCGCGCTGCGCAACGTGAAGGATTTTCCGGAATGTTGGCGATCCATCCCGATCAGGTGGAGACGATCAACGCTGCGTTTACGCCGTCGCAAGCGGATATAGATCACGCGCAGAAGGTGGTAACGGCATTCGAATCGGGCGCCGGAGTTGCCTCCCTCGACGGCCGCATGCTCGATCAGCCGCACCTGAAACAGGCGCGGCACGTTCTCGCGCTGGCCGAACGCTTGAAACGTCCGATCTAGCGTGGACTGGCGATATCTGGTGTTGTTTCCACCTGACGCGCCGGAGGCGCGGCTTTGGCGCGGCGCATGATCCAGGCATAGAGCGCCACGATCAGCAGCACGAACAGCGCCACGCCGAGGATGTTTGCCGCGGCGAAATCAGCCGGCACCAGCCCCAGCGGCGCGTCCTTGTTGGTGGCGGAGACAAGCCCCGCGTTGATCACACCCCACAGGCTTTCGCCCACGATCATGCCGGAGGCGATCAATACCGCCAGCCGCTTGGCGTATTCAGGATTGCGCGTGCGGGCTGCCCAACTGTCATACCAGTGGCCGATCACGGCCCCGATCACCACCGGCAACGTTGCGCTCATCGGCAAATAGATGCCGATGCCGACCGCCAGCGGCGGCAAACGCAGCAACTTGGCTAAGCCCAGCACTTCATCGATGATGATCAGCACGACGCCGAGTGCCATCCCGGCGTAGATCATGCTCCAGTTCAGATCACCGCCAATCACGCCCTGCGCCAGCGCGGAGATCAATGTCGCCTGGGGTGCTGCCAGCGGTTTGGTGCCGGCCACAACGTGCAGATTTGGCGCGCCGAGAAAGCCCATGGTGTTCGCCAGCAGATTGAGGACGGGCGGGATCACCGCCGCGCCGGCGATCACGCCGATGATCAGCGCCCATTGCTGCGCGCTGGGCGTGGCCTTCACCAGTTGACCGGTCTTCAGATCCTGCAAATTGTTGTTGGAGATGGTCGCGATGGCGAACACGATGGCGGTTGCGAACAGCGCGAACGCCACCAGCGCCTTCTGCACGTCGCCGGCCGGATGCACCGCGGCCACGAACACAATCGAGCAGAACAGGATCGCCAGAATACCCACACCCGAAATCGGCGAATTCGAAGCACCGATCAGTCCCGCCATGTAGCCGCAAATAGCAGCGATCAGGAACCCGCCGATAAAGATGAAGGGTATCGCGATTAGGATCAGTGCGGTCGCATTGCCTGCGAGGTGCGTGGGCTGGAGGAATTGGTACAGCAGCCAGCCGATCACTACGAGGCAGGCGAGGGTGAGGGCGCCAATCCACGCAGGCGAAAGGTCGGTATCGGTCCGCTCAGCCGCGCCGCTCTTGCGCGCCTTGTGCGCGGAGAGCGTCGAAACCACGCCGCTTACAACTGGACCGATCAGCTTCAGCAAGGTCCACACCGAGGCGACCGCGATGGCGCCTGCTCCGATGAAACGCACCTGCTTGCGCCAGATGAAATCGGTGTAGTCGGCGACTTGCGCAATGGTGAAGGGATTGTGTGGCACCGGGAAGGGATGCATCGCGAGATAGGGAACGGCTGCTGCCCAAGCGATGAGCAGCCCGAACAGCATCGCGATGCCAACGCTCAGACCCACAAGATAGCCGGCGCCAACCAGAGCGAGTGAATACCCCATGTCGATGCCGCTGACCGCGGTTGCGCCGACACGGAAGAAGGCCGTGTAGCCGGCGGCGGCAATCCGGGTTCCGGAAAAAATGGCGAGTCCCGCCGAGGCGACGGCGCCCCAGACCACTGCGAGCAAGCCCTCGCGGGATTCCGCGCCGGCCTGTGTGCGCGCCGCTTCGCCCACTTCGAGCACTTCGGCAGCCGCGACGCCTTCCGGGTAGGGAAGGTCGGTGTTCACCACCATGGCGCGGCGCAAGGGGATCGTGAACAGCACGCCCAGGATGCCACCGGAGGCGCAGATCCAGAACGAGGTCCAGAACGGGAAGTCCACCCACCAGCCGACGATCAGCAGTCCCGGCAACACGAAGATGATCGCCGACAGCGTGCCGGCCGCAGAGGCCACCGTCTGCACGATGTTGTTTTCGAGAATGGAGGAATCGCGAAAGGCCGAAAGCACGGCCATCGAAATGACCGCCGCCGGAATGGAGGTCGCGAAGGTCAATCCGACCTTGAGGCCGAGGTACACGTTGGCGGCCGTGAATATCAGCGTGATGCCGATGCCGAGCACCAGCCCGCGCAAGGTGATTTCCTTAACTCTCTGTGCTGGATTCGACATCGGCCCCTCCGTGACGCGGCGCACCTTAGTCATGCCTGCGCACAAAAAAAGAGGGAGGGCATTCGCCCTCCCTCCGTCGGAATCTCCCCTCGCGCCCCGATCGGGAGACGCCGTGATGCCATCAGTTGCCGGTGCCGTAATGGATGATCTGTGCGGAATTGCCGATGGCGGCGCCCGCAATATTCACGCTGCCCTTCACACTCCACACGCTGGAGTTGACCGTGGCGGCCAGGTTCGAGTCGTTCAGTTGATAGTTCTGCACCTGCGCATTCGGCGCGTTGGTGTCTTCCTCGAAGCTGTTGCCGATGCTGCTGCCGG
>DATAVW010000004.1:0-29922 GCA_036267515.1 Rhizomicrobium sp.
CTATTTGGCGCATTGAAATATCCGGTTCCATTTAGTCAAGCGAACAACTGCGATCTCGTTCCTGCGCTAATGGAAGGCACGACAACCGTTCACCTGATCAATAGGGAGATTTCCAAACCGCCGAAATGCTACTTGGACACCGAACAAGATGTCGTCGATTGGCTTTTGCAACCTCTTAAGGATCAGGAGCGAAGTGATTTTATCTCGTTAGGAGAGAAGCTTGGCAAGCATGCGGAAGCTCTGCATAAGGGATTTCATTGTAGCATTATGGACCTGGCTGATGACATCAGCTTTGGCATACATGACATGGAGGATTCGATCGCGCTGAGATTGATTAGCGAACAAGACTTTAGGTTGTTTGTGTCAGAGGAATCTTGCAGCGCGCATCTCGACTTTCTCAAGGGTAGCTACGGAGCTGAGTTCGGTAACGATGTGTACGAAGCGTATGTCCGCGTGCTGTTTGACAACAACAAAAGCCGCAAGCATGCAATTAGCAGAATGGTTGCGCATTTAATCAGAAGCTGCCGTATCGAGACAATCGAACGTTTTGAAACTCCGATGGTCCGCTATCGCGCCGGCATGGAAGAGAAGGCTCGTAAATTCCTGAAGGCGCTCAAGGAGGCGGTCTACAAGGTCGTAATTCGTAGCCCTGCCGTTCAGCACTTGGAATTCAAGGGGCAGCAAATGGTCGTCGCTGTCTTCGAAGCCCTTCGATCAGAACCCCGCGCCTTACTCCCGGTTGATACTTTGGCTTTGTACGATACAAGCGCTGACCCGGTACGTGTTGTATGTGATCACGTCGCAGGCATGACGGATACCTTTCTTCTAAAAACGTATGAGCGACTCTTTAGCCCAAGGATGGGCTCCATATTTGACAAACTGTGAGATCGCTCCCGGAGTTCTTCCTATTCCGCCGGTGCGGGCACGCGTGTCATTTTCATGCGAATCCGGTGACAGCATTTCAAACAAGTTCGGCGCGTAATTCGCGCCCCACTGCCCGTGCCGCTTTTGCCATCGTGCTTAACGTGACGTTCGAACGCTCCCGCGGATCGAGCAACCGGTCGAGTTGACGGCGGCTGGTCGCCATCCGCGCCGCCATCGCTGTTTTCGACAGGCCGCTCTTCGCCATCGCCTCCTTGACCTGATCGGCCAGCATTTCCTTGAGGGCCTGGTATTCGCAGTCTTCCAGGATCCCTTGTTCGGCCAGAAAGGCATCGAATGAGGACCCAATGTGCGGATTAGTCTTTTTTCGTGCCATGACGCAGTACCTCTTTCTTTCGCCGCTCAGCCAATTCCGAATCGGCGCACAAAACTGGTGCTGGCGGGCCGCTCCAAATCTGAGATGTCCGCTGCCATCGAGGACGACATCGAGAAGCACGCGCTGCCACGCTCGAAGCCGGCGCGCTGACCTTCATGCTGTCCAAGCAGCAATACCTGAACGACAAGGGACGGCACTGGATGCCGCATCTGATGTTCTATTTCCCCCGCGGGGAGGCAGCGAAATGGGGCGCCGGTCTTGCCGGTTCCCCAACCATCCTGAACCCGCAATTCCAGGACTCGCCGGAGGCGCTCAGCGTGATCCTGGTGCCGGTGGCGCATTGGTCGGACGGCACGCCCGCGCCGAAAATGTAAGTGCCGGCGAATTTTCGATCTGGATTTCCCAAGCGCATCTTGAAGGCTCCAATGCGGAACCCCACGTCTCGGGCGGAGCGTCAGCTGGAGGACTTTCGCCATGAAGACCCGAACCATATCCGGATTGCTGGCCGCGCCTTTCCTGATTTCCACGCCGGCTTTAGCAATCCCCGCCGGCTCCGGGGGTGGTGCGGCCGGTCTGACGTCGCCAGTCACTGCGCCCTCACATCAGCTGCGCAAGCATGACGCCATCCTGGCAATCCGCGAGGAGGGCCTGACGTTGCAGGTCGCCGACGGCGGCACGTTGACGGATGCGCACCGGGCTTACCTGCAGGCGAAGCTCGACGCAGTGCGGGCCGGAAATTACTGAGAGGCGCCTGCAGCGCGACTTAGGCGCTAATCGTATTGAGGCGCGCCACAACCTCGTCCGAAAACTGGAGTTCCGCGGCGGCGAGATTCTCGCGAAGGTGCGCACGTGAGGACGTGCCGGGGATCAGCAGGATGTTCGGCGCGCGCTTCAGAAGCCACGCCAACGCGACCTGCATCGGCGTTGCGCCAAGCTCCTTCGCCACCGCCGACAGCGTATCGGACTGCAATGGAGAAAAACCGCCCAGCGGGAAAAAGGGCACGAAGGCGATTCCGTTCTCCGCCAGCTCGTCCACCATCGCATCGTCTTCGCGATGGACGAGATTGTAGAAATTCTGCACGCAAACCACTTCGGCAATCCCGCGCGCTTCGACAATCTGCGCGGAGCTGGCGTTGCTGATGCCGAGATGCCGGATGAGTCCCTGCTCGCGCAGCTTCGCCAGCGTGCCAAACTGCCCGGCAATCGAGCCCTCGGACTTGCCCATGCCGTCGCGGCCGCCCATGGCGCGGAAGTTGACGACGTCCAGCGCCTCCACGCCAAGATTGCGCAGATTGTCATGCACCGCGGCGGTGAGATCGGCAGCGCTTTGTGCCGGCAGCCACGAGCCATCGTCGCCGCGCCGCGCCCCCACTTTGGTCACGATGGTCAGGTCGCGCGGGTAGGGATGCAGCGCCTCGCGAATGATCTGGTTGACCAAATACGGGCCGTAGTAATCGCTGGTGTCGATATGATTGACGCCGGACGCGATGGCTTCGCGCAGCACCGCAATGGCCTCGGCGCGATCCTTCGGCGGGCCGAACACATGCGGACCGGCCAGTTGCATGGCGCCGTAACCTATGCGGTTCACGGTGCGGTCGCCAAGGCGGAACGTCCCGGCGGCAGCAATATCGGTCATGACAGGTGTTCCTTTGGAAGCCAGTGTGCGGGCGAGATCACAAATTCGCAAATTCACTGCCGGGTTCGGAAGCAGCAAGTGAATGCCGTGGGGATTGTGTGTGAGGCAAGGCGGTCATGGCAACGAACGGCAACACAAACGCGTTCCGTGACGGATATCCCGCGAAAAGAGACACTTCGATGTTCATGGCCTGGGCCAACCTCGCGATGCTGGCGCTGGAATCGCAGCAAGTTGTGGCGCTGCGGCTGATGAAACTGGGCGCCGGCGGACCCGCCGCCACGACGGAAATGAATAGGATGACATTCGAAAAGCTGGAGGCGCTGGCACACGAGAGCGGCCGTGTTCTGCTGGGTGCTACACATGCCAGCGTGGTGAAGCGCTACCGGAAGCGCGTGCGCTCCAATCGCCGCCGCCTGTCGAAATAGCAGCCGTTCATCGTTCACCCGTTCGAGCTATTCGACTCCGCTTCGGCGGCACTAAGCCGCTTCGAGCGGCTTGATGGCCTTCAGCGCTGTCGGCGACTGGCCGCGGCAGAAAGATCATGTTGCGCCTGAGGGTTGATCCAGAAATCGGCCGTGGTTCCGAACGCCTTGGCAAAGCGGTGCCCGGGGAAATCGGCTGCGCCTCACGCACGAGGCGTTCGATCCGCGTGCGATCCCGCAAGCCCATCGCCTTCGCCAGCGATCCTGCTCGCGCAAATGCCCGCCGGGCCAGCCGGCGGGCATTCATGCAAGCACTATCCGGCGGCGCAAACGCGCGCCGGCGCCGGTTACTTCTCCGCGATATGTCGAGCTGCGCCAATCATGTGCAACGCCTGCTGGGTCAGCCGTCGGCCGGTTACCGCCGCAGGATGAGCGGGTCCCGCCGGGGGGAGTTCGCTGACGCTGCTGTTGAGAACCGTCTTCATGTCAGTGGCAAGCGCATCCCGGTCCTTGGTGAATTTTCCGATCGCCTTCAGGTAGCTCTTGTAAGCGCGGTCGTCGGCAGTGATCGCTGCGTTTGCCGCCACCAGACTGCTCGTTCCCACGGCGCCAAGCGGCGCATTGATGTCCTTGTACGCAGTGGCAAGCGAGATGTAGTCTGCGGGCGCCAGCGGTAAGGGCTGCGGCAGCGCTTCTGGCACCACGTCCTCGACGAGAATACGGCCGTCGTGGACGTAGTCGTCCTTGAGCCCGAACAATGCCAGCATTGTGGGACGAACGTCCGCGTGATCGGAGAAAACGCTGTCGTCGCGCCCCAGATTCTTGATGCCGGGCCCGACCATGGCAACCCAGGTGCGGGTGATATCTTGCTGATAGTCGCCGTGATTCCAGGCAAAGCTCGGATTCACGAAGATGCAGTCGGTTGGCGGGTTTGAACACTTCGTCTCGGAGCCGTTCTGGAAGAAATAATTTTCGTTTCCGAACATCGTGTACGTTGGTGTCCGGGCCGGGCTTGCCGTGAGCATGTGCAACAACTTCATCTCGGCCTTGTCCGCCAGCAGTTCCGAGAGCTTGTCCGTGTTGCCGGTGATGGGATTGACGGCAGTCAGCGCGTCCATATCGTGCTCAAGGGCGCGCGTCGCCAGCTGCGTTGGTGTGGGATTGCCGACGATGTAGACGGTCGGCGCGTCATCGCTGTGCACTGAGAACAATGTGCTGTTGTTCCGTTCCGTGATCAAAAGCCGGTTCAGCACGGCCGTGATCTCGCCTTTCTGGCCCGTGGCGTAGTTACACGGCACGTTGACGCCGTCGCAACCTTCAGGAGTCGGCGTGCCGCCAACGAAGTGATCGTTCTCGTCGGGCACGACCACGAACAAGGTGTTGTCCTTGGTAATGCCGTCAGCACTCAGTCGCGCGAAAAACTTTCCGAATGCGTCATTGTACTGCTGCAACTGGGCCACATAGCCGGCTTCGCCAGGCCCAAACGTGCCAGAACCGCTGCGGTTGTCATGCGCGTCGGCGATATAGAGATAGACCACCGGAATGCCGGCCTCCAGCATCGTGGCCGCGTAGCCGAGCGACTGGGTTGCAGTGGGACTGAACAGGTTCGGGAATCCAGGATGGCCGAATGCGTCGGCAATGACATTGCCGTCGAGGTCCTTCACCGGCCCGTTTGGAGAGATCTCCGGTTGTACGTGGATGTTACCGAATAACCCCTTGAAGCCAACGTAGCCGCCCGGCTCGTCAGGTAGAGCGTCTTGCGCCGAGTGGGCCTTGCAGAGAGCGCTACGCCGGGCGCAGTGCACGGCGACACCGAGGTAGTCCGTGTTCGGCTTTTGCCGGGTCGCGGGATCCTTCGAACCAAGTTCCTTGCGCACCTTCAGATCCTGCTTCGAACCAGCCCCGTAAAACGTCGTGACGTCGTCCGGCAGCCGTTCGAACTCGATGTTGGCAACCGAGAACGCGCCGACATCACAGCCCGCGCGTGTGTACGGAACCCATGGTGCGGGCGCCGTCTTGCCGTTCTCATCGAGCATCTCTGGCAGGCCGTCGCCGCCGAGCGCCGTCCAATAGAGGGATGAAGTGGAAAATCCCACTGAGCCATCGGGGTTGAAGAAGCCGTAACTGTTGGCGACCGGAATACCCATACGGTCGCCGTAGACGCCGGTCTCCGCAGTGAGAACGTCGGTTGCCGTGTGCGAGATCAGCGGAGTGTAGTGATTGCCACTGACGATTCCGTTGTCCTGGAGGAAATTCAGCAGATTGGGCATCTGCTCCAGATCGGATGGGACATTCGGATTGTCACGACGAAGGTGAACGTTGTCGAAGGTAATATAGACAACGTGTTTGATCTGGCCGCCAAGATTGCAGGCGGCTTGCGCACCTCCGGCTGAAGCGACGATCATTGCACCACCCATGAGTGCAGGCGCCGCGAGACCGGCCAGTTTTCGAAAACGGCTCATCGTTGACCCCATCTTCATCTCTCCTCGCAAAAATCGCGATTCCCCCCGGCAGACTTGCCGGTAAAGGGATAACAGCGTTCAGCGATGGCGGCCGGATGAATGAGATGTGAAGCTTTTTTTGTATTACGGTCGTGCTGCGCGCCGGATGGCCTGTGGTTTCGCGCGCGCCAGCCCGGCCATGACGATTAAGAATCAACGCGAAGGTTCTTACGCCCCCGTATCCTTGCGCATCTCGGCTTCCTGCCTGATGCGCGAGATGAAGGCGTCGAGCGGCATGGCGCCGAGATCCTTGCCGGAGCGCAGGCGCACCGCCGCCTTGCCTTCCGCCGCCTCGCGCTCCCCCACCACCAGCATGTAGGGAATCTTCTTCAGCTGCGCGTCGCGGATCTTCTTCTGCATGCGCTCCGCTGAGGTGTCGATATCCACGCGCAAGCCGCCGGTGCCGTTCACCACCGGGGCGGCGAAAAGCATATCCACCACATGTTGCGCGTAGTCGTTCACCTTCTCGCTGATGGGAATGATCCGCGCCTGAATAGGCGCGAGCCACACCGGAAACGCACCGGCGTAATGCTCGATCAGGAACGCGGTGAAGCGCTCATGCGTACCGAGCGGCGCACGGTGAATCACATACACAGGATGCTCCGCGCCGTCTTCGCCGATGTATTTCAGGTCGAAGGTTTCGGTGGCGAGGAAATCCAGCTGGTTGGTGGAGATGGTGTATTCCGTGCCGATGGCCGAGCGGATCATGAAGTCGATCTTCGGGCCGTAGAATGCCGCTTCGCCCTGCCCTTCCACATATTTGTAGCCGGATTCCTGCATCGCCTGCTTGATGATCTCAAGCGCGGCAATCCATTTTTCCGGTGCATCGACATACTTGTCCAGCTTCGCCATGTCCGGCAGCGACAGCCGCATGTAGTATTCTTTGATGTTCATCAGATCGTAGTAGCGCGCGTGAAGATGCATCACGCGGATGAACTCGTCCTTTGCCTGATCGTAGCGGCAGTAAATGTGCGCATCGTTCATGCAGAAGCCGCGCACGCGCATCAAGCCCGACAAGCCGCCCGAGGCTTCGTAGCGGTAATCCTGCCCGTATTCCGCGAGGCGGATCGGCATTTCGCGATAGGAATGCCGCGTTGCCCCGTAGATCAGGTGATGATGCGGGCAGTTCATCGGCCGCAGATAGTAATTCTCGCCATCGACGTCGAACGGCGAATACATGCCGTCGTTGTAGTAAGGCAGATGGCGCGAGCGATAGTACAGCGCCTCCTTGGTGATGTGCGGTGTGGCCACGCGCTTGTACCCGTCCTTGCGTTCTTCCTGCAGCGCGAGGAATTCCAGCTCCTGCCGGATCACCATGCCGTTCGGCATCCACAGCGGCAGGCCGGCGCCAACATCCGGCGAGAAAGTAAAGAGTTCGAGCTCGCGGCCGAGCTTGCGATGATCGCGCTTCTCCTGCTCCTCGAGCCTGAGAAGGTAGGCATCCAGTTCCTTCTGATCGCGCCAGGCAGTGCCGTAGATGCGCTGCAGCTGCGCGTTCTTGGCATCGCCGCGCCAATACGCGCCGGCGATCTTTGTCAGTTTGAAGGCCTCCGGAATTTTCCCGGTGGAAGCGAAATGCGGCCCGCGACAGAGGTCGTTCCAGTTGCCATGCCAGTAGAGAGAGATGTCCTCGCCCGGCGGCAGGTCGCGGATCAACTCCGCCTTGTAGCGCTCGCCCATCGCCTCGAAGTGCGCGATGGCACGGTCGCGCGGCCACACCTCGCGGCGCGTCGGCAGGTCGGCGCGGATGATCTCGTGCATCTTGGCTTCGATCTTCGGCAGGTCTTCCGGCGTGAACGGCTCGTCGCGCGCGAAATCGTAGTAGAAGCCGTCCTCGATTGAGGGACCGATGGTCACCTGCGTGGCGGGGAAAAGCTCCTGCACCGCCATGGCGAGCACATGCGCCATGTCATGCCGGATCAGCTCCAGCGCCTCAGGGTCTTTCCTGGTGATGATGCGAAGCCCCGCATCGTGCTCCAGCGGGCGGAACAGATCCCATTGTTTGCCGTCCACCTCAGCCACCAGCGCCGCCTTGGCGAGGCCGGGGCCAATGGAGGCCGCAATCTCGCCTGGCGTGGTGCCGGCCGGAAACGTCAGCGCCTTGCCGTCCGGCAAGGTGACATGGACATTGGACGCGGCAGCGGGCGCGGACACGGGCGTTTCTCCGGTTGACGAAAGAGGGCGGACCATCGGGGCGGCGTTGTTTCAAGTCAAGTTTCCGCATGCCGGCCCGGCGGAAGAAGACAAGGCCGGGAAACGTCATTTGTTCAGGCACCGTTCCGGGTGCAGAATGCGTTATACTATCGGCAAGAGGAGCCGAAGATGAGAGCCGCCGCCCTTGCTTTCGTGCTGGCGTTGAGTTGCGTGAGCGCCACGGGCGCTTTTTCGCAAACGCCTGCGGGAAATACCTGCATCCGCACCATGTTGATCGATCACACCAAGGCGCCGAACGACCGCACCATCCTCTTCACCATGAAGAACGGTGCTGTGTACCAGAGCACCTTGCCGACGATTTGTCCGCAACTCAGCTTCAACGGCTTTTCGTATGTGGCGACGCCGCCCGACCAGATTTGCGGGAATCTGCAATCCATCCGCGTGATCCGGACAGGCTCCGTGTGCCTGCTGGGCCCGCTGGTGCAGATCACACCGAAGGCGGCACCAAACCCATGACGTTCAGAAGGAGAGAAACGATGAAAACAGTGATTGCGGCCGCCGCAGCGGCCCTTGTGCTCGGTGCAGGCGGCGCCGCCAATGCGCAAGGCGCCGGCACTACCACCGGCGGCGGCCATGTCTGCCTGTGGACCTACCGGATCGACCACACGCATTACGTGGATCCGCGCACGGTGCTGTTCTACATGAAGGACGGGCATGTCTGGCAGAACAATTTGAAGTCCCCCTGCCCCGGACTTGCGTTTCACGGTTTCAGTTACGTGACTCGTTCTGACCAGATCTGCGGGCCGGAAATTGGCATCCGCGTGATCACCACGGGTGAAACCTGCGCGCTCGGCGAATTCACCCCTTACGCAGGCGGTCAGCGCGCTGCGAAGTAAGGCGCCGCTGCTGGAATAGTTGAGGCATCAGCGCGCGGCACGCGCTGATGCCGGCGTGTCAGGTGGCCCCTCATTTTCCCTTCGTCGCGGGCAGCACTTCCCCAGTTTCCAGCAGCGATTTGAGATTCGAGAGAATGCGCGGCCAGCCACCGGACACCGCTTCGATGGTTTTCGAATCCGCCATGTCGATTTCATGAACGATGCTGAGCTTCGCAACGTCGCCGTCCTGTTCGATTTCCATGGTGCAGCGCGTGTAGCCCTCTGCCTTCAGCTCCGGCTTGAATTCGTTGCGCCATTTGATGACCAGCCGCTTCATCGGCTCGGCTTCCAGGATTTCACCCGTATCGGCGGTGCGGCCATCCGGCAGGATCAGCTTCCACGACGAGCCGGGTTTCCAGTCCGTCTCGGCGACGACGCCATACCAATATTTCTTCATGAATTCCGGCGTGGTGAGCGCTTCCCACAATTTTTGCGGCGTGGTGCGGATGTAGGTGACGCAGACAAAGCGGCTATTGCTCATCGCTCTTTCCTTCCAGTTGCTGTTTGAGATCCGATAGCGCCCCGAGATGCGTGCGCTCGAACTTGCCGATCCAGCGTTCCGCGATCTCGTTGATGGGCACGGGGTTCAGGAAGTGCAGCTTCTGCCGGCCGATCTTCCGCGTGCCGACGAGATTGGCCGCTTCCAGGATGGCGAGATGCTTGCTCACCGCCTGGCGGCTCATCTGAAGGCCTTCGCACAATTCACCCAGATTTTGCCCGTTCTTCTTGAACAGTCGGTCCAGCAATGCCCTGCGGCTTTCATCCGCCAGCGCCCGGAAGACCGCGTCCATGCTCATGGACACTGATATGCAACTGTTTGGTTGCCTGTCAAGAGGCTATAAGAGCAGGCAGGCGCTTTGCCTTGAAACGGATCGTGCGCTGGACCTGTTCTGCTTGTGGAAGCGGCGCACCAGTTGCTTGAGCGGTGCCCAGATGACGCTACGACAATGAGAAGGCGCGGCGAGATACGCATCGGCATTTCCGGCTGGCGCTACAAGGGCTGGCGCGGCGTGTTCTATCCGGAGAGTTTGCGCCAGAAGGACGAATTGGCCTTTGCCGCGCAATCGTTTGGCACCGTCGAAATCAACGGCACCTTCTATTCCCTGCAGCGGCCGGAATACTTCGCGGCCTGGCGCGACGCGACGCCGGACGTCTTCCTGTTCGCGGTAAAGGGTCCGCGCTTCATCACGCACATGCTGAAGCTCACGCGCAGCGACACGCCGCTGGCCAATTTTTTCGGCAATGGCGTGCTGGCACTGGGCGCGAAGCTCGGACCAATCCTGTGGCAGTTCCCGCCCAACTTCCGCTTCAACCGGGACAAGCTGTCGGGATTCTTCGAGAAGTTGCCGCGCGACACGGAAGCCGCCGCCAGACTGGCGCGAAAGCACGACCACCGGACCAAAGGCCGCGCATATTTGCGCACCGATGCGAACCGGCCATTGCGCTATGCCATGGAAATTCGCCACGAGAGCTTTCGCTGCCGCGAATTCATCGAGCTGCTACGGACGCACGATGTGGCGCTGGTGGTGGCGGACACGGTGGATTGGCCGCTGCTGTTCGATGTGACCGCCGATTTTGTCTATTGCCGCCTGCATGGCTCTGAGCAGCTGTATGCGAGCGGCTACGACTCAGCGGCACTGGATATTTGGGCAAAGCGGCTGGTAGCGTGGTCGCAAGGCGGCGAGCTGCGGGATGGCGACTGCGCGCACCCGAAGAAGGCGCGCAAAGGCCGGCGGGACGTGTTCGTGTATTTCGACAATGATTCCAAGGTGCGCGCGCCCTTCGACGCCCGCGCGCTGCAGCACAAGGTCGATCGTCTGCTGCACGATGACGGCAAACGAACGGCACGGAGGCCGTGATGGCGCTTCAGATGAAAGACCGCTGCGAACGATGCGAAACGGCGTTACCCATGAACTCCGGCGAGGCCCGCATCTGCAGCTTTGAATGCACCTTTTGCCAAGCCTGCAGCGAGGGCATGAACCATATCTGCCCCAATTGCGGTGGCGAGCTGGTGCCGCGGCCCCGTCGGATGACGCGCGAATGAATTACCGCCACGCCTACCACGCCGGAAATTTCGCCGATGTGCACAAGCATGTGGCGTTGGTCTCCATCCTTCTGCATCTGCGCCGCAAGGAGACGCCGTTCGCGGTCATCGACACCCATGCCGGAAGGGGCGTCTACGATCTTTCGGCGGAGCAGGCACAGCGGACGCAAGAGGCGGCAGAAGGCATTGCACGCCTGAACGGATATGCGGCGCAAACTCCGGCGCTCAAGAAATACCTGGAGATCGTCGGCGGCTTCGATGCGCTGCACTATCCCGGTTCGCCCCGAATTATTGCGCAGCTGCTGCGCGCTCAGGACCGTCTGGTGGCGATCGAAAAACAGCCGGAGGAATGCCGCGCGTTGCGCAGTGCACTCTCGCCGTTTTCAACCGCGCGTACGATTTTGGGAGACGGTTACACACAGCTGCCGCGCCTGCTGCCACCGACGGAGCGCCGGGGCGTTGTGCTAATCGACCCGTCTTATGAGGAACCCGATGAGTTGCAGCAGCTGGCGGCAGCCTTTGCCGACGCGTATCGCCGTTTCGCGCATGGCCTTTATCTCATCTGGTTTCCGCTGAAAGAGGGTTCGCCAGCTGAGGCACTCGCGGGAGAACTCCGCAACGCGGGCGCTACGAAACTCCTGTCCATCACCCTCGATGCCGGCCGCGCCACAGACGATCCGCCCGGCAAACTGTCCGCGTCCGGCTTGATGGTCGTCAATCCGCCTTACGGGTTCGATACGGAAATGCGCGCGGCCACCAGCGAAATCCTGCCGCTGCTTCGCCGCGGACCGGAGGCGCGGCACTCCAAGGAGTCGCAACGCGACCGGGACCGCCAGCTATCCAGACCCTCGTAGTTCTCCTCCTCACATGCTCGATAATTCGATGAAGGTTTTGTGATTAGACATGGTTCGGCCTGCCGCTTTGTGACTCGATAAAGTAAGAGACGTAAGGGGCGGCCATGGCTTTCGTCGGCTGCTGACAAACCTAAAATTCCGCTATGAGCGGCGCGGGGGATTATGCCAAAGCAAGTTGCACATTTGAAAACGAACCTGAAGCTGCGTTGGCTCGCCGTTGTGATATTCGCGGCGCTATGTCCTCTGCGAGGTGCGAACGCAGGGCAGTATGTCAAGATCGATCCTCCCCAGGCGATCGATACATACGGATATGGTATAAATTCGAGCGGCGCCACAACGGGAATGTTCGTTGCCAAACGTGATCGTCAGGATGCTGCGCACGGATTCTTGCGGTCTGCGGATGGTCAGTTTATCTCGTTTGATGCGCCAGGTGGATATTCCACAACTGGTCGCAGTATCAACGACAAGAATTGGATCACGGGGTCGTACAATGATAGCGCCGGCATTTCGCACGGCTTCGTGCGCACGAGCGATGGAGAAATAATTTCGTTTGATGCCCCCGCGTCCGAGGGCACCGGCGCGCTCTGGATAAACAACCGCGGGACGGTTGCTGGCACCTTCATAGACTTCAACAAGGTTTATCACGGTTTTACCCGGACTGTTGATGGAACAATCAGCATTGTTGACGTCCCTGATTCGACCGGCACACTAGTTATGTCCATCAGCCAGACGGGTGCTGTGGTGGGCTACTTCGCTGGTTTGGATGGAATTTTTCATGGCTTTGTCGAGAGTGCGGTTGGCTCTGTTGAAGTATTCGACGGCCCCGGCGCATCATACACACAAGCTCACGGCATCAATTCCGCCGGTGAAATTGTGGGGTACTATGGCGATAGCGTGGGAGCGCACGGCTTTTCGCGTTCCCCCGACGGAGTGATCACGACCTTCGACGCGCCCAATGCAAGCAATACCTACGCCACTGCCGTCAATGGCTCAGGGCGTATCGTGGGCGTGTTCAACAACAGCGGTGGCGGGCGCTCGGGGTTCGTACGGAACAGTCAGGGCGTGATCACGACATTCAACCATCCTCAGAACGGCTCCTACACGGAACCATTCGACATCAACAAACGCGGATGGGTCGTTGGCGACTATCTAGGCAAAACTGGCAGACACCACGGCTTTGTGCGCGAATAGAGCAACTGATAGCGTCATTTTCGAGAGCGGCGAACCCCGGCCGGGGTCCGGCTAAGCTTGAACGGAGTACGGCCGCGACTTGTTTGCCGGGCATTTGCGAAGACGGGTCGGCGGTTCCATCCGTCCGTTGCTGGAGGAAACCAGCGCTCGACGCCTCTTGCTCCCGTTCCGCGGGCGGGAAATAAATGCCGCGGTGTTTGACAAAGCGGTAGGTCATGTGTTCTCCGATTGAGCGCTCGGGAGATACGGACCGGGGACGGCTGGCGAACGAGATAGACCGCAAGATTACTGCAAAGCCTCTTTCTTCGGAACGGCGAAGTCTCTAAGTAGCTGATTTTATTGCGCGGACAGGTGGCAGAGCGGTTGAATGCACCGCACTCGAAATGCGGCATACCCGCAAGGGTATCGAGAGTTCGAATCTCTCCCTGTCCGCCACCATCATCTTTCGGGAAATGGCGCTGGTAGCCGGATCGACTTGACCGAACCGATTCTGCCAGCCACCGGGCCTTCGAACGAACTCATCGGTGGAGCGGCATCCGCAACGAGCGTTCTCACACATCAACCGCAATTCTGAGCGCGCTTGGCACTGGTCTCCAGATGGGGCCACAAGCTTGATCGAAAGTGCGGGCAGAGATTTAGGCCTTTGAAACGCGTCGTATCTTAATTTTTGTCTCGAAACAGTAGCTTGTGGCGAAATGCCGATATCCAACGAAGAATTGTCTGCGGCCCTCGACATCCGCGGCTTGAGAAAATCCTTCGCTCGGCCCGCGGTTGACGGACTGGATCTCAGCGTTCGGCGAGGCGAATTCTACATGCTCCTCGGCCCGAACGGCGCAGGCAAGACCACGACGCTGCGGATGGTGAGTGGGCTGCTGAAGCCAGACGCCGGCAGCATTTCCATTTTCGGTATCGATGCACTCGCCCATCCCGTGGCTGCGAAGCAGATCGTCGGCTGGCTCTCCGACGAACCGATGATCTACGACAAGCTCACGCCGATCGAATATCTCGAATTCGTTTCCGGTTTGTGGAACGTGGAAACCCGTGTTGCGGAACACCGCGCGCGCGATTTGCTGCGCTGGCTTGACCTCGAAGAATTCGCCGACGAGCGCTGCGAAAATTTCTCACGCGGCATGCGGCAGAAGGTGGCCTTGGCCGGCGCGTTGCTGCACGAGCCGAGGCTCATCATCCTGGACGAACCGCTGACGGGGCTCGACGCCGGCAGCGCGCGCCTTGTCAAATCCGTGTTGGCCGACCGCGTGTCGAAGGGAAGCACCGTCATCATGACTACGCACATCCTGGAGATCGCGGAGCGCATGGCTGACCGCATCGGCGTTATCTCGGGCGGACGCCTGATCGCGGAAGGTACGTTGGCCGAACTACGCGAAGGTCTGGGCGGAGGCGATACAAGCCTGGAAGATGTATTTCTCGCCATCGTCGAGCGCGACCATTCCGACGCATGAGCGCGCCTGGAAGCCTTGCCTGGTTTGCATTGCACGAGCTCCGGCTCGTCTGGCGCGACGCGCTGTTCATGATGACGGCCGGACGGCGTAAGCGGGAACGGCTTGTTGCGATTTTCGTCATCAGCTTTGCCGCTTTGATGCACGTGGTGGCTTATGCGGCGCTGGAACGCGTGGGAAAGGCAGGCCTGCATCCCGATTTGCCGACCTTGATCGCGATCACCGCCGGCCTGCTGTTGTCGGGCTCGGCGATGCTGTCCCAGGCGATGGAAAACGTGACGCGGACCTTTTACACGCGGTCGGATCTGGAACTGATCCTGAGTTCACCTGCCCCTGCGCATCGTCTGTTCGCCGTGCGGATCGGCGCCATCGGCTTGACCGTCAGCCTGATGTCGCTCCTGTTCGTGGGACCGTTCATAGACGTTCTCGCGTGGCGGAACGGACCACGCTGGCTCGCGGCCTATGGCGTGATCGTCGCGGTTTCACTGGTTGCGACGGCGCTGGCGATCGTGCTGACGGCCACGCTTTTCCAGATGATCGGCCCCAAGCGCACGCGGCTCGTAGCGCAGATCGTCGCTGCTGTGATCGGCGGGATGTTCGTCATTGGATTGCAGCTGGCCGCCATGTTCTCTACGGGAACGCTGTCGCGCCTCGCGTTCATTCGATCGCCTTATGTCCTGGCACATGCGCCGCAGCTCGCCAGCGCGTTCTGGTGGCCGGCGCGCGCCGCACTCGGCGACGGAAACGCGTTTGGCGCGGTCATGATCGCGAGTCTCGCTGTGTTTCTGATCGTCACAGGCTTTTACGCGCCGCGCTTCGCGAACTATGTCGTTTCCGCCGCAAGCGCCTCCCGCGAGCGGGCAAGGCGGCGCAGCAACACGCGAGCTTTCGAGGTCCGCCCCGTGGCGGCTGCACTCCGCCGCAAGGAATTGCTTCTTCTGGCGCGCGATCCGTGGCTGATGTCGCAATCCCTCATGCAGTTGTTGTATCTGCTGCCGCCCACCTTGCTTATGTGGCGGAGTTTCACTTTCGGCAGCAATGCAGCGTCCATTCTCGTTCCCGTGCTGATCATGGCGGCCGGACAACTCGCTGGCGGCCTCGCCTGGCTGACGATCTCCGGGGAAGATGCACCTGACCTGGTGTTGACCGCGCCGGTCCCCCGCTCACGCCTCCTGCTCGCAAAAATCGAAGCCGTCATCGGCTGCATCGCAATTGTGTTTGCTCCTTTCTTCCTCGGGCTGCTGATCTACGCTCCCGCTCTCGCAATGATCACCGCTGCGGGCGTGGCTGCATCCGCCATATCCGCTTCCTTGATTCAGCTTTGGTTTCGCTCCCAGGCCAAGAGAAATCAGTTTCGCCGCCGCCACACATCCTCGCGGATTGCGACGTTCTCGGAAGCGTTCTCCTCGATCATGTGGGCGGGGACCGGCGCCGTCGCCGCGGCGGGCAGCTGGCTCGCAGCGATTGTCGCGTTGCTGGCTATCGCACTACTGGCAGGCGTACGACTCCTCAGCCCCGCACAAACAACATGATCATCCCGGAAGACGGTACGCCGCTCTGTCCGGTTACGATTGCGACGTTGGTTTGAACGTCATGCCCAGGGTGAGGTTTGAGGCACCCCTGGCGGCGTCACCGTTTGAGGAAGGTGGCCGCCGAGTTGCTGGAGAACGGCGATTCGCTTTGAAATCGCCGGGTGCGTGGCAAAAAGGCCGCCCAGATCGAGCGCCGATGACGGGTTCTCAATAAACATCTGACGCACCTCGGTCGGAACATGCGGCACGTCTGGATTGCCGGCGATTTTCTGCAACGCGCTGACCAGCGCATCGGGGTTTTTGGTGAGATCGACGGAGCCGGCATCCGCCTGGAACTCCCGCCGCCGCGAAATCGCAAACCGCAGCACCAGCGCCAGCACATAACCAACTGCAAACGCCACGGCGGCTATCAGCATCAGCAATATCACCGGCGCGCCGTTCTTGCCGCGCACGCGCCGGAAGGAGGAAAACTGCAGGCTCCGCCATAGCAACTGCGCCAGGAAGGAAATCATCCCGACAAACACGATGGTGACGATCAGTACGCGTGTGTCGCGTTCCATGATGTGCGTGAGCTCATGTGCCAGAACCGCCTCAAGCTCGGTTTGGTTCAGCTGCTTGAGCAAACCGCGCGTGACGGTGATCGCGTAGGTCCTGTCGTCGATTCCGCTCGCATATGCGTTCATCGCATCGGTTTCGATGACGTACAGTTTGGGGACAGTTAGCCCGCGAGAGATGCAGAGGTTTTCGACCAGACGATAAAGCTCCGGTTCCTGCCGTCCATCCACGGGCACAGCGCCCGTCGCCTTGTGGATGATCCAGTCATTGAAGAAATAGCCGATCGTCACCCAGACCGCGGCAATGCCCACGACGATGGGCCACCACGCCACAATCGCCGACACCGCGAAATCCAGCGGCGTGCCCGTTCCAAGGATTGAGGAGACCCCGAATACATTCATCCGCATGCTGCGGCCGCTCACCAGACCCACGGCAAAGAAAACAACCCCGAGCAGCGCCAGCAGCAGCACGGGAAACGCGATGAGCAGCGCTGTCGACTTCAGATTGTTGTTAAGCCGGTATGTGGTGAGCCCCAGCGCCGCCATGTGACGTTACCCGCCGAAGCTCACCTTGGGCGCATCTTTGGCCTGCAGGCGTTCTTCCGGATCCAGCGTAAACATTTCGGCCGGCTTAAAGCCGAACGGCCCGGCGATCACCAGAGCCGGAAATTGTTGTGTCGCGGAGTTGTACTCTGCGGCTGCGTTATTCATGAATCGCCTTGCGCTCGCGATCTTGTTCTCCACGTCGCTCAACTGATCTTGCAGCGCACGGAAATTCTCGCTGGCCCTCAACTGGGGATAATTCTCGGCTACCGCAAACAGATTACCCAGCGCGCCGGACAGTGCCGCCTCTGCGGTGCTTTTCTCTGCAACGGTCGTCGCGTGCATGGCTGCCGACCGCGCTTGTGTCACTTCCGTGAAAACACCGCTTTCATGGCTGGCATAGCCCTTCACGGTTTCAACCAGATTGGGAATGAGGTCGTGCCGCAATTTGAGCTGCACATCGATGTCCGCTGTCGCGCGGCTCCATGCCTGTCTCAGCGTCACCAGCCGGTTGAACAGGAAAATCCCATACAGCACGACCAGTACAACGGCGATCCCCACATACAGCATTCGCAACTTCACCTCACCCACTGCCCCGATATAGGGACTCCGCTATCCGATGACGAGTGGCTGCTGAGAACCGGCGGTGCCGGCGACGGGCAACGGTCTTCGTCAAGGATCGGCGACAGCTGAACGGACCGCCTCATGATGGCGGATGACTTCACGCACGATGAAGGTGAGAAATTTCTCGGCGAAATTCGGATCGAGCTTCGCCGCTTCGGCGAGCGCCCGGAGCCGGGCGATTTGCTCCGCCTCGCGGACAGGATCGGCGGGCGGCAACCCGCGCGATGCCTTGAACGCGCCTACTGCCCTGGTGAATTTGAAGCGCTCCGCCAGCAGGTGCACTAGCGCGGCGTCGATATTGTCGATCGAATCTCGCAGGCGCAGCAATTCGGGATGGGCGGCTTCCGGCATTCGGCTAACCTCCAACTCTATAGGGATCGAGATTGTGGGCGATAGGCGCGGGCGGCGCAAAGGGGATCGATATGAAAGACGCGGCAGGCCCTTTTTCGGGAACGCGCCGCCTGACGGGAACCGCGGGCTCGCCGAAAGCGCTTTCGCAAAGGCATGGATAAGCCCGTCCTCGAACGCATCGGCGAAAAGGCAGACCGGCGCACCGAGTTGGCGGCGGACCGCACGGTGCTGGCGGGCGAGCGTACCTATGCCGCCTGGATGCGCACCGGCTTTGCCGCGCTGGCGAGCGGCGTGGGCGCGCGCACGCTTCTCTCCGGCGTGCTTGGGCACTGGCTGGTGATGGGCGTGGGGACCGTCCTCATCCTGTTTAGCGGCTTCTGTTTTGGCGCTGCAGTCTGGCGCGAATTGTTCGCCGGCGCGCCGCCACCACGTCCGGACGTGCGGCACATCCCTCGCGGCGCGCTGTATGTAGTCAACGGTTTTTTGGGGCTTGTCGCGCTGGCCGCACTGATCGGCATCTGGATGGGACCGCTTCACAGCTGAGTCTATTGTGCCGCTGGAGTCGCGCCTGCGCCGACCTCAGCTGTGAACCAGCCGCCGCCAAGGGCCTTGTAGAGCGACACCAGATTTTGCGCGAGCTGCTGGCGGGATTGCGTCAGCTGGTCCCGCGCATTGAGCAGAGTCGTTTGCGCCGTCAGCACGTTGAGATACGTCACCAGACCGGCGCGATATTGGTTCTCGGCAAGTGCCGCAGACGATTGCGCGGATTGCACCGCGCTCTGGAGCGAGAGATATCGCTGTTGCTCGTTCACATAGCGCGTGAGTGCGTCTTCCGTGTTTTGTAACGCGGCCAGCACGGCGTGCTGATAGGCAAAATAGGCCTGCTGCGCCTCTTCTTCCTTGGCGCGGATGTTGGCGTGGATCTGTCCGCCCTGAAAAATCGCCCAGGTGATCTGGCCGATGCCGACGGTGCCGAAATGGCTGGCGGACAGCAGATCGCCGATATGCGGGCCGCTGAACGACGCCGCGCCGATCAGGTTGAATTTCGGATAGAGGTCCGCCACCGCGACGCCGATATTTGCGGTGGCCGCGGCGAGCTTGCGCTCCGCTTCACGAATGTCTGGCCGCCTGCGAAGCAGGTCGGAGGGCAGACCCACCGGCAAGGTGGCGGGAATTGGCGGCTGCGGCGTAGCCGTATCGAGTTCAGCCGTCAGCGTCTCCGGCTGTTGGGCCAGCAGCACGGCAATGGCATGTTCGAACGCGCGCGCATCCGCCTGAAGACCGGGAAGCTCCGCCGCCGTGGTGCTCACCAGCGCCCTCTGCTGATTGACATCGAGCTGGGTGACGAACCCGGCGCGGGCGCGCGCATGCACCAGCGCCAGCGCATTCTGCTGCCGCTGGATTTCGCTCCGGAAAATCGCCATGCGGGCCTGTGCGGCACGGAGCGAGAGATAGTCGTTCGCCACTTCCGCCGTTAGCGAGACTTCGCCGTCGCGCATCTCCCAGGCCGCGGCTTCGCTATTGGCCTGCGCGGCTTCCACGGCGCGGCGTGTGCCGCCGAAAATGTCCAGCTCCCAGGTGGCATCGAAGCCGAGATTGTAGAGCTTGATGTTGGTGGACTGGTTTGCCGGCGGCGGCCCGCCGCCACCTCCTCCGCCGGCAATTGCCGCCAAAGGATTGGAGTTGGAGTGCAGATTGACGCCTGCGCCCGTCGCATTGACGTGCGGCCATTCCGGCGCGCCGGCAATAATCTCCTGTTCGCGTGCCTCGCGGATGCGCGAGGCGGCAGTCTGCAGATCTAGGTTGACGGTGAGCGCACGCGCGATCAGGCTCTGCAATTCCGGATCTGGAATCTGAGTCCACCATTGCGAAAGATCGGCTTTGTTCGGCACCGGGCGGCTGAGCGGCGCCTGCGCAGTGTTCGCCGGCAGCTCGCCATAGGCCGGCGGCGCCGTGGCTTGCGGCGGGTGATAATCCGGACCGACCTCGCAGGCGGAAAGCAGCAGTAGGGCAGAAAATGCAGCAAGGCCTCTCATGGCGCCGCCGCGGCCGCTTGCGATTGCCCGCGCTTGCCCGGCCCCTGCATCAGCAAGATCAGCGGCAGCGCGCAGGCAATAACGACCATCAGAATGTGGAAGGCATCGATATAAGACAGCATGCCGGCCTGTTGCTGCAATTGCCGATACAGCAACCCCACCGCCATCTTGGAGGCCTGCGCCTGCGGCACGCCATGACTCATCAGCGCATGGGTGATCTGCTGGATGCCGTGCGTATAGTTCGGATTGAGCGGGTTCAACGTCTCGACATACTGCGCCTGGTGAATTTGCGCCCGCTGCGCCAGCAACGTTTGGACCAGGGAAATGCCGAAGGTGCCGCCCAGGTTGCGCGACACATTCATCAGGGCCGACGCCTGGTTGCTCTCGTCCGGCCGCAATCCGACATAGGCCACGTTCGTCACCGGCACGAACAGGAACGGCAGCCCCACGGATTGAATCATCCGCGCCACCGCCGCGTCATGGAACGACATCTGGGTGTTCAGATGGCTCATGTTCCACAACGCGATCACCTGAATGGTGAAGGCGGCGCCGATGAGAATGCGTGGATCGATTTTGCCGGTCAGGAATCCGGCCAGCGGCATCACCATCAGGGTGGCGACGCCGCCAGCAGTGAGCGCAAGCCCGGCATCAGTAGCTGTGTAACCCAGCACTTCCTGCAGCAACTGCGGAATGAACTGCGTGGAGCCGAAGATGATCACGCCCATCATCAGCAAGAGGACGTTGGCGATGGCGAAATTGCGCCGGCCGTACATGCGGATGCGCACAATGGGATCGTCGTGGTTCCACTCCCATGGAATGAAGATGATGAACGCCACCACAGAGATTGCGGCGCAGGTGGAAATCAGCGGGCTGGAAAACCAGTCTTCGCGCTGACCGCGATCCAGCGTCACTTCCAAACAGCCAAGCGCCACCGCCACCAGCGCGAAGCCGACGATGTCGATCTTCAGCCCACCCGCACGCATTTCCTCACTGCGGCGGCGCACTGCTTCCGGCTCGTCCACGAATATGTTGACGAGAATGAGCGACAGAATTCCGATGGGCACGTTGATAAGAAACACCCAGTTCCAGGAGAAATTGTCGGTGATCCAGCCGCCGAGCGTGGGGCCGAAGATCGGGCCCACGATCACCACCACGCCGTAAGCGGCAAACGCCGCCCCCCGTTTTTCCGGTGGGAAGGTATCGACCAGCATGGATTGCTCGACCGGCGTCAGTCCGCCGCCGCCGATTCCCTGCACGATGCGCGCGATCACCAGCATGGTGAGACTGGAGGAGAGCCCGCAGACGAGCGAGGCGATCGTGAACAGCGCCACCGACATCATGTAGTAGCGCTTGCGGCCGATCACGTCGGCAAGCCAGCCGCTGATTGGAATGATAATGGCGTTGGCGATCAGGAAGCTGGTGATCACCCATGTCGCTTCGTCGTAGCTCGCCGACAGGCTGCCCGCGATATGCGCCAGCGCCACGTTGGCGATGGAGGTATCCAGCACCACCATGAAGGTGGCGATGGAAATGACGCCGACAATCGACCACGGGCTGCGGCCGCCGGCAACGGAGCGCTCCGGTGTCCAGCCGTGCTGCGCGCCTGCGCCTGACATCAGCGCACCTTCACCGTCGGCTCGACACTCATGCCGGGCCCCAGAACGCAATCGCGCGGCACGCGATCGAGCACGATCTTCACCGGCACGCGCTGCACCACCTTGACGTAGTTACCGGTGGCGTTTTCCGGCGGCAGAATTCCAAACGCCTGCCCCGCGCCGCGCTGAACAGAATCCACATGGCCGCGAATGTCGGCCTCGGGGCAGGCATCGATGCTCACCGTGACAGGCTGACGTAGCCGCATATGCGCCAGCTGCGTTTCCTTGAAATTGGCGGTGACCCATATCTGCAGTGGCACAATGGCCATCATCTGCGCGCCCGGTGTCACGTAATTCCCCAGCGCCACGCTGCGCTGGGCGATGGTGCCATCCACCGGCGCCACGATATGGGTGTAGCCGAGATTGATCTGCGCTTGACTGAGCTGCGCCCTTAGCACCGTGATCTGGGCTTGGGCACCCCTGATCTGCGCCTCTGCCGCATTGCGCTGCGCGTTCGCGCTCTTCGCCGCTGCTTCCGCCTGATCAATCTGCTGCTGCGCCACGGCAAGCGGTGAGGTCCGCTTGAGATAGCGGTAGCGGGCAAGATCCCGCGCGGCGTTCTGCGCCTGCGCCGCAGCAGCGGCTTCGTTGGCACGCGCCTGCGCGATTTGCGTTTCCGCCTGCGCCTGTTGCGCAATGGTCTGCGCGATGCGGGCCTGCGGGTCGGCGGGATTGAGATCGACCAACGGCTGGCCCGCGCGCACCAACTGGTTATCCGTGACGTAGATGCGTGTTACCTGGGCCGCAAGCTGCGGAGCCACCTGCACGATGTGCGTATCGATGAAGGCATCGTCGGTGCTCTCATATTGTCGCGCATGCAGCCAATAGAGGATGCCGCCGACAATCAGTGCGAGAACAATGACAACAAGGCCAATCCGCACCAGCGGATTACGGAAGACGCTCCGCTTTGGCTTCTTGTCGCGCTCCTGCTTGCCGCCGCTGTTGCCGGAATTTTTCTTGTTTTCGCTGTTGCCGGATGCGCGCGCCTCCTGGCCGCGATCCCCTTCGTCCTCATGCTCTGACATCAAATGACACAAAAATAGCCCAACGCGTCAACCCGCGGGTCGGGCGTTTGGTTCCCGGAATTATGAGGGGTGGTCGAGTTCGGCCAGATGGATGTGCAGGGCGGCGACAACCTGCGCGCCTTCGCCGACCGCCGCGGCAACCCGTTTGATCGAGCCGGAGCGCACATCGCCGATGGCGAACACGCCCGGCCGGTTCGTTTGCAGCGCCGGATGATGTTTGCCGCACTCCGCACCGGTGCGAATGAAACCTTTTTCATCCAAGGCGATACCGGACGGCTTCAGCCAGTCCGTGTTCGGGTCGGCGCCGATGAAGAGGAACACGTGCCGGATGGGACGCTCGCTCTCCTTGCCGGACGACTTGTGACGCCAGCGGACGCGTTCAAGCTTTCCATCCTTGCCGTCCAGGCCACTGATCTCCGTCTCGGCCAGCACTTCGATGTTTTGCTGCGCCGAAATCCGCTCGACCAGGTACTCTGACATGGTCTTGCGCAGGTTCTTGCCCCGCATCAGCAGCCAGACCTTCTCTACACGACCTGAAAGAAACACCGCCGCCTGGCCTGCGGAATTGCCCGCGCCCACTAGTACCACCTCTTCACCGGCGCACAATTTCGCTTCCAATGCAGACGCCCAGTAATGCACGTGCGAGCCTTCGAACTCGCCAAGGTTAGGAATGTTGGGCCGGCGATAGCGCGCGCCGGTGGCAAGCACCACGCTGCGAACATGCGCATGATCGTCATCCGCCGTTTCAACAAAGAATCCGTCTTCCGCTTCACGCAAATGCACCGCTTCGTTCGGAATGGAAAAATGTGCGCCGAATTTCTGCGCCTGGTTGTAGGCGCGGCCTGTCAGCGCAAGGCCGCTGATGCCCGTTGGGAAGCCGAGATAGTTTTCGATACGCGCCGAGGCGCCCGCCTGTCCGCCGAACGCGCGGCAATCGAGTACGAGAACCTCCAGACCTTCGGAGGCTGCGTACACCGCAGCCGCAAGCCCCGCGGGTCCGGCACCGACAATGGCCACATCGTAGAGTTTGGTGGAATCGATCGGCTGCACGAGGCCGAGGCAAGTGGCAAGCTCGTTCTCACTCGGATTGTGCAACACCTGACCGGCTGGACAGAATACCAGCGGCAGCTCGCCCTTGGCTCCGTCAAAGCGATCGATCAGCACTTTGGCTGCTTCGTCTTTTTCAGGATCGAGGATCTGGTGCGGATGGCCATTGCGCCGCAGAAAATCGCCAAGACGCAGCACATTGCGATCCTCGTCATTTCCAACGATCACCGGCCCCGAATGCCCCGTCTCCAGTAAACCCATGCGCCGCAGAATCAGCGCGCGCATAATGCGTTCGCCAAGTTCCGCCTCTTCCACCATCAAATCGCGCAGCTTTTGCGGCGGAATGACGAGGGCTTCCACATCGCCTTTCGCGACAGCATTCACCAACGCCGGCGAGCCAGAGAGCAGCGACAGTTCCGCGCTGAACGAGCCCGGCCGGTGTGTGATGATGTGTTCGTCCTGCCCGAGCGCGTCGTGCTGTGTGGCTTCTACTTCGCCCGACAGGATGACCAGCATACCGGGTGAACGCTCCCCCGTCCTGGAGAGATACTCACCGGATTTGAATTGGCGCGTCTCACCGAAATTCCGCAGCCGCGCGATTTCTTCCGGCGAAAGAATCGGGAAGACCTGATCGCGCCGCGTTTCAAGAACGGAAGGAGTATCCGCTGCCATTCTCACTATCCCACGCGGTTTCCGCGCATTTGGCAACTCTGCAGATTTCGCCTACATCCGAGGCGAACGCTTCCTAAGGAAATTGCCGCCTGAATGGTTTCGCAAACCCACAAGATTTGCGTCGCGCCAATGATGGACTGGACGGACCGGCACTGCCGGTACCTGCACCGCTGCCTGAGTGCGCGCGCGATGCTTTACACGGAAATGGTCA
Organism: Rhizomicrobium sp.; assembly: GCA_036267515.1. Classification (GTDB taxonomy): domain Bacteria; phylum Pseudomonadota; class Alphaproteobacteria; order Micropepsales; family Micropepsaceae; genus Rhizomicrobium. Next base: position 24,703 of record DATAVW010000004.1, read on the forward strand.
CCGCGGAAGCCGCGATCCGCGGCGATCGCGAGCGCCTGCTCGGCTTCGATCCGTTTGAAAAGCCGGTTGCGCTGCAGCTCGGCGGTTCCGATCCCGAGCGTCTCGCGGAAGCGGCACAGATCGGCCGCGATTTCGGCTATGACGAAATCAACCTGAATGTCGGATGCCCGTCCGATCGCGTGCAATCGGGCCGCTTCGGCGCCTGCCTGATGAAGGAACCGGAGGTGGTGGCAGACTGCACGGCGGCGATGCGCGCGGCAGTTTCCATTCCGGTGACGGTAAAGTGCCGCATCGGTGTGGACGACCAGGATGCCGACGCCGCCTTGCGCGACACAATCGGCTTGTGCGCGCGCGCCGGGATGAAAATATTTGCCGTGCATGCACGCAAGGCCTGGCTCGAAGGATTGTCTCCCAAGGAAAATCGCGACGTCCCGCCGCTGGACTACGAACTGGTCTATCGCGTGAAGCGCGAGCACCCAAAGCTTACCATTGTGCTCAATGGCGGTATCGAGACGCTTGATGAGGCCCAGGCGCACCTCGCGCATGTCGATGGCGCGATGATGGGCCGCGCGGCTTATCATTCCCCCGCGATTCTGGCGCAGGTCGATGCGCGCTTCTTTGGCGATAAACCTGTTGAGCTGGAAAATGCGGTGCAGATCTACATGGACTATGTAGCGCAGCAACTGAGCCGGCGTGTGCCGCTGCAGGCGCTAACGAAACCGATGCTCGGGCTGTTCAACGGCCGGCAAGGCGCGCGGCTGTTCCGCCGTCATCTCGCCGAAAATGGCACCGTGCGCAGTGCAGGCATCGAGGTGTTGCGCGAAGCTCTTGCACATGTGCAGCACGCCGAGCGCGTGGCCGCTTGATGGAATTTTTCGGGGGCGTTCCGCACGGCGATCTCGGCACGCTGGCGCTTGGCCTCGTCATCGCGGGCGTGGTCGGCGGCCTTGTCGCCGGCATGCTGGGTGTGGGCGGCGGCATCGTGGTGGTGCCGATCCTCTATCATGTGCTGGCGGCGCTCGGCGTCGATGAATCGGTGCGCATGCACGTGGCGGTGGGCACCTCACTCGCCACGATCATCCCCACATCGTTGTCCTCAATGACCGCGCACAACAAGAAGGGCGCAGTAGATTGGGATTTGCTGCGGCGCTGGTGGTTGCCGATGCTGCTGGGCGTGATCGCCGGCAGCGCGCTCGCGGCCTACGTACGCGGCCAGACGCTGTCGCTGATTTTCGCGGGCGTCGCATTGCCTGTGGCGCTGCACTTTGCCGTGTGGGGCGAGAAGAAACACATCGCCGATCATCTGCCCGGCGGAGCAGGCGGTCTCCTGGTTCCGTTCGGGATTGGCGGCGTCTCCACCATGATGGGCATCGGCGGCGGCACAGTGGGTGTGCCCACGATGACGCTTTGCGGGTATCCCATTCACCGCGCGGTTGGAACGGCGAGCGCTTTCGGCGCCATCATCTCCGTGCCCGGCACCATCGGCGCCATTCTCGCCGGATGGTATGCGCAAGGGCTGCCACCCTACTCGCTCGGCTATGTGAACCTGCTGGGTGTTCTGCTCATCGCCCCGGGCGCATTCTTTGCGGCCCCGGCCGGCGCGCATCTGGCGCACATGACCGACACGAACCGCCTGCGCATTGTGTTCGCGCTCTTCATCGCCATCACCGCCGCTCGCATGCTGTGGGACGCGTTCGCTTAGATCTTCTGGTCGTAGGCGCCGACTTCGGGGTGCCTGGAGAGGCGCGCATCCAAATCCTTGAACATGGCGCACATGTTCGCTTCCGATGCGGGGCTTTCCACCACCACCACCAGTGATGGCTTGTTGGAGGATGCGCGCACCAGACCCCAGGTGCCATCCTCCAGCACCACACGCACACCGTTCACCGTGATGAGATGCACGATGTTCTGGCCGAGGATTTTCTCGCCGCGCGCTTTTGCCTGCGTGTATTCCTGCGTCAGCGCTTCCACCACGGCGTATTTCTTGTCGTCGGGGCAATAGGGCGCCATGGTCGGCGAGCCCCAGGTCTTCGGCAAACTCGCCACCAGCTCCGACATCCTCTTGCCGCCGGCACGATCCAGCATCTCCAGCACGGCGATCGCGGCCACCACGCCGTCGTCATAACCGCGGCCAATGGGCGGATTGAAAAAGTAGTGGCCGCTCTTTTCGAAACCGGCCATCGCGCCCAGCTCCGCGGTGCGCCGCTTGATGTAGGAATGGCCGGTCTTCCAGTAGTCGACCGAAACGCCGTTCGCCTTCAGCACCGGATCGGTCTCGAACAGGCCGGTGGACTTCACATCCACCACGAATTTCGCGCCGTTCTGCCGGGACGAGAGATCGCGCGCCAGCAGCACGCCGATCTTGTCGGCGAAGATTTCCGCGCCGGTATCATCCACCACGCCGCAGCGGTCGCCATCGCCGTCAAAGCCCAGGCAAAGGTCGGCGCCATATTCGCGCACGGCATCGGCCATGGCGTGCAGCATGTGCAGGTCTTCGGGGTTGGGATTGTATTTCGGGAAGGTGTAGTCGAGCTCCGCGTCCATCGGGATCACGTCAGCGCCAATACGCTTCAATGCTTCCGGCGCCACGATGCCAGCCGTGCCATTGCCGCACGCCGCCACGACCCTGATCGGCCGCGAGAGTCTGTGGCCGCCGGTCACCGCTTCAAGATATTGCTCGCGAAAATTCTCCACCCTTATGTAACTGCCACCCGCCCGTGCCTTGCCTTCGCCGGAAAGCACAATCGCCTTGAGGCGGTTCATTTCGTCCGGGCCGAATGTGAGCGGCCTGGCCGCGCCCATTTTGACGCCGGTCCAGCCGTTTTCGTTGTGGCTCGCGGTCACCATCGCCACAGCGGGGCAGTCGAGCGCAAATTGCGCAAAGTACGCGACGGGCGTCGTCGCAAGCCCGACATCAACCACTTCGCAGCCTGCATTCATCAGGCCCAACACCAGCGCCTGCTGAACCGATTGCGAATAGGCGCGGTAATCGTGGCCAGTGGCGACACGCGGCTTGATTCCCAGTTCCTGAAAATAGGTGCCGAGTCCAAGCCCCAGCGCCTGCACACCCAGCAGGTTGATCTCGTTCGGAAACAACCAGCGCGCGTCGTATTCGCGGAAGCCATTGGGCGAAACCAGCGCCTCGGTTTCAAATTCATAGGTGTTGGGCTTGAGGTCGGCGCGTGGCTTCCGCATGCATCACCAGCGTAAACGGATGTGAGATCAGATGAACGCCGCGGCCTTACGGGAGCGGCGTTGTTCCGTCAATGCCGCGACGCGCGTCCCGGATCGAACTGGCCTTCGGCGGCATCGCGCGCCTGATCCGGGTTCAGCTCCGGCTGCGGCACGCGGGGGTTGTGGATGTCGAACGTGTCGAAGCCGCAATGCGGACAAGCGGGAATGAGGTCGCCCGTGCGGAGCTTGATCATACGCTCGCAGCGCTCACAGCGATATTCCGCGTTCTCGCGCGCGGTTTCGCCCGCCTTTTCCGTCATCCGGAGGCGCCTCTGTTATTTCCTCGCAATGCGGTGAACGTAAGCCGCTGTTTTGTGTTCCGTCAGGACCGAGGCAATTTGCAAAGAGACGATGAACCGCCCCGCTGCTCTTCTGGCCCTTTTGTGCGGACTAGCGGCCTTACCCGACAATGCGGCGGCGCAGGACCAGTGGTCCTTCTCGCTTTATGGCGGCCCGACGACCGATACGATTACCACCCAGATCGCGACCGGCCACCTCCACATCATCGGCGGCATGGCAGGGCTGGCCGCGAACCACCGCCTTGCCGATCTCGGCAGCGGCTTTTCCCTGATGCTGGAAGGGCAGGCGACCCAGTACTTCACGCACGACGCCTATCCGACCCTCGCACTGGGCGTAGGCGTGAGCTACGACCGGTTTCCCTGGAGCACGCCGACAACCCTCGCCATATATCTTGGCCCCTCCTACGCCTTCCATCCGCCACCGGTGGGCGGCCGTCCGCATCCGTGGCTGAACTATGTGAGCGCGGAATACGCCATGCAGATTCCGCACACTGACAATTTGGATTGGATCTTGCGGCTATATCACCGCTCCGGCGCGTGGGGTCTTTACGCCCGTAACGTGGATCAAGGCACGATGGTCGGAGTGGGACTGAGGCTCCGACTCTAAGCTGCGATCTAAATGTCGCCTTCGATGCTCGAGAGCAGATCCTGCGCATCATGGGCGAGTTGCACGAGCGCTGACGGCATTTCCTCGCCGGAATTGCGCGCCCATTCGACCAGCTCGGTTGCCACGCTGGCGAGCCTCGGAGCATTGGCAATCAACCGCGCCTGCTGCTCGATTTTCTCCGGCGCCAGATCATATTCGGCGCCCGGCACGCGCCAGCCGCCCCATTCGGAGTCGCCCGTCACCACCACCGGGTAGGTGCCGGGAACCGGATGACGCGCACAATCCTCTGCGGGTTGCCATTTATTCCGTGCGCGGATGATGCGCCAATGCTCTTTGCCGTTGGATTTGCCATTCGTCAGCGGTTGCTCCGACTGCATCTCGTCGGCGGCGAATTCGCGCCCCAAGCCAACATCGTAAAACACCCGAAGCGGCTCATCGAGCCCCTTCGCCCAATGTGGAACGACGCGCTCGATCAGCGCCCAGGTGCCGACCGGCCTCACGTACACGCGCTGGTTTTTGTGGAATTGGGCTTTGGCCATGCTGGTGCGATCCTGCCTCTTGATCGCCCACGTTAAGCCTTCCGACTTAAGCGAGGGTTAAAGACGGAAAGCACATTCGCCGCGCGTTCTGCTTTTAATTTTCCCAAGCACGATAAGGCTTTGCGGTCCTTTGGACGGGAGAGTCGATGCGCTGTGCGGAACGGTGGGGGAAGGAAGGGCCGCCGCTGCGACTGCTATCTTGAACAGACGGCGTAGGCCTTCGCGCGGACGTGGAACCCGTCGTGTCTTTTTTTGAGGCGAGGTCAGCGTAGAAAATACACATCTCCGATTCGATTGCGAACGGGTGTGACGCCCTGCCCTATCCCGCCGGTTCACACGTAACAGCGTTCACACGGCTCGCTTTGCGATACGTCGCTTGAGTGTAACATTTTGCACGAGGGGCGTTTTGCTGAGGAAGTCCTGAAGACACTGCTGCGTCTCAGCAATGATTGATTTCATGCTCCCATTCTCAGAGAGGTCCGTCATTTCCTTCGGGTCATTTTTGCGGTCGAACAAAAGTAACGGGCGCAGGTGCTTGTTA
>DATAVW010000005.1:0-1813 GCA_036267515.1 Rhizomicrobium sp.
GCCGACCCCAAACCGCTGCAGCGTTTCCTGATGCCGCAGCCGATGGAAGGCGAGGCGCTGTCCGCGCTGGTCATCGGCAAACCCGGCGCGCCGCCGCATATCTCCATCCTGTCGTCCGACGCTTATGTGCCGTGGGCCGGCCATCTGGCGCGCCACACCATGCCGGAGGTTTTGGCTGCGATTAAACAGGCGACGACCACCCTGGTCTTCGTCAATACGCGCAGCCAGGCGGAACGCACATTCCAGGAATTGTGGAAGATCAACGACGAGAATCTGCCCATCGCCTTGCATCACGGGTCGCTCGCTCCCGCCCAGCGCCGCAAGGTGGAGGCGGCCATGACTCGCGGCGATTTGCGCGCCGTGGTGTGTACCTCGACACTCGATCTGGGCATCGACTGGGGCGCAGTGGATCGGGTGATCTGCATGGGCGCACCCAAAGGCGCCGCGCGGCTGGTGCAGCGCATCGGCCGCGCCAATCACCGGCTGGATGAATCGTCCGATGCGTTGCTGGTGCCCGCCAACCGTTTTGAAGTGCTGGAATGTGAAGCCGCGCGCGATGCCGTGATGGCGGGCGAGCTGGACGGCGATGTGCTCAAGATAGGCGGCCTCGATGTGCTGACGCAGCATATCATGGGCGTTGCCTGTTCCGCGCCGTTCGATGCCGATGCGCTCTATCGGGAAGTGCGTTCCTCATCGCCCTATCGCGCCCTGTCGCGTGCCGACTTCGATAGCGCCGTCGATTTCGTGGCGACCGGCGGCTATGCGCTGAAGCGCTACGACCGCTATGCCAAGTTGCGCAAAACCCCGGAGGGCTTGTGGCGCGTGTCGCATCCGCGCCTGGCGCAGCAATACCGGCTGAACATCGGCGTCATCGTCGAAGACCCGATGATCGACATTCGCTTACAAGCCAAAGGCCGACCCACCGGTGCGGGGGGGCGCGTGCTGGGGCAGATGGAAGAATACTTCATCGAAACGCTCACCTCCGGCGATACGTTTGTGTTTGCGGGCGATGTGCTGCGCTTCGAAGGCGTGCATGAGAATGCAGCCTACGTTACGCGCACCCACGATCCCGAAGCGCAAATTCCGTCCTACAATGGCGGCAAGTTTCCGCTTTCCACCTTCCTCGCCATGCGCGTGCGCGAGATGCTGTCCAATCCGGCGAAGTGGAAGGCGCTGCCGACACCGGTGGGCGAGTGGCTGCAGATCCAGCAACTCAAAAGCATCGTGCCGGAGCCGGGCCAATTGCTGGTGGAAACCTTCCCGCGCGGGTCGAAGGAATATCTCGTCTGCTATCCGTTCGAGGGACGCCTCGCCCATCAGACGCTGGGCATGCTGGTCACGCGCCGCCTCGAACGCTTGCGCATGCGCCCGCTCGGCTTCGTCGCCAACGAATACGCGCTGGCGGTGTGGGGGCTGCGCGATATGAGCGGCGTCGATATGGACGCGCTGTTTTCCGAAGACATGCTGGGCGACGATCTGGACGCATGGCTGGCGGAATCGGCGCTCTACAAGCGCACCTTCCGAAACTGCGCGATCATTTCGGGCCTCATCAACCGGCGCGGCCTGAACGAAGAGAAGACCGGGCGGCAGGTGACGTTCTCCTCCGATCTCATCTACGACGTGCTGCGCGAGCACGAGCCGGATCACATCCTGCTGCGCGCAACCTACGCGGATGCGGCAACCGGGCTCCTCGACATCGGGCGGCTTTCCGGGGCATTGACCCGCATCAAGGGCAACATCGTGAAAAAGCGTCTGGATCGCGTGTCGCCTCTTGCGGTGCCGGCGCTTCTGGAAATATCCAGGGAAATGGTGG
>DATAVW010000006.1:0-6124 GCA_036267515.1 Rhizomicrobium sp.
CTGCGTGGACATGCTGAACGCCGACATCATGCCGCTGTGCCAGTATTACGCTTACATCGAGATCCTCGACGAGCGCGAAATGGAAGTGTTCGCCAGCGAAGACTCCGGCGCCGAGCTCTGGCGCGCCTATCGCACCGTCGCGGAACTGTGGTCCAATTTCGCGACCAAGCGTATCTCCAAACCCGCAGACATTTTCCCGGTCTTCCGCGAGCTGCTCAAGAAATCGGAGGTCGCGTGAGCAACCTCCTGTTCTGCGAAGCCGAATGGGATTTCGCGACGCTCGATCGCACCTACAAAGCCATCGAGGACATCGCGCTCAACGAGCTGAAGCTCGACGTCTATCCCAACCAGGTTGAGGTGATTTCGTCCGAGCAAATGCTCGATGCCTATTCCTCGCTCGCCATGCCGCTGATGTACAATCACTGGAGTTTCGGCAAGCTGTTCGCCCGCGAGGAGGCCATGTATCGCGCGGGTTATTCCGCGCTGGCCTATGAGATCGTCATCAATTCGAGCCCGTGCATCTCCTATCTGCTCGAAGAGAACACGATGACCATGCAGGCACTGGTGATCGCGCACGCCGCGTTCGGGCACAATCATTTCTTCAAGAACAACTATCTCTTCCGCCAGTGGACCAACGCCGAAGGCATCCTCGACTATCTCGCCTTCGCCAAAAAATACATCGCCGCTTGCGAGGAACGCCACGGCCGCGACGAAGTGGAAGCCGTCCTGGATTCCGCCCATGCGCTGATGGATCAGGGTGTATTCCGCTATCGCCGCCCGCCCAAGCCATCGCGCGAGCGCGTGCTGGAAAAGCATCGCAAACGTCAGGCCTACGAAGAGGAAGCCTATAACGAACTCTGGCGCACTCTGCCCGCCGGCATCGAGCCGCCATCCGCGCCGCCCGTCCCCGATCCCGAAGATGACGACGAGGACATGAAGCTGCCGGAGGAGAACATCCTCTACTTCCTCGAAAAGCATTCGCCGAGCCTGAAGGCCTGGCAGCGGGAGATGCTGCGCATCGTGCGCAACCTCGCGCAATATTTCTATCCGCAGAAGCAGACCAAGGTGATGAACGAAGGCTGCGCCAGCTTCGTGCACCACACGATCATGAACCGCATGTACGACAAGGGCCTCATCGACGAAGGCGCGTGGATGGAGTTCACGCATAGCCATACCAGCGTGGTGTTCCAGCCGGAATTCGACGACCGGCGCTACTCCGGCCTCAATCCTTACGCGCTGGGTTTCGGCATGATGAGCGACATCAAGCGCATCTGTGAAAAGCCGACTGAAGAAGATCGCGAATGGTTTCCGCAAATCGCCGGCTCTGGCGACTGGATGGCTGCGCTGAAAGACGGCTGGGCGAACTACCGCGACGAAAGCTTTATCGAGCAGTTCTTGTCGCCGAAATTGATTCGCGACTTCCGCCTGTTCGGCCTGTTCGACAAATCGGAAGATCCGGCCTATCGCGTCTCGGCCATTCACAACGAAGGCGGCTATCGCAAGCTGCGCTCGGCGCTGGCAAAGCAATACGATGCCGGCATCGGCGAGCCGAACATTCAGGTGGTTGCGGCCGATCTTCAGGGCAACCGCAAGCTCACCATCGAGCACCGGATGCATCGCAACGTGCCTTTGCACGAAAGCACGAAAGAATCCGTGCTCGCGCACATCGAGCGGCTATGGGGCCACGACGTGGCCCTGAAGGAAGTTCCCGGCGACTAGGCCGCTACGAACTGTGTGTCGACGCGGCGATATGTGCCGGAGTCGATGTGGCCGGCGGCGACCAGAAACCCGAATAGACCATCGCAACCGCGGCTACGACCGCAATCGCAATGCCCGCAACGATCGCGATGATGCGCGGCACATTCTCGTCTTTGTCGACATCATTTGCCGCATGAATTGGTGCTTCCATAACCGTTTCCCTCCTACGGTCTGGTGCGCCCGACAGGGCGACCGAACCGGCATGCCCATGAACACAACTGGATGTTACGCCCGTGACAGGCTTCCGTCACGTGGTTTGGCGAGGTCCGCGGGCGTGCTGGCCCGCGGACTCAAGCCATTTCAGGACACACTGCCGGGGGTCACGGCCGCGATCTGGACCTGCGCCGCAGGCGCCGAGGACGGGGCAGCCGCGTTAACGGCCGCCGGGGCCCACAGCGAGCCCAGCAGCAGCGCCACTGCACCCACAACCATTGCCGCATACAATGTGCTGGTGCCGTAAACTTCGCCATCAGATGACGTATTCATTGCTCTCTCCATTCGGGCCGCCGGGCGAAGGGGGAACACCCGATTTGCGGCCACGCGATGGAAATAGGGTCTGTGCGGCACTGCACAATGGTTTCAAGGGCTACGCTTGCGCCGCTCCCGCCATGCGCAAACCGCATGAATGGAACGCTAGCGTTTGTCAGGCATCCGCCTACGGCGCAGGCATCATCTTCTTGAGCTCACGGATACGCGCGGCCGTCTTGTCCTCAAGGCAGTTGTCGAGGTCCATGTTGTAGATCGACCCGCCCTCGTCCGGCGCCGCCGCTTCGTTGCAAGCCGTATCGCGCGCCTTGATCCAGACGCGTTCGGAATCCCGAAGCCTGCCCTTGGCGGCTTGGTCCAGCTTCGATGCCATGATCTGCGTGTAGACCGCATTCAGCGCATCGTCGGCGGATTCATAGTTGTTGCCGGCGCAGGTATTGAGATCCATCTGCGCCATGTACTTGCCGCAGTCTTCCGTCTTGTAGAGCGACACGCCTTTGGCTGACGCGGCGTTCGCCGCCACAAAGACAATAACAAAAACGAAAAGCTTCATCGCACGTCCCCGCGTTGTTCGACACGCAAAGAAAATGGGCCCATCGTGAGACGGGCCCATTTCTTCGGCGACAGTGCCGCGCCTCAGTAGAAGGCGCCGTAAACCACCTGCTCCACCGCGTTCGTGTTCAAATCCACGAGCAGCAGGTCCGGCCCGTAGCGCACCCAGCGATAACCGGGCGGCGGCGTTTCAAGTCCGAGCTGCGTGTATCCGTCGTAGAAATACGCAGAGGTCAGGAACAATGCCGGCATGCGATCGCCGGAATACCAGGTGCGATAGTGGTAGCCACGTGGGTAGTGGAACGCCGCGGCGCGAATCCGGCTGAACCACTTTCCGCGCCAGTAATATTGCGACGGACGCGGCTTGTGATAGCCGTTGCCGGGGCGATGCGGCGGCCGCGCCCCTGGCTTGTGCGGCGTGCCCGGCTTGTGCGGTGGCCGCGTTCCCGGCTTGTGCGGCGTTCCTGGCTTGTGCGGTGTGCCCGGCTTGTGCGGCGTGCCTGGCTTGTGCGGTGGCCGATGATGACCACCCCCTTGCGGCGGCTTGCCCGGCTTATCCGGTTTCCCGGGCAGCACAGGCTTCGCGCCATCTGCAGGCTTCGTCGAGCCAATAGGCGGCGCGGCCAAAGCCATCGCGGGCGTAAGTAGCGCGAGTGCCGCAACAAAAATAATGGTCCGTTTCATGATTGCCCTCCTGCCATATGTTAAGACTACGCTCTCAGGCGGGTGCGGGCAATCGAAGGCCGAAGTATTCTTGCGCTTTCGGCAAAGTAAATCCGTCTCCTTTCAAGACGCGGGGAGAATATGAGCAGCGGATTTCGCATCTGGATTGCGGTGATACTGCTCGGCTTCGCGTCGATCTCTGAAGGACGGGCCGCGGACCGCACCGTCATCGTCACGCTGTTCGACGGCTTTTCGCCTGCGATGGCAGACGCGACAGCGACGCCAAACCTGGACCGCATGAAGCGCGAAGGCGCGTGGTCGCGCCATCTGGTGCCCGCGTTTCCGACGCTGTCGATGACCAATCACACGACCTATGCAACGGGCTGCTGGCCGGAGCATCACGGCATCATCTCGAACACTTTCTATGACAAGACGCTCGGCCATTTCGGCGGACCCGAAGGCGGGACAATGGGCGTCGGCGATGCGGATTGGCACACCGGTTGCGAATCCATGTGGCAGGCAGCAGAGCGCCAGGGCGTGCACGCAGCGGTGTTCAACTGGGTCGGCCGTTGGTCGAGCAAACACGGCAAGCTCGCGACATTCGCCAACCCGCTCACCGCGCACGGCGACGGCGTCAGCGACGAGGAGGTTCTCGCCGATGGCCTGAAGGCGCTGCGCGACGACAGCCCGAACCATCCGCGCCTGATCGCGCTTTATTTCAGCGGACCGGACGACGAAGCGCATTACCACGGAGTCACCGCGCCGGAGACGTTGGCCGCGGTTCGCAAGTCCGACGCCATTGTCGGAAAACTGATGGCCGCGATTGCGGCGCTTCCAAAAAACCGCGAAGCCACGCTCATCGTCGGCACCGACCACGGCATGATCGACATCGGACCGCTGGTGAATGTCGGCCGGCTGATGAACAAATACGACATCAAGGCCAAGCAGGCCTCCGACGGCGCGACAACCTTCCTCTATCTCGACAAAGGCGAGAGCGCGGATCGCGTTGCCGCGGCGCTCGCGCCCTACAAATTCGCGTTCGACGTCTACAAGAAGGGTCACTATCCCGCCTATGCGCATCTGGGCAGCGGGTTTCGTGCCGGCGATCTCATGCTGGTCGCGCATCCGCCCTACTGGATGGTTGGGCCGGAGCTATTCCCGGCCTGGACACGCTGGCTCGGGCTCACCTGGTTTTGGGATACCATCTTCGTGCCGCCGTTCGGCGGGCTGAAGGCTACCCACGGCTACGATCCCAACATCGTGCAGATGCACGGCATCTTCTATGCGTGGGGTTCGGGCATCGCGAAGAGCCGCCAGATTCCGCGGCTCGACATGATCGACATCCATCCGACCGTGATGGCGCTGCTGGGTCTCGAACCGGGCAAGCCGATGGACGGCCACATCGTCCAGGCGATGCTGGCGCAATAGGAAAACCTGACCGGGCCTTTGCGCGTTATATCCTCATCCGGGGGATCGATGACGAAATTCTGGACGATGTTGCGCGGCGGCTTTGAGGGCTTCATCGACGATGAGGCGTTCACGCGCGGCGCGGCGATCGCGTTCTATGCGGTCACCGCACTGGCGCCGATCCTGTTCATCACCGTCGCCATTTCCGGCCTGGTGTTCGGAGACGCGGCGGCCCGTGGCGCGGTCGCGTGGCAACTCCATCGCCTGATGAGCAAGCAGAGCGCCGAAGTCCTTCAGCTCGCGATTCGCCACGCTTCCAGCTTCTCGGACAACATCCTCGCCAATATTTTCGGAATCGCCACGCTGTTGTTCACGGCTTCGGGTGTCTTCGGCGAAATGGAATCCGCGCTCAATCATATCTGGGGCACGCCGGCACAACGCCCTCTGCTCTCGCGCCTGCTGCGGGGGCGGATCGCGAGCCTGGCGTTGGTGATCAGCCTCGGCTTTCTGTTTCTGCTTTCCATGATCGTAACCGCGGGCCTGACCGCGCTGCACGCGATCATCGACCGGCAAGTCTTTCTGGGCCATATCTTCTTCACCACGATGAATTTTGCGATCTCATTCGCGCTGATCTCTCTGCTGTTCGCGGCGATCTACAAGGTGTTGCCCGAGAAGGACCTGCTATGGCGCGATGTGATCCTCGGCGCGATGCTGACCTCGTTCCTGTTCGAGGTCGGTCAGATTGTGCTGGGCGTCTATCTGGGATCGAGCGCCATCGCCTCTCCCTATGGAGCCGCAGGCGGGCTGATCGTTCTGCTGTTGTGGGTCTATTATTCGGCGCAAGTGTTCCTGCTCGGCGCCGAATTCAACAAAGCCTACGCCACGCATTATGGCAGCCAGCAATAGACCCGTGATGCGGGATCAGTGATGTGCGGCGGCCGCGCGCACCTTGGGCGTGATGGGTGTGCCGTTCTTTCGCCCCTCCGCGATCACCGCGCTGCAATTCGCATCCTTCGCGAGCCCCGGATCGACGAAAGGCAATAGCGCCGCCACAGGAGAGAGAAACGCGAGCGCCGCTGCCAGCCCACCCTGCGGCAGCGCCTTGCCGGCATCGACACCGATCTTGGGATTGTCGATGGGTCCTGTGATCGTGATCGGCGCGTGGACATGCAAAAGGCGCAGATGCTTGGGTTCGCCTTGGATAGTCAGATTCATATCATGGCCATCGAGCGCGATGGTTCCGTGGCCTGTGATCAGC
>DATAVW010000007.1:0-7501 GCA_036267515.1 Rhizomicrobium sp.
ATCGGCGAAAGCATCGAAGACCGGGTGGATTCGCTATTCGCGATTCGCGAATTGCAGGAACGGTATGGCCACATCCAGGAAGTGATTGTGCAGAACTTCCGCGCCAAACCGAACATCCCGATGAGCGGCTGGCCGGAACCATCGCAGGACGATATGTTGCGCACTACGGCTGTCGCGCGTCTGATTCTGCGGGACATTAACGTGCAGGCACCGCCGAACCTTTCAGCGCCGGATTATCCGCGACTGCTCGATGCCGGAATCAACGACTGGGGTGGAGTTTCGCCCCTGACGCCGGACTTCATCAATCCGGAAGCGCCGTGGCCGCACCTGCGCGATCTTGAAAAGCAAACGAATGCGCGCGGATTCACCTTGAAGCAACGGCTGCCGGTGTATCCGGAATTCCTTGGCGGAGCAATGGAGCGTTCGCCGAAATCTGCGGCACGGCTGCGCGAACTTGCCGATGGCGACGGCTACGCGCTTTCTTCTCCATTGCCCGATGGGTCCGATGACTTCCGCGCTATTTTGCCGGAATCCGCCGTGGCAGTTCATAATCGATAGTCTCCTTGGGAATGACTCGATGATCACCGTACTCACAGGCGGCACCGGCGGCGCAAAATTTGTCTGGGGACTGGCGCGGATATTGTCGCCCGAGCAGCTCACCGTCATTGTCAACACTGGTGACGACCTTAACTGGTGGGGGCTGCACGTTTCTCCCGACTTGGACAGCGTTCTGTACGCGCTGGCAGGCAAGTTGAGCCGCGACCGCGGCTGGGGATACGACGAAGACAGCTTCCGCTGCCTGGAACGAATGCGCTCGTTGGGTAGTGAAGCCTGGTTCCAACTCGGCGATCTCGATCTGGCAACGCACCTGCGGCGTACCGAAATGCTTGCTTCCGGCAAGGCGCTGACCGAAGCCACCGCCGAACTTTGCCGTGCGATGGGCGTGAAGGTGCGGCTGCTGCCAATGTCGGACGATCGAGTTCAGACGGTGGTGAGCACGCCTGACGGCGACCTGCGCTTTCAGGAATATTTCGTGCGCGAGCGCTGTAAACCTGCGGTTACAGACGTACGGTTCGAGGGAGCGCAGCAGGCTTCGACGGCATCGGGCGTGTTGCAGGCGATGATTCATTCCGACTTGGTATTGATTGCCCCTTCAAACCCAATTACCAGCATCGGCCCGATTCTAGCCGTGCCGGGTGTGCGCGATGCGATTCGCTGCTCGTCGGCGCAGGTAATAGCCATCAGCCCGATCGTTGGCGGCGCGGCGCTTTCTGGGCCTGCGGGCGAGATGTTGAAGATGCGTGGGTTCGCGGTCTCAGCGGCAGGTGTCGCCGCTTCCTATCGCGACCTCATCGATGTGCTGATCGCCGACACGCAGGATGAGGGCGAGCGGGAGGCGATCCAGAAGGAAAAGGTACACGCAGTCTTCACCAACACGCTGATGAAATCGGACAGCGACAAGATCGCGCTGGCACAATTCGCGTTGAGTACGGTGGCACGAGGGGCGGCGCGATGATACTGGTTCCGGTAAAGGACCTCGGCGGCGCCAAGCGGCGATTGTCACCGTTGTTGACGGCGGAAGAGCGCACGCAGCTCGCGCGGGCGATGGTGGAAGACGTTTTCGACGCTCTGGTCCCGTTTGCTGCTTCGCCCGGCGTAGCGGTGGTGAGTGGAGATCCGTGGGCTTCGCGGCAGGCGAAAGCGCGTAACTTTACTGTTATTCTGGACGACATTCAGGAGAGTGAAACGGCGGCCATCGAACTGGGAACTGCCTTCTGCATGAATAACAGCGCGGAGTTTTCCGTGGTCTTCCCCGCCGATATTCCGCTGATTACTTCCGCCGAAGTTCGCAAAGTGCTCAACGCAATGCCGGCGCAGGGATGCGTCGTGGTTCCCGCCGGCGACGGTCGCGGCACCAACGGAATTTTACGATGCCCCGCTGATTTGATTCCGCTGCGCTTTGGGAACGACAGTCTGCTGCCTCATCTGGCTGCCGCGCGCGCTACCGGGCACGAGGTGATTGTGTTGCGCGACTTGCCGGGGATCGCGCTCGATGTGGATCGTCCCGAGGATCTCGCGGCGCTTCTGGCGCAACCCGTGCGCTCGCGCGCGCAACGGCTGCTGCTGGAATGGAAAATTTCCGAACGTCTGGAACAGGCGGCCCATGCCTGAGATTCGCGCTATTCCTATCGCGGGCATCGGCGAGGTGAAGCCCGGCGACGAGCTGGCGTCGCTGATTCTTGAAGCGGCCAGACGAAAGCGGCAGGTGCTATCGCAGGGCGATATTTTGGTCATTACACATAAAGTCGTTTCCAAGGCGGAAGGACAGGTTGTGCCGCTGGCGTCGGTGAAGCCCTCCCGCAAAGCAGCAGCGTGGGCGCAGAGGTACAAGCTCGACCCGCGACTGACCGAGGTCGCGTGGAGCGAAGGCAGCATCGTGAAGCAGGCGCATGGCGTGACGATCACCGCGACACCGCATGGCTTTGTCTGCGCCAACAGCGGTGTGGACGCCTCGAACGTCGATGGCGGGCACAGCGTGGTGCTGCTGCCGCGCGATCCGGACAAATCGGCGCAGAAGATTTTTCGCGAGCTAAAGCGCCAGCTTGGCTACCCGGTGCCGGTGATCATTACCGACAGTTTTGGACGGGCGTGGCGCGAAGGCCTGACGGAAGTTGCCATCGGCATGGCAGGCATGCGCCCATTTCGCGACTCACGCGGAGAACGCGACCCTTACGGGTATAAACTTAAAGTTACGCTGGAAGCAATTGCCGATGAACTCGCCGGTATGGCCGGGCTCGCCTGCGGCAAGCTCACCCGCATGCCGGCGTGTATCATTCGTGGTTATCCGTTCCAGCCCGGACGCGGGCACGCGCGCGACCTCGTCCGTGCCGCCGAGCGCGACATGTTTCGCTGATGGGTTTCGCTAATGTGTTTCGCTAATGTGTTTCGCTGAGGAAACGATGCAGGTATTACCACAACCGTGGAACGCTAGAGCCGTTTGGGAAAGACTTGCGCCTTCGCTTGATTCGTCGCTTCGCGGTTCGCTCGAACATGTCTTGGCGAATGAGAATGGCGCGGTGCTCACTCGCGAAGAATGCCTGCGGCTGGCGCAAACCGCCGGCAACGAACTCATTGCCATGGCCTCCGTTGCCGATTTGCTGCGCGAACGACTCGCCGGTGATGCCATCACCTACGTGGTAAACCGTAACATCAACTTTACAAACGTTTGTTTTGTCGGCTGCAAGTTTTGCGCGTTTTTTCGCGGGCCGAACCATCCCGAGGCGAACTTCTACTCGCCGGAGCAGGTCGCACAAAAGGCCATCGAAGCGCGGCAACTCGGCGCCACGGAAGTGTGCATCCAAGGCGGCCTTCCGCACGGGCTGCCGAAATTTTATTACCGCGATATCCTGCGGGCAATCAAGGCCGCCGTGCCCGACATGCACATTCACGCTTTTTCGCCGATGGAAGTCACCTACGGCGTGCAGCTCACCGGCATGTCGATTCGCGACTACCTGGCGATGCTGCGCGACAACGGCCTCGACACGTTACCCGGCACTGCGGCGGAAATCCTGCATGATGACGTGCGCCAACTGATTTCGAAGTACAAGCTGAATGCCGTGGCGTGGGAAGAGATTATTCGCACCGCGCATGCGCTCGGCATCCGCAGCACCAGCACGCTGATGTACGGGCATGTGGAATCGCCGGAGCACTGGGTCGATCAACTGCTGATGTTTCGCCGCATTCAATCCGATACCGGAGGCTTCACAGAATTCGTGCCGCTTGGTTTCGTACACCAGAACACGCGGCTTTTTCTTGAAGGACACTCGCGGCCGGGGCCGACGCCGGAAGAACATATTCGCATTCACGCCCTTGCTCGCATCATGCTCGCCGGTAGCATTAATAATTTGCAGGTGTCGTGGGTGAAGCTCGCGCCCGAGATGACGGCGCAATGCCTGCAAGCCGGCGCCAACGATTTCGGCGGCACGCTGATGGAAGAAAATATTTCGCGCCTCGCGGGCTCGACCGCCGGGCAATACATCAGCCCGGACAATTTTGACGCGCGCATTCGCGCCCTGGGCCGCACTCCGGCGCAACGCAATACGACCTACACGAAGATCACGCCGCGTCTCGCGGAGGTGGCTTAGTGGCTGCTCGCAAGATCGCCATCGTCGGCGGCACCGGTTCAGAAGGTTACGGATTGGCGTTGCGCTGGGCACGAGCGGGCGAGCACGTGGTCATCGGCTCGCGCGATGGAGAGCGCGCCGTAGCGACTGCCGACAAGCTGCAGAAGGAAATCGGCGGCAATGCGCAAATTAGCGGCGCAGAGAATCAACAAGCCGTTGCCGGTGCTGATGTTGTCGTGCTCACTGTGCCCTTCCAGGCGCACGCCGCCACCATTCGCCACATAAAGCCAGCGTTAAAGCCGGGAGTGGTGTTGATCGATGCGTCCGTGCCGCTTGCCACCGCCGTCGGGGGCAAAGCCACGCAGACGCTCGGCGTCTGGGACGGCTCGGCGGCACAGCAAGCTGCGTCGGTCCTCAAGTCAGGCGCGACCGTGGTGGCGGCCTTCCAGAATATCTCCGCCGACCTGCTGAACGACGATCGCCCCATCGAGAGCGACGTTATCATCTGCACCGACGATGCCAAGGCCCGCGACCTTGTAACAGATTTGGTACACCAGGTCCCCGGTCTGCGCGCGCTCGATGGCGGCGCGCTGGAAAATTCTCACATCGTGGAACAGATCACGGCGCTGCTGATCACGCTCAATATCCGGCATAAGTCCCACAGCGCGGGTATCCGCATTACCGGTCTCGACGAGCCATCCCGCAGGCCGGCTACTTAGCCTCGATCAGTTGCCGAATCGTCGCCAGATGGTGATCGTCATGTTCGGCGACGAAATACAAATGGTCCACCAGCCGCATCGGCTGCTTCAGCCGCGGATGCAGCTTGGAATTCGACAGCAACTTTGGATCGAGTTCGGCTACGTGGTCCACCAGCCGCTCGCGCGCGTCGCGAAACTCGTCCAGAATCAGCCGCAAGGGGCGAGCATTGTGATTGGCTGCGTCGGTTTTGCGGTTTCCGAGATCGGCGGCGGTCAGCGTGTCTCCGTCGATCAGGAAGTCGCCGACACGCGCCAGCCACAACGACTCGACATCGTGCAGGTGCCCGGCATGCTCCTGCGCCGACCATTTCTCTCCGGGCTTTCGCACCAGCGTTTCGTGCGGCACGCCGCGCACCATCGCTTCCAGCCGCCCCGGCGTGCGGCGCAGGCGGCTACAGAGGTTGGGAAAGTCCTCTACCGGAAACGTGAACTCGAATTTTCGTTCAAACCACGCGGGAACCTGTGTCATCGCCGTTTAGATTCCCACGCCGAGGGCCGCGCGTCAATTTCAAGTGGCTAAAATTCGATCCCGACTGCTTCGGCAATCGCCGGCAATCCGCCCTCGATCAGGCTGTCATCGACGATGACAGACGGGGCCGAGTAGGCCCCGTACACCTCGCCGAGTTCTTCGAGATACTTCGGATTCGACAGACTGCGTTCTTCGAACGGTAAGTGGTGCATGGCGAGAAATTCCTTCACAGTCCGGCAGGCCGAACAATCGGCCGAGGTATAGACGATTATTGTCACTTTTTCGTTACTTCCCTTTCTTTAGCGAGCAGTTCTTTCTTACGATCCGCGCCCCAGCGATACCCGCCCATGTCGCCATTCGCGCGCACCACGCGATGGCACGGGATTACCAACGCCACTGGGTTCGATGCGCAGGCATTGGCGACTGCCCGCACGGCACGCGGCTCGCCGATGGCCTTCGCCACCTGCTGATAGCTGCGCGTTTCGCCGAGGCCGATGCGGCGCAGTTCCTGCCAGACCTTCCACTGAAAGGCGGTGTGCTGGATGTCGAGTGGCACCTGACTCGCGATGCCCTTGCCTGCAGCCGCTGCAACAATCTCGCGAACGTACGATGCTAATTCGCGATCGTCGCGCGCGATGTCGGCTTTGGCGAACTCGGCGCGCAGGCTCGCTTCGAGAGTCTTGTCGGAGTCGCCGATGCGCACCGCGCACACACCTTTATCCGTGGCTGCGACCAGCACGCGCCCGAGCGATGAGTCCGCGAGCGTGTAGCGAATCTTCTGCCCCGGCGCTCCCGCGCGATAGGCCGACGGAGTCATCCCCATCGCCGAAGTGGACCGCTCATACAGGCGGCTGGGCGAGTTGAATCCCGCTTCGTACATCGCGGTGGTCACGTCATCGCCTTTTTGCAGACGCGACTTCAAGCGCAGAAATCGTTTCAGTTCCGCATACTGCCGCGGCGAGATTCCCAGCGCGCCCTTGAAACTGCGCTGCAAGTGAAACGAACTGACACCGGCGACTTCGGCCAGACGGTCGAGCGTAGGACCTTCTTCGACGATCTCGTCGATGAAGCGGCAAACACGCGTAATCACCTGCGGCAACTCGCGGGCGCCATTCAGTTCGGTAGGCCGGCAACGGAGGCAGGAACGAAATCCGGCGTGCTCGGCGTGCGTCGGCTGCTCGAAAAATTCCACCATCTCCCGCCGCGGACGCCGTGACGGGCACGACGGCCGGCAATACACGCCCGTAGATTTCACCGCATAGACGAACATGCCGTCGTAGCGGCGATCGCGCCCGAGGACGGCTTGCCAGGCTTGCGCGTCGTTTGTGGATTGTGTTTTGCTCGCCACCAGCGTGGGTCCAATGTGCTCTGCCAACATGATAATTCCCCTCTCATGCTGGATTCTAGGGAGGGTCGTTGCTGGCGAATATCCGAAGGTTGCGGGCAAAGTGAAACAGTAGCGCCGCTTCGCGCCGCCTGAACGGGCGAGAGCGCCCATTCCCACACTCTTGTCTAGCCTTCGATCACTTTCTTGATCCGTTCGAAGGCCCAATCGATTTCTTCGCGCGTTATGACCAGCGGTGGTGCGATGCGAATCACGCGTTCGTGCGTTTCCTTGCAAAGCAGTCCTTCGTTCTTCAGGGCTTCGCAGTAAGGACGCGCCGCCTCATTCATCTCGATCGCGAGCCATAATCCGCGGCCGCGGACTTCTTTCAATTTTGACGAGCGAATCGTCTTTAGCTTTTCGAGGAAGTAAGCGCCGTTTTCCGCTGAGCGCTCCACCATTTTTTCTTCGACCAAAACTTTCAGCGCCGCGCGCGCAACGGCGCAGCCCAGCGGATTGCCTCCGAAGGTGCTACCGTGGTCGCCGGGGCGCATCACGCCGAGAACATTTTTGGACGCGAGCACGGCCGACACCGGATAGAACCCGCCGGCCAGCGCCTTGCCGATGATGAGCACATCGGGCGTGATGCCCTCGTGCATATATGCGAAGAGCTTGCCGGTGCGGCCGAGGCCGGACTGAATTTCGTCGGCCATCAGCAGCACGTTCTGGCGATCGCAAATGTCGGAGGCTTGCTTCAGGAACCCGGCGGGCGGAATCATCACGCCCGCCTCGCCCTGTATCGGTTCCACCAGAAAGGCGCAGGTGT
>DATAVW010000008.1:0-11677 GCA_036267515.1 Rhizomicrobium sp.
GCGAGACACGGCCAGTGGCGTTCTGGGCAGCGATAGGGATTTTCGCGACCGCCATGTTCTTGGCCACCGGATTGACCTTCTTCTGGGCAGCGTGATCACGGCTCGGTCAATTCAAGCAATTCCAGAATGAGCCTAAGCCGCTTGCGACCTTCGCGGAACGCCCGCTTTTCAGTGAGGCTGACGGTAGGTTAGCCGCTTGCCTTCCGCACCTTTGAGGATGCGAGCGGCGCGAGCGGCATCACCTACCCCTAGGCGAGCGCGGTTGTTTTGCCGGAAATCGAATTCGGCCAGATAACGGGGCAAGTGCTGCTCCCCAATATGTTGATAGGTGCCAACAAGGCCACGCTTGAAGATGCTGAAATAGCCTTCAGCCGTATTCGTGTGAACCTTATCCGTCTTGCCCTTGCGGACGTATTCCTTGTTGTGATCGACAGCCTCATGCGAGGCCACAACGCCAGCGGGAGCGGGCAAGTCAGAATAGCGGTAAACTTGTGCGCCATCGGTGTGCAGGGTGCTGGCAGGGTCCACATGGCGAGCAATAGCGCCACGGATTGCAGCGGAGTCCGCGCCGTCGATCACGACAGAGCGAACCTTGCCGCCGCGCTCCACAAGGCTAACGAAACGCTTGTTGTGGTGGCGCGGGCGCTTCTTGCTCTTGCGGGAAGGCGATACTTCCGTTTCGTCCGCTTCCACAACCTTGCCAGAGCCGCCTAGCTTGTCGCCAGCGGCAGGGGCCATAGCTTCGCGAATACGCATCGCCATGAACCATGCGGACTTGTAGGTGATGCCCAGCATCCGGTGGAGCTGGTGGGCGCTAATGCCTTTCTTGCTTGCGCCCATGAGATAGGTCGCGAGCAGCCATTTGTGCAGCGGGATGTGCGAGCGCTCGAATACCGTTCCGGTGCGTACCGTGAACTTGCCGTTGCAGTCATAGCAGACGAACATTCCGGCCTGCGTCGCGCCGCCCATTTTGTGGACGCGATTGCAGCCGCCACAGAGCAAGCAAGTCACGCCATTGGGCCAACGGTCCGCTTCCATGTGTGCAATGGCAGCGGCTTCGTCTTTGAACATCGGTGCGTTGAGATCGAACGTCATGGCCTGCCTCCTAGGCCACTAATCTAGTGCTGGTACTTGATTAAGTCAAGTATATAATCGCCCGTAGCTTCTCAGCATGAGTGTTTTTGCATTGATCCTGCAGAAGGAAAGGAATCGGCGGGAATTCCTGACTCGGTACATGAAACAGCACCGCGTTTGCGAATACGCCGTCGAACCGCGAAAGGCGCTTGGGCGGAAGCGAAAATTGGAGTAGATTTTACGCTGCCGCAAAGGGGGGGACGCGGTGCAGGGTCCGACGCAACCTTCCGTCCCATCGCACGCGTTCGGGAATTTGCGGTTTTCCACCGACAACTGGCCGGAAGCCGAACGCGTCGCGCTGCTTCGTGAAGTCGTCGGCCCGGAGCAGCTTCGGCTGCACATAGAGCCGCTTTCCGAAAACTTTCGCGTCGAAGGAGCGATGGTTGCGCTGCCCGATTGCAACCTCTTTCGCGCCGCCTGCCCGCCGGTGCGAGTGAGCCGCACGCCCGACCTGATCCGCGACGGCAACGACGACCTGATCTTCCAGTGGACGGACGCCCCGGGTTGCTACGCGCAAAGAGGGGGCGAGGTCGCCCTGGCCGCCGGCGAGGCCATCGCGTTGTCGTGCGCGGATCCTTTCGCCATCGGCATAGGTTCGCCCTATGCGCTCGCCGTGCTCAGGCTCTCGCGCTGGCGATTGAAGGCGTTGCTGCCGGATGCCGAGGATTGCGTCGGGCGTCCGGTGCCGGCGAATTCGCCCGCGCTGCGGCTGCTGCTGACGTATGCGAACGCATTGCGCAACGAATTTTCGATCGCCACGCAGGAGTTGCGCGACGCCGCGTCCGGCCACCTTTACGATCTGGCGGCGATCGCGCTCGGCGGAACCTGGGACGCCGCGGGAGTCGAAAACCGGCGCGGCATTCGCGCCGCACGCTTGCACGCCGTCAAGGGCGATATCCGGCGTCGGCTCGCGAGTGGGGCGTTGTCCATCTCCGCGATAGCGGACCGCCGCCGGTTGACGCCGCGCTCGATCCAGCTGCTGTTCGAGACGGACGGCACGACCTTTACCGAATTCGTCCGCGAGGAGCGGCTGGCGCTCGCCTATCGGATGCTGTCGAGCTCGCGTTACGACGGGCAGCAGATCGCGGAAGTCGCACTCGCCTGCGGCTTCAACGATGTCTCCTATTTCAATCGCCAGTTCCGCGCGCACTATGGCGCCTCCCCTTCTGACGTGCGGAACAACCGCAGCCGAAATTGAAAAACGAAAACCCGCGGGATCGCTTCCGCGGGTTCTCTGCTATCGGCCTTGAGGCGCGCGCGTAGAGGCGCTCGCAGGTTCTGGCTGGCGTTGATCTCGCTACGTCACGGCGTCAGTTCGAACACCGTCCCGAAGTCGCCGTTCGCGCCGCCGCCGAATGTGCTTCCGAATAGATCGCCATGTGCATTCAGCAGGAGGGGCTCGATTGGTCCGTCGCCGTCTACACACGGTCCACCGGCGCAGAAACCGTAAAGCACCGATAGTGTCCCGCCGGGCGTAAGTTTGTATACAATGCCGCCGCCATTCGGTCCGCCGCGGGCGGTCGTGCCGAAGAGATTTCCGGAACTGTCGATCACGGGGCTGGTTAGAGGCTCTCCTCCATCACCGCATGCCGATAGTGAGCAGAAGCTGTAGGTCACCTGATAGCCGCCACCGGCCGGGCGCTCGAAAGTAACCCCGCAATCAACGTTGCAGTTGGCGCCACCGCTGCGCGTGGCCCCAAACAGATTTCCAGCTGCGTCCATTGCCAGCCGGCCGAAAGGATCGGCACCATCGGTGCATTGGGCGTTGGCGCAGAAATTGTGAAGGACTGCGTCCGTCCACGTGCCGCCAGATGGCGTAAGCCTGTAGAGCAAGCCGTGATTGTATTTTCCACCGGCCACAGTCGTGCCGAAAAGGCTGCCGCTCGCGGTCACGAGCACCCGCTGCGGAGCTATGCCGGACGTGAACGTGTGGATCACCATGTAGAGCGAAATCGGGGCTGAGGTGATTTCGTAGTCGATGCCGTTGCCGTAACCTGTGCCCACCCCACCTTCCGATGTCGTGCCGAAGATCGGCACTTTTCCGTCCCACAGGGCTCCGCTTTCCTGGCCCAGATAAGAGAGACCCTGTGTTGGCAGGGCGCCATCGGTACAGTTGGCCTCGTTGCAAAAGGAGTGGAGAACTTTGTAGCTCCAGCCGCCTTGGACGGGCGTCATTTCGAAAATCACGCCGGCGTTCGACTTTCCGCCTTGCTCGGTGACTCCATACAGGTTGCCAGCGATGTCCATAATCAGGCCCCCAACAGGGGCCTTGCCGTCAGGGCACTTCGTTTTTTTGCAAAAATTATGAAGGACGTGTTCGTTGTATTTTCCGGTTTTCGGATTTGGCAACAGCTTGAAAACAACGCCCTCGCCGTACTTGCCGCCTGCCTCTGCGGTCCCGTACAGATCACCGGAAGAATCTTCCAGCAATTCGCTGGGAACGATGCCATCACCGCAATTCGCCCAGGCGCAGAAGGAATGCAGCGTCGTCAGCGTATAGGCCGATGCGCCGGACGGGGCGATTGCAAAGGCCAACGTGGCGGCGAAAACGATGCGCGGCACATGACGCGGGATAAAGCTTCGCAAAAGAGATCGGTGGCTCATGATGTCCTCCTCATCGCGGCAGGCAGTGCATCGAAGCTCTATTGGCGCGAAAGCCAGCCCTGATATCCGCAGCCATCCGGTTCAACCGCCATAAACGAGACATAGGTCGCGATCCCCTTCTCACGGTGGCCATATACGGCTTGATAGGTCTGGGAGCCGAGCGTGAGCGTCTGCGTGGAATTCGAATAGCTCGCACTGCCCTTTGCCGGGTTCAGCGAAAGAGGGTCGCCGCTCATCACGTAGCCTTTTATCTTCGCCGTGCCCGACTTCGGATCGAAGGTGAGGCTGGCCGTTTCGTTGCGAAGACCTGCGGAATCCGGCAGGCAATTTTCCGTTGCTGTCAGAACATAGCCTCCCTTTAGTATCGGAACGGTTGGAGCTTCTGCTTGCGGCGATTGCGCCATGGCGGTCGCCGTAAAAAGGCAGGCGGCGAGCGCCGCGGCGGGGATTGCGGCCGCACGGTGCAGAGCCTGATTTCGAGACTGGGATTGGATGTGCATGAGATCCTCCTGATCGGGTAATTGTGCTGCCGGCTAGGGGTTCAGCTCGAACACCGTGCCGGACGCATACGGTCCGCCTTTCAGAGTCGTGCCGTACAAATTGCCGTTATAGAAATCCTGTGCGAGTGGCGCGTACGGCGATTCCGGAAAGCCTATGAGCGCGAGTTGCCATGTCTCGCCCTGCTTAACCAGTTTGAACGCCGTGCCGCCGTTAGGGTCGTTCGGATTGCCGGAAACGGTCGTACCGAAGAGCGCGCCGCTGCTGTCCATGACCAGGCCCGCCCCGGGGTTATCGCCGTCGGCGCATGTCCCATTGTCGATCACGGAACAGAAATTGTAGAGCACCTCATAGCCGCCGCCCGGCATATATTCGAAGGCTGTCCCGCAACCGCCACTCGGGCAGCTGGCATTGCTGCCGGTGCCGCCTACTGTTGTCGTGCCAAAGAGATTGCCGGAGTTGTCGATCCAGAGTCGTCCGCCCGGCCCTCTTCCGTCCGCGCAGTTGTTTTGTGAACAGAACTGATGAAGCGTCGTCTCCTTCCACGTACCGCTCGCCAGCTTGTACATCAGGCCTCCACCATTCGTGCCACCTCCATTCGTCGTGCCGAAAAGATTGCCGGCAGAATCCATGGCGAGCTCCTGCGGGGCCGCGCCGATATCGAAGTTGTGGATGATTGTATATATCCAGGTCGATCCGCTGCGCGCCAGTTTGTAGACGGCACCACGGCCATACTTGCCGCCGTACGCAGTGGTGCCAAAAGCCGGTTCGAACCCTTCTCCCCAGAGTTCATTCGATTGCTGCCCCCTATAGGTGAGCCCTGCAATTGGAGTATTGCCGTCATTGCCGTTGCCGAAATTGTGAACCACCTTCCAAGCCCAGCCGTTGGCCCCAGGTATGAGTTCGAACAAAACGCCGCCACCGTATTTTCCGCCGTGCGCTGTCGTTCCCCAGATATCGCCGTCCGCATCCATGATGACGCCGGCGTAAGGATACTGCCCGTCCGCGCAGTTCGCTTTGGCGCAGAAATTCTTGATTATGCGGTAGGAATACTTCGTGCCATTCGGGACCATCTTGAACACGACGCCGCTATAATATTTGCCGCCGCCCCAGGCGGTCCCATAAAGATTTCCAGCGCCATCCTCCAGCACGCCTGCGAACGGGCTGTTGCCGTTTGTTTCGTTGAAATTATGCAGCGTCTTCAGCGTGTAGGCGGTCGCATTGCCGAGCGGGACAAGCGCGAACAAGATTGTCGCGGCGGCGATCGTCAGGACACGTTGCAAAATCACATTTCGGAAATTGGACCGGTCACGCATGACATCCTCCTCCTCCTTAATCGAATGATCGTTCCGGCCATCAGTGCTTGAACTCGAACACGGTGCCGATACCGGCATTGCCGTTCGCGCCTCCGTCGTAAGTGGTGCCATAAAGGTTGCCCGCGCTGTCCTCGATGACCGGCGCAGCGGGATGTCCGCCGTCGGCGCAGCCGTTCTCGCTGCAGAAGCTGTAGAGCACCTGCTCGGTCCACTTGCCGGCATTGTGGCTCAGCATGAACGCCGTTCCACCGTTCGCCGCGCCGCCCGTGCCGGTCACGCCAAAAAGATTGCCGCTGGAATCTACGATCGGGCCGGCGGCGGGTTCGGCCCCATCCTTGCAGTTCGTCTTCGCGCAGAAATCATAGATGACCTTGTACTTGCCGCCTGCTGTGCGCTCGAAGGCAACGCCGCAGAGACCGGGTTCACCACAATTGGATCCTGAACCGCCCGCCACGGTCGTGCCGAACAGATTGCCGGAACCGTCCATCGCCAATCGTCCAATGCCTCTGGCACCATCGGCGCAAAGGGCCTCGGCACAAAAATTGTGGAGCGTCACCTCGTTCCAGGCGCCCGACGCGAGCCTGTACAACATACCGGCGCCGTATTTGCCGCCATAGTAAGTCACACCCAGAAGATTGCCGGACGCGTCCACGAGGAGCGGACCCGGATATGCCGAGTCGACACTGCCGGACGGATTGAAGCTGTGGAGAACCTGATAGTTCCATCCCGAACCGCTCGGCGACAGCTCATAGGCGGTACCCTTGCCGTTGGCGCCTCCCGAGCTCGTCGTTCCGAACAACGGCGAGGTTTCGTCCCAGCGCTTGCCGGAAGACTGACTGGCATAGGCAAGACCGCCATAGGGAACACCGCCATCCGCGCAATCGGGCGGGTGAGCGCAAAACGAGTGGATCAGGCCAAAGCTCCACCCGTTCTGCAGCGGCTTCATTTTGAAAATCGCGCCATCGGTATGCGCGCCGCCACCTTCCGTGGCGCCGTAGAGGTTGCCGTCCACGTCCATGATGAGCTCGCTGTCGGGATAGGCTCCGTCCGCGCAGCCCGCCTTCGCGCAAAAACTTTTCAGGATGTGCTCGGTGTATTTGGTCTTGTTCGCGTTTGGAAGGAGCTTGAAGACGAGTCCCTTGTTGTATTTGCCGCCAAATTCGGTGGTGCCGTAGAGATTGCCCAACTTGTCCATCAACAAGCCATTCCGTGGCGTCTCGCCGTCACCGCAATTGTTTTCCGTGCAAAACGAATGCAGCGTTTTCAGCGTGGCGGCGGACGCGCTGCCAAGCAGGGCCACCACCAATGTGATCGTTGTGCTCCCAATTGCGCAACACGACAGAATGGGAATTTGCAACAGCCTGCGCATGAGCTCTCCTTTGAGAAGGGGCCAATCCTCTCACTTTAGGGCTTTAGCTCGAACACCGTTCCGCCGGTGCCGTTCGCGCCGGCAAGCGCTGCTGTGCCATAGAGATTGCCCTGCTTGTCCTGGATGATCGGCGCTACTACACCCGCGCCATCTGTGCAGTTCTGTTCGCTGCAAAAATTGTACAGCACGGTTTCGGCCCAATTGTTGTTATGGCTCAGCGAGAAGGCCGTTCCACCGGGACCTGTGCCGCCCCCATAGGTCGTGCCGAGGAGGTCGCCACTGGCCTTCACGATCAGGCCAGACGACGGATATTGGCCGTCCTTGCAATTCTGCAGCGAACAGAAGTCGTAGAGTACTTTATATTTGCCGCCGGCGGTGCGCTCGAAGGCGACGCCACAGCCATGATCCGCCGTGCAATGAGATCCGGCGCCGCCGCCTTGGGCCGTGCCGAAGAGGTTGCCGTTCGCGTCCATCGACAACCTTCCGGAGGGCTCCCACCCGTCGGAGCAATTCGCCTCGGCGCAGAAATTGTGAAACGTGGCTTCGTTCCAGGTCCCCGCTGCGAGCCTGTAGAGCGTGCCGCCGCTGTTTGAGCCGCCAAGGAGAGTCGTGCCGAAAAGATTGCCGGACGAATCGACCAGCAACTCGCCGCCGTGAAAGCCCGAGCTGTAGGAGTGAATTACCTGATAGCTCCATCCGGAACCGTTGGGAGAGAACTCATAGACGGAGCCCATGTTGTTCGCGCCGCCGGTATAGGTGGTGCCGAAGAGCGGCGAAGTTCCGTCCCATGGCGCGCCGGAAGCTTGGCCGGCATAGGCAAGTCCCACTTCGGGGTCGCTGCCATCGATGCAATTGGTCTTGGCGCAGAACGAATGAATGGCGGCGTAAGCCCAGCCATTGGCCAGCGGTCTCATTTTGTAGATCACTCCGGCGCCGAATTTTCCGCCGCCGCCGGTCGTGCCGTAGAGATTGCCGTCGACGTCCATAATCAGGCTGGCATAGCTCGGGAACGCCCCGCCCGGGCAGCCAGCTTGCGAACAGAAACTGTGCAGGACGTGTTCGGTGTACTTCGTCTTCTTCGCGTTTGGGATCAGCTTGAACACCAGGCCGCTGCTGTATTTTCCACCGGTCTCGGTCGTGCCATAGAGATTTCCGGACGCGTCCATCAGCAATCCGGCGAGCGGCGTGTCGCCATCGCCGCAGCTATTTTCGGTGCAAAACGAATGCAGTGTCTTCAACGTGTACGCGAAGGCGCTGCTTACCGGCGCTAGAGCCAACAGGCCTGTGGCCGCAGCAATGGTCAGCCGGGTACGAAACTTCGAGTGCAAGAAAGTTAAACAACGAAGCATGGCATTCTCCCGTCACGTGCGGTCGCCCAAAGGCGACGAGACGCTACGGCCCCTCCTCAGGAAATTCTTGGACAGGAGCGAAAAAGACTAGGTCAGGAGCGAAAATGTTCTGATAATCTGGCCTTGTGCCGGACCGCAATTGAAATGGCGAAGACGGCACATCGTGCACCCGGTGCGGATGCGGCTTCATCCCCTGCAGCCGCAGGTTCCACTTGTTGTCAGATGAACTCCAAAGCCACGCGGGTCTTCGCCGCTACGTCGCTGATAGGCGGCGCCGCCGGCCAGCAGGGCTATTAGGCAGGTGTGGCGGTGCTGGTGGCCGCGTGAATCGTGCTTCTGCGGCGTGTGGACACTGCTGCACTGAAGCACGCTGTTGGATGGTTACAAATTTAATCGAGATGAGTTCTGATATGACAGGACTCCCAATCACAGCTCATCTGGCGTAAATTCATCGGCTCGCGCAGTCAGCGCGAATACGAAGCATACGGGGAGGCTTCGATGCGATCGTCTATTGTCTCAATAGTGCTTGGACTCTCGTTGGTCTGCATTAGCGGGCTTAGCGCCTCCGCCACAGGCGCGCCGAAGCAAGCTTCACCGGTGACCCATCCCGCAATCAATCCGAGCACGACCGTGCTTCGTGGGTTTGCACTGACAGCGCTCCAACATCTGAAGGGCCCCGCCCAGCGGCCTTTCTTGTAGCTGCTGAAGACGCTGCCGCCTGCAAAACTGGTTGGCGTAACCATCTCCACGAAAGCGACAAAGAACATGCAGTGCTCCGGTGGAGTCTGCACACCGACTTCAACTGTCGCAGTTTTGAATGTGGGCGATCTCACGCGTCTGCTTGGCGACGGAAGCGTGACCATTGGCACCAACGCGCAAGCGCCAGACATTTTCGTAAATGCGCCATTCAGCTGGGCCAGCGCCAACGGCCTCACCTTGCAGGCCATCGGCAACATCGTGGTGAATAAAGCCGTGACGGATGCGGGCCCTGCGCCTCTCACGCTCATCTACAATGCGACCGGGGCCGGCGGCGCGCTGTCCTTCGGTGACAAAGGCCAAATCGGTTTCCTCAGCACGGGAAATCCGCTCACCATCAACGGCCAAGGCTATATTCTTGCGAACACTATCGAGCTGCTCGCGCAACTTATCCAGCGTGACCCCTCCGGCAATTTCGCATTCAGCGCGAACTACAACGCCAGGCCGGATGGCAAATACGTGCACTCGCCGATCTCCACGACTTTTCAGGGCAATTTCGAAGGGCTGGGCAATGCCATCAGCGGGTTGCATCTGGAGAGCAGCGACGGACAGATTGGCGGGTTGTTCGGGCATACCGGGCAAACAGCGTTTGTGGAGAATTTGCGCCTCCGCCATTTCAATCTCTTGACTCTGAACGACGGCGCGATTGGCGGATTTGTAGGAGAGAATGACGGAGCGCTTGTGGGGGTGTCCGTGGACAACAACACTACTGTCTCAGTGACGTTCTCAGGCGACGGCGATTGTTTTGCCGGTGGCCTTGTCGGAATGAACACGGGCCTCGTCAGCTTTTCCCATTCGCTTGCAACCGTGCAGGTGGATTACGAGTCGGGTTCGCACTGCGCGGTCGGCGGACTGATCGGCTACACGAAGAGCGATGTCGATCACTCCTTTGCCGGCCAAGGCATGGTTTCCATCTCCGGACCCGGTTCAGAATACACCATGGGAGGTTTGATCGGCGCTGCGGGGACGGACGTGTTCCTGACGCCGAACATCACCTGGTCGTTTGCCACCGGGGCTGTAATGTCAACGTCCACCGCGGCCGGCACCGTCGGCGGTTTCATCGGTCAGAATTTAGGACAGATCTGTTGCGGGTCCGCCTTTATCGCCAATTCCTCTTCCAGCGGGCCCGTTAGCGGCGGCAGCGAGGCGGGAGGGTTCGTAGGGGTGGACACGGCCGTCATCGATGCAGCTGTAGCCACGGGCGCGGTTTCGAGCGCGGGGTGTGCCAAATGCGGAGGCTTCGCTGCGGAGATCGTTGGCGGCGGCGTCTACACGACTTCGATTTCCGATTCCGAATCCTTCGGATCAATCACCGGTCCCGGCTTGAGTGGCGGGTTCGTCGGCGCGGATGCGACGCCACAAGACATTTTCAACAGCGGTTGGTGTACGACGAGTAGCGGATTCACTGATATCCACCACGGCGCGGGCAGCCCGGCCGATGA
The DNA here is from genome assembly GCA_036267515.1 of Rhizomicrobium sp. Classification (GTDB taxonomy): domain Bacteria; phylum Pseudomonadota; class Alphaproteobacteria; order Micropepsales; family Micropepsaceae; genus Rhizomicrobium. The sequence goes on from DATAVW010000008.1 coordinate 10,469, forward strand.
TGCCGGAATCGCGCCATTCACCTGCTAGAACGCGCGCGACGACAGCGAACGCGTCGTTAACGCTAAACCCAAGCGGCGCTTACAACGAGAGCGCTGCCGGATGTCGGGCATTCTTTCGTAACGGAGCACTCAACTTATCAGTCAATTCCGCACAGCCGCCGCGGAGTCAGCTGTCTGCTCTCTAGCTAAGGCAGCATCGCTTCTTTCCAGTGTCGAAAACTGCCCCCGCAACAGTTTTCGAGTATGACCGCTGAGTGCGAAAGACAGATATTCGGTCGTGAGGCTCGGATTGGTGCTATCGATTCTGATTTAGCCCATGCTACAGACGGCAGAGCATTAGCTGGATCAGGATCATGCCGAAAAAGACCGTCAAGCGACGCCCCTGGACCAAAGAAGATATTCGCGAGCTCAAGTCGTTAGCGAAATCCAAAGTCCCGGCCGCAAAAATTGCTCGCAAATTCAAAAGGACCGAAGGGGCGTTACGTCAGAAGGCACTTCACCTCGGCATATCCCTCAATTCGCGGGCATGATGACCCCTTTGGCTGTGGCCGATGCGCGATGCAGGCGCCTCCAAAGTGACGGAGACTTCCCCAAGAATAGCGCGTCCGCATGTCACCTACGGCACGGGGTACAAGCTCTCCAAGGAACAATTTGCTATTTTAATCTCTGACCAATCATGCAGAGCCGTCGTAGCGCCCTTGCTGCGACGTTGGTTTGCTTACGAGATCATCGGTTTTGGACAAGACACTCAGGTGCGCTCTGCTAACGATCCTGTTGACCCCGATCAGCTGCACAACTCCATTCAAGCGGACTCTCGCAAGAAAAGTGAATTGTATCAGACTGCCATGCGGCTATGGCGATAATGGCCCGTTCCTGAGAGGCGCCATGTGAAGGCGACACTGTCTGACGAGCAACCGACGCAGAAACACCCGCCCGCGCATCTTATGATCGGTGATGTCCGTATACCCGGTCGCGTGCTGAGCGCGCCGATGACGGGAATTTCCGATCTGCCATATCGGCGCGCTGCCTCCCGACTTGACGCTGCTTATGTCGCGACGGAAATGGTGGCTTGTGAGGCGTTTGCGCACGGCCGCCCCGATGTCGTACGCCGGGCCGCCGTGGGCGACGGCCTTCCGCTGATGGTGATTCAACTTGTTGGACGCGAGCCACGATGGATCGCACAGGGCGCGGCGACGGCTGAAGCGGCGG
>DATAVW010000009.1:0-44917 GCA_036267515.1 Rhizomicrobium sp.
TTTGAACGGCTGGAAAAGGCCGGCGCGAAGATCAAACGCGCCGCCGATCCCTGCCAGCTGCCCAAGGCCTGCAAGAATGCGGCGGAAATCGAAGGCGCGCGTCAGGCGCACATCCGCGATGGCGCGGCGCTCACGCGTTTCCTGGCCTGGATGGCACGCGAGGCGCCGAACGGGCATCTCACGGAAATCGAAGCGGCCGAGGCGCTGGAAGGATATCGCCGTCAGAATGGCGCTTTGACCGATCTGTCGTTCGATTCGATTTCCGGCGCCGCACCGCACGCCGCGTTGCCGCACTATCGCGTCACGAAATCGAGCAATCGCAAGATCAACCGCGACGAGATCTATCTCATCGACTCCGGGGGACAATATCCGGACGGCACCACCGACGTGACGCGCACGATGATTGTCGGCGAACCGAACGCCGAGATGAAAGACCGCTTCACACGCGTGCTGAAAGGCCACATCGCGCTGGCTATGATGCGCTTTCCGGAGGGCACGACCGGTGCGGCGCTTGATGCTTTTGCGCGCAAGCCATTGTGGGATGCCGGCCTCGATTACGATCATGGCACGGGCCATGGTGTAGGTTCGTATCTGTCCGTTCATGAGGGGCCGCAGAACATTTCAAAGAAGCCCATCCTGCAGCCGCTCAAGCCCGGCATGATCTGCTCCAACGAACCCGGCTATTACAAGGAAGGCGAATACGGCATCCGCATCGAAAATCTGGTTGTGGTAACGGAGCCGAAGCCCATTCCGGACGGCGACCGGCCGATGATGGAATTCGAAACCATCACCTTGGCGCCAATCGACCTTAACCTCGTTGAAGTGAAACTGCTGACCGACGAAGAACGCGTATGGCTGAACCAGTATCACAAGCGGGTGCGCGAAACCCTCTTATCGCAGGTTGACGCCGAAACGCGCGAATGGCTCGCACAAGCAACGCGCGCAATCTGAATGACGCATCTGGCCGATGCCCTGAATATAGCCTCGACGCTGACACTGATCGGCGCATTGGTCTTTGCCGCCCTGCAGGTGCGCGTCGCAAATCGAATGCGCGCAGAACAGGCGGCACTGGCCATTATCGAGGCAATCCAGAGCGAAGGCTGGAGCCATTCGCTCAGCGTGATCATCCATCTTCCCGACAATGTGACGCCGGAGCAGATCGACGATCGCGGGCCGCAGTGCACGCAAGCCATCGAGGATTACGGTGTGCGAATTGAAACCGTAGGCTACATGGTGTTTCGGGGTATCATAGCGATAGAAACAATCGAAGAGCTGCTCGGCGGCGCCATCACATCGTTCTGGGCACACGTACGTCCGTGGGTCGAGCGGGATCGCAAGCGCACTGGCAGTCGTCGTCAATTCGAATGGGTGCAATGGCTTGCGGAGAGGCTGGAGGACCGGAAGTCCGGCCGCACAGCAGAGCCTGCCTATCTGAAATATGCCGATTGGCAGCCGGCACGAGCCCGGCCGACCGTTTGAATGGAGAACAAATGAGACGCGATCACACCGCCGCGCCGGGGCAGATTCACCGCTTTCGGATCGAAAGCAGCGTGCTGAAGGCCAATATGATGGGCGACCCCATCGAGCGGATCGTCGATGTATATGTACCGGCGGGGCATGACGGACGCGGGCTGCCGCTGCTGGTCGATCTGGTGGGCTTCACCGCCGGCGGCCCGGCACACACCAACTGGAAGAACTTCGGCGAGAATCTCCCCGAGCGGCTCGACCGGCTGATCGCCACGGGTGAGATGCCGCCCTGTGTTGTCGCGCTACCCGATTGCTTCACAAAACTCGGCGGCAATCAGTACATCAACAGTGCAGCCATCGGACGCTGGGACGATTTCCTGCTTACCGAATGCGTGCCATTCGTGGAGCAGAAATTCGGCTGCGGCGGCCAGGGACGGCGGGGGTGTTTCGGCAAAAGTTCCGGTGGTTACGGCTCCATCGCGCATGCTCTGCTGCATCCGGATTTCTGGGCGGCGGCGGCTTCGCACTCGGGCGACATGGGTTTCGAGTGGTGCTACCTGCCGGAGTTCCCGAAACTGCTGCGCGCCCTCGCGAGGCACGGCAACTCCATCCAGAAATGGATCGAGGCGTTTTACGCGGGGCCGAAAACCAAGGACAGCGACGTCCATGATCTGATGACGCTCGCCATGTGCGCCACCTACGATCCCGATCCGAACGCCTATCTCGGCGTCCGCCTGCCGGTAACGATGGACACTTCCGAACTCATTCCCGAACGCTGGGCAAATTTCCGCAAATGGGATCCCTGCATAATGGTCGAGGAGCAAGGGCTGGGGCTGAAGCAGATGAAGGCCGTGTACATCGATTGCGGCGAGATTGATCAGTACAATCTCGTTTACGGGGCCCGGCGCTTTCACCGCGCACTGGAGCGGCTGGGCGTGCCGCACACCTACGAAGAATTCCCGGACGACCACAGTTCTGTCGATTACCGGATGGACAGGAGCCTTCCCATTCTGGCAAAGGCTTTGTCGGCCTGAACAGTAGCCGGCACGAAGGGGATCGAATGCAACGCGCCGTACTTGTCCTGTTTGCGCTTGGCTTGCTCGGCGGCTGCTCGGTCTGGGATGTCAATCAGGATCCCGCCGGCATGGGTTATCGCCGCAGCGCGAACGAGATTATCATGGCGCTGCAGAATTATCGCCGCGACAAGGGCGAATTTCCCGTGACCTTGGGCATGCTGACGCCGGGCTACATGCCATCGCTGCCGGAGGTGCCCGATATACGCTACGAGCCGAGGGATGGTTCACTGCGCTACGCCTACACCCCGTCGTGGCCCCAGCTGAGGCCGGTGCGATGCGTGTCCGAAGGCAACACGACCGTGTGGCGCTGCACCGAGCATATATTGGACAAGCCGCTCTAGCGTTCAGGCGCTTTCGATCAGCTTCAGCCAGGCATCTTCATCAATCACTTGCACGCCGTGCTTCTCCGCTTCGGTGAGCTTCGAACCGGCACCCGGGCCGGCGACGACGATATCTGTTTTGGAAGAAACGGAGCCTGACACTTTTGCGCCCAGCGCTTCTGCGCGCGCCTTCGCCTCCTGTCTCGTCATCTTTTCCAGTGAGCCGGTGAATACGACAGTTTTGCCGGCGACCGGCGAGTTGGCGGCGCGCAGTGTTGTAACCGGCGTGACCGTCACCTGCTCGAGCAGATGATCGACCGCCTTGCGATTGTGCGGTTCATCGAAGAAGTCCTTGACAGCCTCCGCAACCGTCAAGCCGATGCCTTCGATGGCATCCAGCTCTTCGACGGCACTTTTGCTTTCCATCGCCGCAACCAACGCATCCGCTGTGTGGTACGTGCGCGCCAGCAACCTTGCGGTCGTCTCGCCGACATGGCGAATGCCGAGCGCATTGATAAAACGGTCAAAAGGGATTTCGCGCCGGCGGTCGATCGCCTCGAATAACTTCCGGGCGCTCTGCTCGCCCCAACCTTCGCGGGCCATGATCGCCTTGTCTCCTGCGCCGTAGCGCTTCTTCAGGAGAAAGATGTCAGCCGGCTCCTTGATCAGGCCGTCTTCGTAAAACGCGACGATGTGCTTCTCGCCAAGACCTTCGATGTCAAAGGCATTGCGCGAGACGAAATGCCGGAGCCGCTCCACAGCCTGCGCCGGGCAGATGAGGCCGCCCGTGCACCGCCGCGCCGCTTCCGCTTCGCCGGTCTTTTCGTCCACCTCGCGGACGGCATGGCTGCCACAAGCCGGGCATTTGTCCGGAAATTTGTACGGCTTTGCGCCTTTCGGCCGCTTCTCCAGAAGAACCCGCACAATTTGTGGAATGACATCACCGGCACGCTGCACGACGACGGTATCGCCGACACGCACGTCTTTACGCGCGATTTCGTCCTCGTTGTGCAAGGTGGCGTTCTGTACCACCACACCGCCGACCGTGACGGGTTTCAGCTTGGCAACCGGCGTCAGCGTTCCAGTGCGCCCGACCTGAATGTCGATATCCTGAAGAACTGTCTCGGCTTGCTCGGCGGCGAATTTGTGCGCGATGGCCCAGCGCGGACTGCGTGAGACGAAGCCGAGCCGCTCCTGCAGCTTGAGGTCATCGACCTTGTAGACGACACCGTCGATATCGTAGCCGAGGCTGGCGCGTTTGCTTTCGAGATCGCGATAGAATTTCAGAATCTCTTCCGTCGTGGAGCAGCGCCTGGTCAGCGGATTGACACGAAAGCCCCAGTCCTTGAACGCCTCCAGCATGCCCGATTGCGTACCTGCCGGCAGTTTGCTCACTTCGCCCCACGCATAAGCAAAGAAATTGAGCGTGCGCGAGGCGGTAATTGCCGGGTCGAGCTGTCGCACGGAACCGGCCGCAGAATTGCGCGGATTGGCGTAGAGCGGCTTGCCTTCCTTCTCCTGCCGTTTGTTGAGAGCCGCAAAATTCGCGTGCGTCATGTACACTTCGCCACGTACCTCTGTGACTTCCGGCGCACGGCCATGCAGCCGCAACGGAATATCCTTTAAGGTACGGAGATTGGCGGTGATGTCCTCGCCTTCCGTACCATCGCCGCGCGTGGCACCCTGCACGAACAGGCCTTTCTCGTAACACAGCGAGGCCGAAAGCCCATCGATCTTGGGCTCCGCGGTGAACGCGAGTTCCGTGCCTTCCTTCAGTCCGAGAAACCTGCGTACCCGCGCCACGAAATCGGCGATATCCTCATCGCTGAAGGCGTTGTCCAGCGACAGCATCGGCACGCTGTGCACCACCTTGGCGAACTTTTCATTCGGCTTGGCGCCCACGCGATGGCTGGGGCTGTCGGCTCGCACCAGTTCCGGAAAGCGAGCCTCAATGGCTGCATTGCGCTTGCGCAATTCATCATACGCGGCATCAGAAACAGACGGCGCATCGTCCAGATAATAGCGCCGGTCGTGGGCTGCGATTTCGTTCGCCAGCCATTCGAGTTCTTTTGCCGCCTCTGTTTTCGAAAGCGCCTCGGCAGACTTTCGCGATGTCATGCGCGCTTACGAACTTTCTTCTGCGGCGATTGCGCCTCGACCAGGAGGCGCCGCGCCGCCCCGCGCGCCTCTTCCGTGATCGCGGCCCCGGACAGCATCCGCGCGATTTCCTCCACTCGTTCCTCGGCCGAAAGCAGCTGCACTTCTGTGCGATCGCGTTGGCGCGTGATCCGAAAGTGCCGCTCCGCGCGCGCTGCCACTTGTGGCGCATGCGTGACGAGCAACACCTGAGTGGTGCGCGAGAGCCGCTGCAAGCGCTCGCCCACGGCATCCGCCACCGCGCCGCCAACGCCACGATCCACTTCGTCGAACACCAATGCAGCGGGTGGGCTTGCCTCGGACAGCGCGACCTTCAGGGCCAGCGAGAAGCGCGCCAGCTCGCCGCCGGAGGCGATTTTCGCCAACGGTCCGAAGGACGCCCCTTCGATCGTTGCCACCTCGAAGGCCACGCGTTCCAGGCCATGTGCGCCGGCGTCCTCTTCCACAATTGGCACAAGGGAAACGCGGAACTTGGCATGACCGAGTTTGAGAGGCACCAGTTCAACCGCCACCCCACTTTCCAACTCCCGAGCCGCATTCCGGCGTGCAGCGGAGAGCACCTGCGCGGACTGCAGAAAAGTGGAACGCGCGGTAGCTGTGTCGGCTTCCACCCGTTTCAACAAGTCGCTGCTTCCGCCGATCAAGTCGAGCCGGGTCTGCGCGTCCGCCAACACGCGCGGAAGTTCATCGGCGGTGACACCGTATTTCCGCGCAGCGGCGCGCAACGCGAATAGCCGCTCCTCCTTGCGGTCCAGCTCGCCGGCATCCAATTCCAAACGGGATAATAAACTCTGCAATTCACGCCGCGCTTCCTCCGCGAGGGAGGATGCCTGCTCGACCGCACGTTCCGCAGAAGCCACAGCCACGCGCGCCTGGTTCTTCTGGCGCGTAAGGCGTTTCAGCGCCCCTGCGAGCGAGGTTTCTGCCCCACGCTCTCCACCGAGCAATTCGACGGCCGCGGAAAGCTCTTCCGCAATACGGCTTGCATCCATCAGCAGAGCGCGCTCGCCCGCGAGCGCCTGCTCTTCGCCTGCTTCCGGTATCAAGGCCGACAATTCCTCAACCGAATGTCGAAGCTCGTCGGCTTCGGCGGCAGCAATTTCGGCAGCCTTGTGCAGCTCTGACAGGCTTTCTCGCACATGCTGGAACTCCTGAAACAATGCGGCGGTTTTCGTCGCCAGTTCATCAAGGTTGCCAAACGCATCGAGCAGCCGGCGGTGTGTCGCCGGATCGAACAGGCCCCGATCATCCGCTTGACCATGAATTTCGACCAGCAGGGCGCCGATTTCCCGCAGGAGATTCACGCCCACCGGTTCGTCATTGATGAAGGCCCGCGTACGCGCATCGGAAGCAATCGCTCGCCGAAGCAGAATTTCACCCGCCGTTGGAATGCCATTTTCTACCACCAGCGCACAGACTTCGTGGTCGCCTGATAGCTCGAAGATCGCGGTAGCGGAGCCCTGCTGCGCACCGGGGCGCACACTGGAACGGGCGCCGGCACGGGCGCCTGCGGCGAGTCCCAATGCATCCAGGAGAATGGACTTTCCCGCACCGGTTTCGCCGGTCAGCACATTCAGGCCGGGCGCAAACTCCAGCTCCACGTCCTCAATCAAAACGAGGTCGCGAACTTTGAGCGTCGCCAGCATGCCCCGCAAGCCTCAGGTGGGAGGCCGAAAGAGCCTGGTGATCCATGAGGCCGGATTGGCTTCCGGCCTCATGTTGTGCGCGATCAGGAGATCATAAGAATCCTGGTACCAGAGACTGCCGGGATAGTTCGACCCCAGCACCGCGGCCGCCGTTTTTGCTTCATCGTACACACCCAGCGCGTAATAGGCCTCCGTGAGCCGCTCCAGTGCTTCCGCAATTTGTGGGGTGCGCTGATACCGTTCCACGACAACGCGGAAACGATTGATGGCGCCGATGTAATCCCCCTGGCGAAGATAATAACGGCCCACGGCCATCTCTTTGCCGGCCAAATGGTCCTGCGTGAGGTCGATCTTCAGCAGGGCATCACGGGCATATTCTGTATTGGGAAAACGCTGCACCACGTCCTGCAACGCCGTGAGCGCCTGCTCGGTATTCGTCTGGTCGCGGCCAACATCGGTGATCTGCTCATAAAGCGACATCGCCTTGAGATAGAAGGCATAGGCGACTTCCGGGCTGCCGGGATGAAGCTGGATGTATTGATCAGCGGTTGAGATGGCGTCCGGATATTTGTTCGCCTGATAATAGCAAAAGGCACTCATCAGCATCGCGCGCCGCGCCCAGATCGAATAGGGGTGCTGCCGTCCAACTTCGTCGAACTGCTTCGCGGCATCGGCCCAGGAATGTCCGTGAATCTTTTTCCACGCGTCGGCATAGATCTGCTCAACAGGACGCTCGACATACTTCGCGTCTTCATCGTCGCCACCCCCACTGCTGTTGCTGTCGAACAGCGAACAGCCAGAGAGGGAGGCAACGGCGATGCCGGTTGCCACTAGGGGCAGGGTACGACAGCGAAGCCACGCAGCTGCCTTCTGAAAACTTACAAACGACATCATTCTTCCGATTTTGGGACTCTGGGCGCCAGCTGCGCCAAGCCCCTTATGCCATTTTCAGATCGTTGCGGTCCAGACGGACGGCGTCGCGTGCATCATGGGTTCAGCCGGACATCACAGCGTAATTCGCCGGGTCCGAGAAGAGCGCCCTCAGGAGCCTGTTGTTCAGCGCATGGCCGGATTTGCGACCGATGAATCGCCCGACGATCGGTGCCCCCGCGAGGGCCAGGTCTCCGATGGCGTCCAGAATCTTGTGCCTTACGAATTCGTCAGGAAAGCGCATCAGCGGCTGATTGATCACCCGGTCGCCTTCTATGGCCAGTGTGTTCTCAAGCGTGGCGCCGCGGCCGAGGCCTGCTCTATTCAAGGCCTCCAATTCATGAACGAAGCCAAACGTGCGCGCCGGCGCGATTTCCTGCTCAAACCCTGCGGCAGAAAACGCCCATGAAAATCGCTGTCGTCCGATGGCTGCAGAAGCAAAATCGATCTCAAAATCGAATTCACGTTCGTCCGCGGGCATGAGCATTGCGCTCGCTTCACCTTGCCGCACTTCGATCGTGCGTTCGATGCGAATGACGTCGCGCCGCGCCTGCCATTCGGTAATTCCGGCCTGGCGCAGCACGCGCAAGTAGCTGAGTGCATCACCGTCGAGAATTGGCGGCTCCGGTCCATCGACCGTCACCTCCAGATCGTCGATCTCCAGACCAGCAATTGCCGCCATGAGATGCTCGATGACGCCGACGCTCACGCCAGCGCCATCATCGATCACCGTACCGAGCCGCGTCTCGCCAACCTTTTCATAGCGTGCGGGAATCGACCGGCCGCCCAGATCGCTACGGCCGAATACGACACCGGCATTTGGCTCATTTGGCGAAAGTTTCATCCGCACCGGCGTCCCGGCGTGGAGGGCGATGCCTTCCACTTCAATTGCATTTGCCAAGGTCCGGCGCGCCATAGGGTTCTATATCGCTGCCTTCAGGTCCCGAACAGCCAGGAAAGCAAAACGCACCGGCAGGGTAAGCCGCCGGCGCGTTCGATTGAAGATCTGTCAGTGTCAGTTCGTCTGGCGGCGCAGGAAGGCCGGAATTTCAAACTCCTCCTGCGGACCAAGGTCCGGCAACTCCGGTTGCGCCGGCTGCGCCGTGCGCTGCTCCGCCTGTGACCGCGTCATGATCTGCGATGTCGCCCGAGACTGCGCCGCAGGCCGGGACGATACCACAGGTTCAGCGCGAAGCTCCGGCTTGCGCTCGGACCACCCGCCGAAGAAGCGTCGCCGTTTCGGCTCCGGTTTCGGTTCGGGTACCGATTCCCGCATCGGCTGGGCACGAGCGACTGCAGGAATTGCGGGAATCTCGACTTCTACCTCCTCCATCGGCTCATCGCTGCCACCAAAAATCAGCGGCTCGATGGGCGAGATTGGCTTGCGCTCCATCGTCGCCTCCGCCCTTATCTCGTCTGGCATCGCATTCATCATCGCGCGGGCCGGAACCGGTACAGGTTGGAGCGCTGCACGCGCAGCGGTCATGTTCGGCACGGCCATCGGCCTGGCGCGCGGGCGCAACGGCTCGACATTGGGCGGCATTTTGGCAAGTCCCTCCGCTTCAATACCGGTTGCCACGACGGAAACCCGCAGTCGGCCTTCCATGTTCTCCAGCAACGTGCCGCCAAAGATGATGTTGGCATCGGGATCGACTTCCGCACGAATGCGATTCGCCGCCTGATCCACCTCGAACAGGGTCATGTCCGGGCCGCCGGTGATGTTGATGAGCACGCCACGTGCGCCCTTCATCGAAACTTCGTCCAGCAGGGGATTGGAAATGGCCGCTTCCGCTGCCTTCAGCGCCCGCTCCTCGCCTTCGGCTTCGCCGGTGCCCATCATGGCTTTGCCCATCTCGCTCATCACCGTCTTGATATCGGCGAAATCGAGATTGATGAGGCCCGGCATCACGATCAGGTCGGTGACGCCGCGCACGCCAGAATGCAGAACGTCGTCCGCCATGGCAAAGGCTTGCGCGAATGTCGTGCGATCGTTCGCCACCCGAAACAGGTTCTGATTTGGAATGATGATGAGCGTATCGACGAACGCCTGCAGCTCTTCGATGCCGCGCTCTGCGATGCGCATGCGCCGCTCGCCTTCGAAGGCGAACGGCTTGGTTACGACGCCAACCGTGAGCATGCCCTGCTCGCGCACCGCCCGTGCGATGACCGGCGCAGCACCCGTACCCGTGCCACCGCCCATCCCGGCGGTGATGAACACCATGTGCGAGCCGGAAAGCTGATCCAGCATCTCGTCCAGTGTTTCTTCGGCGCTGGCTCGGCCGATCTCTGGCTTCGCACCTGCGCCCAGGCCGCTTGTCACCATTGGTCCGATCTGCAGGCACCGCTCGGCCTTGGATTGCGCCAAGGCCTGCGCGTCCGTGTTCGCGACCAGAAACTCCACACCTTCCAGCTTGGAGGCGATCATATTGTTTACGGCGTTGCCGCCCGCCCCGCCCACGCCGAGCACGGTGATCCGCGGCCGCAGTTCCGTCTTCTCGGGCACTCCGATTTTCATGTCACGCTCCATTCCTCATGCGGTCTTCTCGACTTGAATTCTCCACCAACCCGTGTGCCCGTTGTTGTTCTGTTGCACGCGAATCACCCAAAGATACTCCCGACGAGCCGCTGCAAGAATCCCGTTTCGCGGGCTTCTTCATTCGAGCGGGCAAGTTCAGGGTTCAGAATTTCCGGCGCCATGGTGGCGCCTGCCGTCAGGAGGCCCAGCGCCGTCGCATAGTCCGGACCTGCACCGGCAGCCGGCAGGCCTGAGTAGGTCTGGGGCCGCCCGATGCGCACCTGCTTGTTCAGGACACGTTGCGCAAGCTCGCGTGTGCCCGCCAATTGGCTTGCGCCACCGGTCAGCACCGCACGACGGCCGGCAGCAACATCGAATCCGCTGGCGCGTAGCCGGTTCTGCACTTCCAGCAAAATCTCCTCAACCCGCGGCTGTATGATGCGGGTGAGCATGGAGCGCGGAACGCGGTAGGCATAGTCGTCGCTGTCCTCGCCCATCTGGGGCACAGCCACAACGTCCGTGCTGGTTTCGATTTCGCCCAAGGCGGCGCCGTAGAGCGTCTTCAGCCGCTCGGCCGCAGAAAGCGGCGCTGACAGCATCCGGGCGAGATCGGAGGTGACATGCGCGCCGCCGAAGGGCACCACATCCGCATAGACCAGTTGACCTTCCATGAAGACGGCAAGGGACGTTGTACCGCCGCCCATGTCGATCACAGTGGCGCCGAGCTGCATCTCGTCCGCAGTAAGACAAGACAGGCCGCTGGCGTAAGGCGCAATCAGCGCAGCACCGATGCTGAGATGACACCGCTCTATCGCCAGTTTCAGGTTCTGAAGCGGCAGCGGCTTCACCGCCACCGCATGCATGGTCACGCCGATACGCTGGCCGAACATGCCACGGGGATCGCGCACGCCGCGGGTCTCGTCGACTACGTAGGAGACCGGCGCCGCCTGGATGATTTCGTAATCGTCGGCCCGGCACTTCCCGCGCGCCTCCAAAAGCAGATCGTTGATATGCCTGTCCGAAATCAGATCGCTATCCATCTGCATGGCGGCTCGGGACGTAATGCTCTTCGGCGCGCCGCAGTTGACGGAAACCAGCACGGTCTGAATGCGGACATCGGCAAGATTTTCCGCGGCAGCCACCGCTTCGCGGATGGAATCTTCCGCATCTTGCACATTGATGACGGTTCCTGACTTGACACCCTGCGATTCGCGGAGCGCGGCGCCCGTTACGCGCAACGAGCCCGGTTCGGCGCGCCCGATCAGGCAAACGGTTTTCGACGAGCCGATATCCAGTGCTGCAACGAGCCCTGTCCGGAACGCGGTCGGCTGCGCGCCTGCCGTGCGCAATTTGATGGTCTCGCCCATTTAGGTTGGTTCCCCCCGCGTGTTCTTGCGCGGCGCAACATGACGCAAAACGAACACGTAATTGTCGTGCACGCGCAAATCTATCTCCCTGATGTCGCGCTCCAGCACGCCATCTTCCACAATCAGGCGCTCCAGCGCCGCAAGTTCCGTTTGCCAACTCTCTTCCGGCAATTTCACCAGGACGCCGTCATCCAGAACGAGATTCCATCGGCGGCCGGATACCCGCTGCATGGCTTTCACGCGAGCTGCTACGGCGCGATGCGCATGAACTGCTCGCACGAGATCCGCCGCCCCGTCCGGCTCGTCACCGAAGAAAAGTGGCAGGTGCTTGAAACGCGATCCTCCGACCGGGGTGATGGGATGACCATTGCGATCCACCGCGTAAAGCCCGTGATCGGATTGCCAGAGCGCGAACGGCGCCTTCTCCACGATATGCACCAAGACCGTATCCGGATACCGGAGGGAGACTTGCGCATCCGCGATCCAGTCGAGCTTGCGCAGATTGGCGCGAGCCTGCTGCGGGTCGGCTGTGAAAATCGATTCGCCGGGGCCAAAGCCAAGTTGCGCGGAAATGGCGGCCGGTGAGGCATAGCGATTGCCGCTCAACTGGATTGCCGAGATTTCCAGGCCAGCATCCGACGCGACCATAGAGGCGGCGCCGCTGGCAGCGATAGAACCCCGATGGAAATAGCCGCCGATGTAGAGCGCAGCAAAGCCGATCACGAGGAGCATTGCCAGGCCGGTCAGAACGGCGGGACGGCGCGGATTTAGCGCATTTCCAATCGCCCGGATCAGCCAGGAGAACGGATTGTTTTTGGTTTTCATGCGCCTGTCGTAACCGCTGCGGCTGGACGCCTTGCGTGCAGGCGCGCTACGGCGGCTCGGCGAAGCGCGGCCGCGCGAACGGGAGGCGGTGGTGCTGGCGGTCACCGATCGCATGAGGCGTCCTCGACCAGCCAGCGGCAGAGTGCAGTATAGCTCATGCCGGCATAAGCCGCCTGCTCTGGCACAAGAGAGGTGGGTGTCATGCCCGGCTGGGTATTGGTTTCCAGCGCGATCAGGCGATTGTTGCTGCCCGTATCGTCGTAGCGGAAATCGGTCCGCGTCACGCCGCGGCAACCGAGTGCCTCATGCGCAAGCGTAGCAAGGCGCATTGCCTCGTCAGCCACAGAACTCGGAATTTCGGCGGGAAGGGTATGGCGCGACCCGCCAGCCGCGTATTTCGCTTCGTAATCGTAGAAGGCGAGATCGGTCGTAATCTCCGTCACGCCCTGCGCCCTGCCGCCAAGCACGCTGACCGTGAGTTCGCGCCCCGGAACGAACTCTTCGACCATCATCGCATCGCTCAGATGCCATTCAGGCCTGGTGAGTTCCGAAGGCGGGCGGTTGTCGCCCTTGCGGATGATGTAGACGCCAACCGACGAGCCCTCATTCACTGGTTTGATGACATACGGTGGCTCCATCAGGTGCTCGCGGCCCGCGTCGCGGCGGTCGGCGACGATCGATTTCGCCACTGGAATGCCTGCGGCGCGGTACACATCCTTCGTGCGCTCCTTGTGCATGGCGAGTGCAGAAGGGAGCACGCCGGAATGCGTGTAGGGGATACGCAGCCATTCGAGCAGACCCTGCACGCAACCATCTTCGCCCCAACGACCGTGCAGCGCGTTGAACGCGCAATCGACCTCGGCATCCAGCAGTTGCGAAGCCGGATTTTCGCCCGGATCAATTTCAACCACCTCGAAGCCTTCCTCGCGCAGGGCGAGCGCGCAGCCCGCTCCAGAGGAAAGGCTTACCTCCCGCTCTGCCGAACGCCCCCCAAGCAGCACGGCGATGCGCCGGAATTCGCTCATGGGATACCTACCCGCTTGATTTCCCATTCGAGCTCGATTCCGAACCTGTTTTTCACGCGCGCCCGCACATCCTCGCCAAGGCCTTCAATCTCCGCGGCGGCCGCCTCACCCGTATTGATGAGGAAATTGCAATGCTTCTCTGAAACCTGCGCCGCGCCATGCATGAGTCCTCGGCAACCGGCCTCATCGATCAGCTGCCAAGCCTTGTGGCCGGGAGGATTCTTGAAGGTCGAGCCGCCGGTTTTCGCTTTCACAGGCTGAGTCGATTCGCGCTGTTCCACAAGCGCATTCATCCGGGCACGAACTTCATCGGGATCACCGGCTTCGCCTTGCAGAACCGCCTCCACGAAGACGAGGCCCTCAGGCACACCGCTCTTGCGGTAAACGAATCCCATGTCGCTGGCATCAAGCGTGACGATGTTGCCGCTTCCATCCACCGCCCTGGCTTCGACGAAGACGTCCTTGATCTCGCGGCCATAGCAGCCGGCGTTCATGCGCAACGCGCCGCCGATGGTGCCGGGAATACCGCGCAGGAATTCAAGCTCGGCGATTCCGGCTTCTGCGGCCGCGCGCGCCACCGTCGCATCGAGTGCCGCAGCACCTGCACGAAGTCGCGTGCCTTCCGCCGAAATCTTGCCGAAGCTGCCTGGAAGCCGGATCACCACGCCGGGAATACCGCCATCGCGAATCAGCAGGTTTGAGCCCACACCGAGCACTGTGACCGGCATCTCCGCAGGCTTGGCGTAGAGGAAGGTGGCGAGGTCCTCAGCATCGGCAGGCCGAAAGAGAATTTCCGCAGGGCCGCCAGCGCGGAACCACACAAGATCCTTGAGCGGCACATTCTCCGCGTAGGTGCCGCGTACTGGCGGAAGCGCATTACAGGGCCGCGACTGCGTCATCGCCGTCCCTCGCGTGCCTTGAGCACGGCTTCGAGCCCATTTGCCCAGTTGGTGCTCGAGCCTGCCCCGAGAAAAACGATAGCTCCGCCCGGCTTCGCCAGCGGGGCAATGACGTTCGGCAACTCTTCCGGATTCTCGACCGTCAGTACGTTCTTGTGCCCGTGCGCACGAATCGCATCTGCATAGGTGAGATGTGTGATGCCTTGGATGGGTTGCTCGCCAGCAGGATAAACAGGCGCGACGATGGCGGTGTCCGCATCGTTCAGGCAGGTGCAGAACTGTTCGAAGGTGTCACGCAAGCGCGTGTAGCGGTGCGGCTGCACAATGGCGACGATAGGACCGGAATAGGCCTGGCGCGCCGCTTTTAGCGCCGCCGCAATCTTGAACGGGTTGTGTCCGTAATCATCGATGATCGCGGCACCATTCCACTCGCCCACGCGGCTGAAGCGGCGTTTCACGCCTTCGAAGGCGCTGAACGCGGTGCGAATGCGGTGATCGCTGACCCCTAACTCGCGCGCCACGGTGATGGCCGCCAGTGCATTCAGCACATTGTGCTCGCCCGGCATCGGCAAGGCGAGACTCTCCATGCGCGTCTCATTGCCGGAGCGGCGGTCATTCACCACCACATTGAAGCTGGAGCCGCCTTCCTGAAACTCAACATCGACCGCACGCACATCCGCCTGCGGGCTGAAACCGTAAGTGATCAGCCGCCGATCCATGATGCGGCCGACCATCTGCTGCACTTCCGGGTGATCGAGGCACAGCACGGCGAATCCGTAAAAGGGCACATTTTCTATGAAGCGCTGAAAGGCTTCGCGCATGCGGTCGAACGTGCCGTAATAATCGAGATGATCCGGATCGGCATTGGTAAGCACGGCGATAGTGGCGGGTAGGCGCAGAAAGGAACCGTCGCTTTCATCCGCTTCGACCACCACCCAATCGCCCGCGCCGACGCGTGCATTCGTGCCGTAAGCATTGATGATACCGCCGTTCACCACCGTGGGATCGAGGCCGCCGGCGTCAAGCAATGCGGCGACCATCGTCGTGGTGGTGGTCTTGCCGTTGGTGCCGGCCACGGCGACGCACCATTTGAGCCGCATGATTTCGGCCAGCATCTCGGCGCGACGCACCAGCGGGAGGCCGCGTTGCCGCGCCGCCTCGAACTCCACATTGCCGGGCTTCACCGCGGAAGAATAAACGACAGCGTACACGTTGCCGATATTGTCCGGAGAATGCCCGATGGTTATGGGGATGCCTAGCGAACGCAGCCGCTTCACGTTCGCGCTCTCGGCCGCATCCGAGCCGCACACCTTATAACCCAAATTGTGCATGATTTCGGCGATGCCACTCATGCCGATGCCTCCGATGCCGATAAAATGGATCGGCCCGATATCGAGGGGTACGCGCGTGGGCGGCGGCGCCTTCATGCTGCGCCGCCGATTTCATCGACGAGGTCGGCAAGCCGCTGCGCCGCGTCGGGTTTGCCAAGCGATGCGGCCGCTTCCGAGCGTTGTGCGAGTTCCTCCGGCTTCGCGAAAATCTCCGCGAGCAGCGCCGATAGTTTGTCCGCAGTAAAGTCACGCTGCTGGATCAGCCACGCGGCGCCGGCATTTGCGAGCACGCTTGCATTGGCAGTCTGATGATCATCGGTCGCGAAAGGATACGGGATCAGAATCGCCGGCCGGCCAATCACCGCCAGTTCACTCACGGTCGATGCGCCACTGCGGGAAATCACGAGATGCGCCGCCGCCATACGCTGGGGCAGGTCGCTGTAAAATTCGGCAACCTTTGCCCGAATTCCGGCTTCCAGATAGTCGGCCTCAACCGACAAAATGTCTTCGGGGCGGCTCTGCTGCACAATTTCAAGCCGACCGCGCACATCCCGCGGCAGCATAGCCAGAGCAGCCGGGACGATCTCGCTCAATGCACGGGCCCCTTGGCTGCCGCCGAATACCAGCACCCGAATAGGCCCATTCGCTGCCGGCCGTTCATACGGAGCGCGCGCCAGGGCAACGGCTTCCGGGCGCACGGGATTTCCCGTGTAACGGATCCGATTGCTGTTCTTCGGAGCAAACTTCTTTAACGGAAACGACGCTGCAACGGCGCGCATGCGGTTCGCAACCAATCGATTTACGCGGCCAAGCACGGCGTTCTGCTCGTGGATGACCGTTGGTAATCCGGCAAACGACGCCGCCAGCATCACCGGCAGGCTTGGATAACCACCAAATCCGATCACCGCGGCTGGTTTCAGACGTGTCAGTTTGCGAAAGCCCACGAACACGC
Organism: Rhizomicrobium sp.; assembly: GCA_036267515.1. Lineage (GTDB taxonomy): Bacteria > Pseudomonadota > Alphaproteobacteria > Micropepsales > Micropepsaceae > Rhizomicrobium. The sequence continues at coordinate 16,511 of DATAVW010000009.1, forward strand.
CGGCCAAAACCCGAAGCGGCCAAAGAAGCCGCCCGATCGCATGGGTGTTCGATGGCGAGGCCGAAGGGACGGTTGCGACGGCTGCGCCCGGGAAAGCCGCGCCGTAGTTCCGCCCACGCGCATCGGTCATAAGCACGATGGTTCGTCCGCGTCGCGCAAGCTCTGCCGCGAGCGCTTGCGCCGGAAACAAATGGCCGCCCGTGCCACCGGCGGAGAGGACAATGGTCGTCACGCGCGTGCCTCTCCCATTCCGAAAAGCAGCGCTGTATCGCGCTCGGATAATCGTGTGACGGCCGGCCGCTGGCGCGTGATCGCCAGGGCAAAGCCCATCGTCACCGCCACCGCGAAAAGCGACGACCCCCCATAGGAGATGAACGGCAACGTCATGCCCTTCGCCGGCAGCAGATTCACGGCGACTCCCATATTGATAAACGCCTGCAGCGCCACGATCAGCGCCAGGCTCGCTCCGGCCAATTGCGAGAACTTGTCTCTTGCCGCTGCGGCCCGCAGCAGTAGCCGGACACTTAACAAGCAGAACAGCACGGCGATGATGCCGCAAAGCACCAACCCGAACTCCTCGCCCGCAACAGCGAAGATAAAATCGGAATGTGCGTAGGGGAGGTGGTACTTGATGGTGCCTGCCCCCGGACCCACGCCCACCAATCCGCCGTGCTCGAAGGCTTTCATGGCGAGGCCGGATTGATAACCCGGTTTGCCGCCACCGAAAAACTGATCGACGCGATGATGCACGTGCGGGATGAGCAAGTACGCCATGCCGCAAAGTGTCGTTCCGATACCCGTGATCATCCCGACCCAGACGACAGAGATGCCATCGAGAAACAGCATCGCCCCCCAGAGTGCGAGCAGCAGCCCGGTTTGTCCCACATCGGGTTCCAGAACGAGCAACACAAGCGGTGTCAGCACCAACCCGAGCGAGACCAACTCCTTGCGCACACGTCCGCCTGCTTTCCCGGCAAGAACCGCCGCGCACAGGACGGCAAAGCTGGGCTTCAGAAACTCTGATGGCTGAACGGTCAGCCAGCCAAGATCTATCCAGCGCCGTGCGCCCAGCACTTCCTCGCCCGTCAGCAAAACCAGAACAGAACCCCCCAGCGCGATGACGAAGACGATCGCCGCAGCACGCTTTAGATCGCGCGTGTTCAGCAGCGACCCGCCGGCCACGATCACGGCGGCAACTGCGGCAAACACAATCTGCTTCGCCGCGAAGTGGAAATTTCCGGCCTGCACGGCGTTGTGCGCAGTCGCCGCGGGGCTGGCGGCAAAGGCCAGCATCAGACCGATCGCAATCAATCCGAACATGGCGAACAGTGCCACGCGGTCGATGGTCCACCACCAGTCCGCAAACCGGCCGCTTCTGTCGCGGGACAATGTCATGAGGCCTCCCGCATCGGATGGGTTGAGAGTTGCCGAACCAGGGCGCGGAAGACATCACCGCGCTGCTCGTAGTCGTGAAACTGATCAAAGGAGGCGCAGGCCGGCGAAAGAAGAACGACCGGTGCTGCGGCGTTGGACAGTTGCGCATCGGCTGCAGCCGCGGCCACAGCTTTGGCCAAGGTGCCACAGAGTTCGTGCGGCACATCCTTCAGCGTGCGCGCAAATTCCTCCGCCGCCTCACCAATCAGATAGGCTTTACGGAGGCGAGAGAACAACGGCTGCAAGCTCTTGATTCCACTTTCCTTCGATCGGCCCCCGGCGATCCAGAAGACATCGCTGAAGCACTGAAGCGCGCGCCCCGCAGCCTCGGCGTTTGTAGCTTTGGAATCGTTGATGAAACGAACTTTGCCGACGCGCCCGACATCCTCGATACGATGCGGCAGAGCTGGAAAGGTCGCAATTGCATCCGCGATTGCCTGGCGATTCTGCACAAGCCTCCGCGTGGCGGCATAGGCAAGTGCTGCATTCTGCCAATTGTGGGCTCCCGGCAAACGTGCGGCAGTCCGCAGGTCCATTATCCTGGCAGCATTTGAGGCCTGCGCGTCGTAGAGAATACCGTCAATGACGAACACGCCGCGCCCAAGAACCTTGCCGACAGAAATGGGAACGGCCTCTGGTCCATCCTCCGCGGCGAAGCGCGACTGGATCGCAGCGCTGTAAGCGTCGTCCACCCCGACGCACACGACGCCGCTCTTGCTCGTTTGCTGCAGCAGCCGAGCCTTTACGGCGGCGTAATTTTCCATCGAGCCGTGGCGATCGAGATGATCCGGCGAAATATTCGTGAGGACTGCTACATCCGGCGAAAGGCTTGGCGAAAGCTCAATCTGATACGAAGACACTTCCAGCACGTAGGCTGTTCGCGGCTCCGGCGGATCTAAATCCAGCACCGGCTTGCCAATGTTGCCGCCGATTTCAGCGACGTAACCACAGGCAGAGAGAATATGCCCGATCAGGGCGGTGCTGGTGGACTTCCCGTTCGTACCGGTGACGGCCACGAGGGGCGCAGTCGAGCGAATTTCTCGCGCGAACAGTTCCATGTCACCAATGACAACAACACCGGCGTTGCGGGCGGCATCGACGACCGTATGCGGAGCGGGATGGGTCAGCGGCACACCGGGGCTGAGAATCAGTGCACTCAGGCGCTCCCACGGCCATGCCTCCATGGATAGCACGCGCGCACCGAGTTCTTCGGCTCCGCGCCGCGAAGCCTCGCCATCGTCCCAGGCATAAACCCTTGCACCGCCCGCAATGAGCGCGCGCGCCGCCGAAACGCCGGTACGAGCCAAGCCGAAGACGCCGACATCCTGATTTCCAAGGTTTCGCGGTACGATCATGCCATCACCGCAACTTCAGGGTTGAAAGACCGATCAGCGCCAATATGACCGAGATGATCCAGAAGCGGATCACAATGGTGGGCTCGCGCCAGCCGAGTTGCTCGAAATGATGATGGATCGGCGCCATACGGAACACGCGTCTTCCAGTCAATTTGAACGAGGCGACCTGAACGATCACGGACACCGCTTCCATCACGAACAGGCCGCCGACAATGGCCAGCACGATTTCGTGTTTGGTCGCGACGGCAACGGAACCGAGCGCGCCACCGAGCGCCAGCGAGCCGGTGTCGCCCATGAAAACCATCGCCGGAGGCGCGTTGTACCAAAGAAAGCCGAGGCCAGCGCCCAGCAATGCCGCGAGGAATACGGTGAGTTCACCGGTCCCGGCCACATAATGCAGCTGCAGGTAATCGGCGAACTTCACATTACCCACGAGATAGGCGATCAGTCCGAACGCCAGCGCCGCAATCATTACCGGCACGATGGCAAGACCGTCCAAACCATCGGTCAGATTGACCGCATTGGACGCACCGACAATCACCAGCGCGCCGAAAATGAGAAATCCCCAGCCCAAATGCAGCAGCGCTGTCTTGAGGAAAGGCACGGCCACGGTACCGGCAAGCGTGCGCTCCTCGATCTTCATGATCACGTAACAGGCGATAAGCGCGATCGAGACCTGCACTGCCAGCTTCATTTTTCCGCGCACGCCTTCGGGCGAACGCTTCACCACCTTCAAATAATCGTCCGCGAAACCAAGGAGGCCAAAGCTGGAAGTGACGAACAACACCACCCAGACATAAGGATCGGTCAGATCGGCCCACAAAAGCGTAGCGACCGCAGCCGAAATAAGGATCAGCAGGCCGCCCATGGTCGGCGTGCCCTGCTTCTCGACCACATGGCGCTGAGGTCCGTCCGTGCGGATGGGCTGTCCCTTGCCCTGGTGCGCGCGCAGCCAATTGATGGTGGACGGCCCAATGATGAATGCGAGCAGGAGTGCCGTCATGATCGCGCCGCCAGCGCGGAACGTGATGTAGCGGAAAATATTGAGGAATACTGTGTGGCCGGGAAGGTGAACAAGGAAATAGGGGATCATGCTGCCTCCCCTTTCTGGTCGCTTTTTTTCAACGCTTCGACGATTTGAGACATCCGGATGCCGTTGGAGGCCTTCACCAGAACGACATCGCCTGCGCGAACCGCGTTCACAACCTGTGGCGCCAGTGCGGCAGATGTCTCTGCATGCGCGCCACGACGAGAAGCAGGAAGGACGTCCCACAACGCTCGCATCGCCGGCCCCGCGAGGAAGATCAGATCGACGCGTGCATCGTCGATGTTCTTCACCAGCGAAGCGTGCAGCACTGGTCCCTCTGTGCCAAGTTCCAGCATGTCGCCCAGAACCGCGATCCGTCTGCCGGCTGCCGCGGGTGCCAATTGCGATAGCACGTCCAGCGCCGCGGCCATGGAAGCCGGGTTGGCGTTGTAGCTTTCGTCGACGATTTCGATGGCGCCACCCCGGAACGGAATCTGGGAGCGCGCGCCACGCCCCTTAAGAGCGCTGAAGGTGGACAGAGCGGCGGCTGCGTTCAACGTGTCACCCTCAGCAGCCGCAACCGCCAGCAGTGCGCCAACAGCGTTGATAGCGAGATGCAGACCGGATGCTTGCAGCCGGAAATGTGCGTCGCGTCCAAGCACCAGCGCTTCAATACGCATGCCCTCGGCAGAATCCTGAAGAGAGATGAGGCGTGCGTCGGCTCCCGCGTCCTTTCCGAAGGACAGAATACGGCCGACATTTGCCTGTTTGGCGCGAGCGCGCAGCCGCTCGGCATACGGGCTGTCTGCGGGCAGCACAGCCGCACCGCCCGGAACGATGCCTTCGAAGATTTCAGACTTTGCGTCTGCAATAGCCTCGCAGGATCCGAAGAATTCGAGATGCGCCGGCGCGACCGTGGTGATCAGCGCCACATGCGGCCTGACGAAACTCGCCAGCGAACGGATTTCGCCGAAATGGTTCATGCCGATTTCGAAAATGCCGAACTCAGCCTCCCTCGGCATGGACGCGAGGGAGAGCGGTACGCCCCAATGATTGTTGTATGATGCAGCCGAGGCATGCGTTGCGCCCAGTGCTCCGCAGGCCAGCCGCAGCATTTCCTTGGTGGTGGTTTTTCCGGCACTGCCCGTCACTGCAATGATTTTCGCGTGGCTGCGGGCCCGGGATGCGCGCCCGAGGTCTTCGAGACCGCGCAAGGTGTTCGCGACCGTGAGCAGTGATGCCGTTTCACTGATACCAGGCGGCTTCCGAGAGACCAGTGCGGCAGAAGCCTTGGCGGCGAACGCGGCGCGGACGAATTCGTGGCCGTTGCGCATGTCGCCATTCAGTGCCACGAACAAATCGCCAGGTTTCAGGGTGCGTGTGTCGATCGATACTCCGCTGGCGGCGAACGACGCGCTTGCTGCTCCCAGAGTTGCGGCTTCCGCTTCGGCAGAGGTCCACAGCACGCTCATGCCGGCACCTCGGCTGCCTGACCACCAAGAGCAACCGCCGCCTTGATCGCTTGTTCACGGTCTGAAAACGGGCGTGTCACGCCGCCGATGATCTGTCCGTTTTCGTGGCCCTTGCCTGCTATGATCAACACATCCCCAGAACGCAGTGCGGCAATCCCGGTCCGAATGGCTTCCGCCCGATCACCGATCTCGCATGCGCCAGGACAACCCTTGAGCACTTCGCTCCGGATGGCAGCGGCGTCTTCGCTGCGCGGATTGTCATCGGTGACGGTCACTGCGTCCGCGTATTTGGCGGCCGCGGCGCCCATCAGCGGGCGCTTGCCTTTGTCACGATCCCCGCCGCAGCCGAAAATCACGTGCAATCGCCGGGAAACATGCGGGCGCAACGCCCTCAGCACGGTTTCGAGCGCGTCCGGCGTGTGCGCGTAATCGACATACACAAGCGCACCACTGGCCGCATAGGCAACTTTCTCCAGCCGGCCCGGCGCTCCTTTCAGATGAGAGAGTGCAGCAAATACCTTTTCTTCCGGTTCGCCGAGCCCAAGCGCAAGCCCGGCTGCGACCAGAGCATTCGATGCCTGAAAGCTGCCGGCCAGGGGCAAGGGAATCTCTCTCGAAGTACCGCGAAAGAGAACCTGCAAATCCTGTCCATCGCCTCGCGGCTTCTGCGAAACCAACCGTAGATCGCGGCCAGCCTGGCCGACGGTCAAGAGTCTAACGTCTCGGGCGCCCGCCGCTGCACAGATGCGGTCCGCATACTGCGCATCGGCATTCACAACCGCCACACCGCCTTCGCAAACGAGTTCAGAGAACAGCCGCAGCTTCGCGTTGAGGTAATCTTCGAACGTCGCATGATAATCGAGATGGTCGCGGGTGATATTGGTGAAGGCAGCGGCCGAGATGCGCACGCCATCGAGCCGGTACTGATCGAGCCCGTGACTCGAAGCTTCCAGCGCCAAATGCTCGATCCCGTCCTGCTTCAGTTTGGCAAGCAGCGCATGCAGGGCAATCGGATCGGGTGTGGTATGCTTCAGTACAACCTCGCCTGCAGGCGCCACGAGTCCAATGGTGCCGAGGCTCGCGGCTCGCAGACCCTCAGACACCCAAATCTGCCGCAGGAACACTGCGACAGAAGTCTTGCCGTTTGTTCCCGTCACGGCAGCAATCGTAGAGGGCTGCGCAGCGAAGAAATGCGCCGCCAGATGCGCGAGTCTCAACCGCGGGTTCTCGTCGGCAAAAAACGGAACGCCAAGCACACGCGCATGTGCTGCAAGTTCCGGGCGACCAAGCACGGCCACGGCGCCGCGCGCGACGGCGTCGCCGATAAATTGCGCGCCATCGGCACGCGACCCGGAAAGCGCGGCGAACAAATAGCCCGGCTTCACTTCGCGGCTATCACTCGCAAGACCTTTGAACTCGATTGGGGCATCCATTCTGTACTCGCCCACATTACCCGTTCCCAACATCTCTTTTGATTGTGTTTCCATTTTGGAGTTTGCCCGCCCTCATCAGAAGGCGGGCGCTTGCGTCGGCATCTCCAGCATCGGCGCGATCTTCGCCACCACCCGGCCCGCCAGCGGCGCCGCCGTGTGACCAGCGAGCGCCATTACGCCGGAGGCGTTGGCACCATGCGGCTCATCAAGCAGGACAAACACGAGATAGCGCGGATTGTCGATGGGAAAGACGGCGCAGAAGGACGTGAGCAACTTGTGCGCAACGTACCGGCCATTCGTCGCCTTTTCGGCGGAGCCTGTCTTTCCTCCGACATTGTAGCCGGGAACATCCGCGAGCCTGCCGGTTCCATTGGTCACCACATAACGGAGCAGCTCGCGCATCGTCGCGCTGGTTTCCGGCGAGATGACCTGCTCGCCACGCCGGTCGCCAGCCTGCTTCAAAAAGGTCGGTGTGATGCGGCGTCCTCCATTCACCACAATGGCTGCCGCGGTCGCGAACGACAGGGGGCTCACGGAAATTCCGTGCCCGAAGCCGACAGTGGCCGTTTCCGTCGTCCCCCAGCGACGCGGGAAAAGCGGCTTCGCGCCTTCCGGATCCTCCGAGCGTACAGGCGAAAGCAGACCGATCGAACGCAGAAACGCTTGTTGCCGCTCGGGGCCCGATCGTAGCGCAATTTGCGCGGTGCCGGCATTGGACGATTGCGCAAGGATTTCCCGCGCGGTCAGCATCGCGGGCATGCGCTCCGCGTCGTGAATAGTATAGCGGCCAACTTTGAAGCCGCGTCCTATGGGGAACCACTCGTCCAGCCGGGTTGTGTGATCCTGCATCGCCAGGGTGAATGCGAAAATCTTGAACACCGAGCCCAGTTCGTAAACGTCGCGTAGCATGCGATTGCGATCGGGATTGGCCCGATCCTGCGCGTCGGCAAACGAGGGATCGCGCTGGGAGGCCATGGCCAAAATCTCGCCAGTGTTGACATTGATAACGATGCCGCCGGCCGCCTTGGCGTTGAATTGGGATCGGGCGGCCTCAACTTCGTGCGACAGCGCGTATTGAATGCGCATGTCGAGCGAAAGCTGCACCGCGTGACCGGCGTCAAGCTGCTTGTCGAGGCCCAATTCGATTCCGGTTACGCCCCTTCCGTCGGCGTCTGTGGCGCCGAGCACTTGCGCCGCCGCTTCGCCTCGGGGGTAGTACCGCTTCATCGCGGGATCGAATTCCAGTCCGCTGATGCCAAGGTCGGTCAGCGTGTCCTCCACATCCGGCGTTATCTGGCGGGCCACGAGGACGAACTGGTTCGGCTTGCGGTGTTCCGCAAATGATTTCAGCAAACGCTGCTCGTCCGTCCCGGTGGCAACGGCAAGCTGGTGGGCTGCGACCGCCCGGTCCGAAAGAACGTACGGCTGGACCGACAGATCGTGCACCACAAGATCGCGCGCAAGTAGCTCGCCATTACGGTCGACGATATCGGCGCGAATGGCAGCCACGTGAGGCGACAACACCACCGCACTCGCCGGCGTATGCCTGATGAGGGCAAGATCGACGAGCCGCACACCGATGAGTGTGAACGCCAGCACACAGCCCAGCGCCATGATGGCGATACGGCGCTGGACGATGCTGGGGCCGTCGGTCATGTCATTCAGTCGCCGGGCTGCACGGCAGCAATCGTCATGGTGGCTCCCGATGTGGGGGCGGATAGGATTGCGCTTGCCGACCTTACCTCCGCATCGCCCACCATGTTGTCGCCGCGACGGGGCAGAAGATTGGTGGAAGCGAGTTCAACCGCGGGTTTGTCTTCGACGGCAAGTTTCGCCTGAGCGGCACGATCGATTTGCGCTGGCTCCGTCGCGCGGCCCCATTCCGCCTGCATCGCCTCCGAAAGCTGTTGCTCCTGCGCGATCTCCCGGTGCACGAGCTTGAGTTCAGCGCGGGCGACACGCGTCTGTTCCGAGACGTGGTAGAGCGCAAGACAGGCGAAAGCGGAGAAGGCGAAGCAGAAGAAGTTGATGACCCGGATCATGGCACTCTCTCCTCAGGCCGCGAGCGCCGTGCGTTCAGCAGCTCGCAGGCGTGCTGAACGGGCGCGGGGGTTTCGTGCAATTTCATCGGGGCGCGGCGTGCGTGCGCCGGACCAGACAAGGCGAAAGGTCTGCTCGTGGGTCGCGTGCGCTTGCGGCGCGTGGCGGGAAACCGCCGGTGCTTTGCTGCGATCCGCGAGAAATTGTTTGACGATACGGTCTTCCAGCGAATGGAAAGCGACAACAGCAAGGCGCCCGCCCGCTTCAAGCACGCGTTCCGCCGCCGCCAGCCCGCGCTCGAGTTCGCCCAGCTCATCATTCACGTAGATGCGCAGCGCCTGAAAGGTGCGCGTCGCAGGATGGATCTTCTGCCGTGCGGCGGCGGGACCGAGCGCTTTCGATACGACGTCAGCCAATTCGTGCGTTCGCGTAAGCGGACGGGCCGCGACGACCGCGCGGGCAATCCGGCGTGCCTGGCGCTCTTCTCCGAAATTGCGAATGATCTCTGTCAACGTCTTTTCATCGGCCGTGTTGACGAGATCGGCGGCAGACGAACCACTCTTGCTCATCCGCATGTCCAGCGGGCCGTCTTCGCGAAACGAGAAGCCGCGCTCGGATTCATCGAACTGAAAGGATGAAACGCCGAGATCGAGAACCACGCCGTCGGTGTGCGCCTCGCCGGCTTCCGCCAAAAGCGAATCCATTTCCGAGAAATTGCCCGCGATAAGCGTCAGCCGGCCCGCATAGCGTCTTTCCAAATCCCGCCCACGCGCAATCGCATCGGGATCACGGTCAATTGCGAGAACCGAACAGCTCGCCGCATCAAGGATCGCGCGGCTGTAACCGCCACCGCCAAAGGTGCCGTCCACATAATGAGCGCCGTCGCGTGGGCGCACCGCGTCGATAACCTCCGCGAGCATTACCGGCGCATGCCCGCTCACGGTGCGCCTCCGGGGCGATACGCGCGACGCAGGTCCGCCACCCGCTCGGCATGAATGCTGGGATAAGTCCCAGGATTCCAGAGTTCGAAGAGCTGGCTCAAACCCACGAACTGCACCCGGTCCTGAATGGCGCCGTGTGCAATAAGATGTTCCGGCAGACGAACGCGGCCTTCCGGATCGCATTCCAGGTAATCGACATCGCCGAAGGCCTGTGTGGCGCGCGCCGCATAGTCGCTGCTGTAGGGATCGAGTTGCTTCAGCTTAGCGTCGATGTCGGCGAAGAAGTCCTCGCCATAGCCTGTGAGGCCGGCGTGAATAGCGGACGGCGCGCAGTAAAAGCCCTTCAGCCCCTGTTTCGTGAGGACGTCACGAAACGGTGCCGGGACGCTGACGCGGCCCTTGGCGTCCAGCTTGTTGACGAACTTGCCCAGAAAACGTTGCACGGCCCCGCGCGCCCTCGCCCCCGCGGTGCGGGTCCGACATCGGAACCGGATCGCCACGCCCATAGGATGGTCTTCCGTGGGCGTTCATGGGTATTCATGGGAAATACCACCGAGTCTTCGGACGGTCAAGAAAAAAAGCAAGTAAACAGCGGGTTTCAGTCTCAAGCAGTAGTGTTCACCTCATCAGGGTCTAGGAATTTCTGGAACAAACCGGCAACAATGAAACTCTACGGTCATTATGGTAAATCGAATCTTAAGGCCCATGCTCTCTCACCTGACGCGCCGCATGCCCCCATAACGGCAAAGAGCGTCGGTTGACCACCGCCGAGGCCCTGCTATGAGGCACGCGGGTTGGAGCGCCGCATGAATCAGATCATCGCAACTGACATATCCAGGCTGCTGGAAGCTGGAGCGCTGCCGCGCTTTGCATCTGTCGAGCAACTCATTCAGGAAACGCGGCCGGTTCTGCCGGTTTATTGCATCTTCCCAGAACGGTTTGTGGCTGCGGCGCAGAGATTCCGGAATTTCCCAGGTGACACGCTCTATGCCGTGAAGGCGAATCCTGCACCGCAGGTATTGGATCAGGTGTATGCGGCCGGCATTCGTCATTTCGACACCGCGTCGCTTGCGGAGATCGAGTTGGTCCGCCGGCGTTATCCGGACGCGCATTGTCATTTTATGGCACCCGTGCGGATCGCTGGTGCTGCGCACGCTGCCTTCCACAAGTACCATATCACCGACTATGTGGTAGATTGCGACTTCGAACTCGATAAGCTTCTTGCCGAGACTGGCGGCGGCAAGGGTTTGCGCATTTTCGTGCGGCTTTCGGCACCGCTGGGTGGGGCTCTGCTCGAGCTTTCCAGCAAATTCGGAACCACGCCGGAAGATGCAGCCAGACTGCTCAAACGCGTGGTGGCAACTGGCGCAGAGCCTGGCCTCACCTTTCATGTCGGTTCACAATGCCTGTCCCCATTTTCGTATGCGCAAGCGATCGAAATGGCACGGCGAACGGCGGAACTTGCGAACGTAGAGATTTCCGCACTCGACATAGGCGGAGGCTTTCCAGGCCCCTACAACAATAATGACGTGCCACCGTATCACTCGTACTTCGATACCATTCGCGAGGCGCTGGATGCGCTGTCACACAAGCCGAAACTTCTCTGCGAGCCGGGCCGCGCGCTGATTGCGGAAGGCGTTTCACTGGTCACGCAGGTGGTCTTGCGCAAGGACGACAAGCTGTACCTGAACGACGGCATCTACGGCAGTTTCGATGAATTGACGCTGCCAGGCTGGACCGCGGATTATCCGTTGCGTGTTTTCGCGCTGGACGGTTTGGGACATCCGATCTTTCAGCCGGATGGGCATACGCCCTTCCGCGTCTATGGGCCAACCTGCGACACGCTGGATGTATTACCGAAGCCCCTGATGTTGCCCGAGAATATCAAGGCAGGCGATTATGTCGTGGTAGACGCCATGGGTGCCTATTCCGTGGCGCTGCGCACGACCTTCAACGGTTTCTTCCCGGACAGCTGGGCCATTATCGGCAACTGATACCGGCAGCATCGAAATCGCGGCAAAGAGAACGTTAACGCCTTTGCTCTATATCTTGCGGCCATGGCTTCCATCACGCCGCGCGAGCGCCTTACCCGTCTCGTCGATCTCGCAAGCGATTCCGGCACAGGTTCGCGTCAGGAGCTGACAACCGAACTCGCCGATCTTTTGCTGGATTGGCCGGAAAGCTATCCGGCGATGATGCGCGAGCCGTTCGAGGCTCTTCTCGAGAAGGCACTGCATGATATCGAGCCCGCGGCCCGTGGCTTACTCGCGAAACGCTTCGTGGGCAGCGACATGCCGCTCAGCGTAGTGAACACCCTGTTCTTCGATGCGCCGCTGGAGATCAAGATCGAGATTCTTGCCTGTAATGCCGTTGCCAGGAACAGCTCAATTCCGGCCGCCTTTACAGTGAAGGAGCAGGCGCTGCTCGTTGCCGCACGGGCGGCGGACTCGCTGAAGCTCGCCGACGTGATCGCATCCCGTTTTGGGGTGAGCCGCACAGTGGCTGCAATGGTATTCGAGGATCGGTCTGCATACAGTCTGGCCACTCTCTGCAAGGGTGCCAGGCTCTCACGTGGGGTGTTTTCGGCACTTGCGGTGCTCACCGGACCTGCGGCGGCACACGACGAAAATTACCGACGTCTCGCAGCATATGATGCCATCCCGGACGATGGCGCACGCGCCCTGCTCAACTTCTGGCAGGGGGAAACCGCAGGCCAAATTCTCAGTGCGGAAGCAGCGTAAGCTGACCAACTTGCGAGTTCCAGTATCTTAGCTCACACGACGTTCCTCTCCTGAAGTGCTAGGCTCCAGTTAGAATCGGAGAGGTAAGCCACATGTCCCAAGACGATCTGGTGGTGATTCCACTGCCGACACTGGACAACCGCATCACCTATGCGACCGCACGGCTGATTGAGGAGAACGGCCGGCCCTTCGCAGAGGCCATCGCCGCGACTCCCAACACGGTGTTCTCTCCGCCGCGGAAGATTTCGCTTTCGCCGTACAGCCTCACACGTCTGCGCCAAGGATCGCCGGGCCGACCCACGCTCTATCTTTACGAGGGCATGATCCTGCCCCCGCCATGACCGTCATCATCAGTCTTCCGCGTGAACTTCGTGGCGTTCACGGGTTTTGGCAAAGCGGATCGCTTTGAATTTGTCGGCGACGTAGCCGAGTTCCCACGTTGATTTCGCCAGGAACACCGGTGCACCGTCGCGATCTGTCGCCATCTGGTTGCGATACGTGGAGATCAGCTTCTCGATATCTGCCTCCTCGCCCGTCACCCACCGGGCAGTATCGTAGGGCGACGTATCCAGCTCGACATCGAGCCCGTATTCGCTGCGCATCCGGCTCTTTAGCACGTCCAGCTGCAGCTGCCCGACGACGCCGACGATCCAGTTGGCGCCCAGCATTGGCTTGAACACCTGCGTCACGCCTTCTTCAGCCAGGCTTTCCAGCGCGCGCGTGAGATGCTTCTGCTTCATGGGGTCCGCGAGACGCACACGACGCAAGATTTCCGGTGCGAAATTGGGAATGCCGGTGAATACAACATCGCCACTTTCCGACAGCGTATCACCTACGCGGAGCACGCCGTGATTGGGAATGCCGATGATGTCACCGGGCCATGCTTCGTCCACCGTCTCGCGTTCCTGCGCGAAAAACAGAATCGGATTGTGAATGCCGATTTGCTTCCCGGTGCCGGACTGCTTCAGTTTCATGCCACGGCGGAACCGGCCAGAACACAGACGCAGGAAGGCAACCCGATCGCGGTGGTTCGGGTCCATGTTCGCCTGCACCTTGAAAACGAAGCCGGTAACCTCCTGTTCGGATGGTTCGATGATGCGGCCCTGCGCCGCTTGAACGCGCGGGCTGGGCGCAAGCTCCGCCAGCGCGGCGATCAGCTCGTTGACGCCGAAATTCTTCAGCGCCGAACCGAAATACACGGGCGTGAGATGCCCTTCATGGTAGCGATCTGCGCGGAAGTGCGGCAGCCCGGCCTGCGCCAGCTCCGCTTCCTCCTCCAGCTTCGCGAATACCTCCGGCTCCAGATGCGCGCGCATGGCATTGCCGCCGATGCGCTCGCTCTTTCCCGGCCGGCTGTCGAAAACGATGAATTCGTCGGCGCGCAGATCAAGCGCGCCTTTGAAGTTAAGTCCTGCACCGGCCGGCCACATCATCGGCGCGCATTCCAGCTGCAGCTGGTCGGAAATTTCGTCGATCAGTTCAAGCGGATCGCGCGCTTCCCGATCCATTTTGTTGATGAAGGTGACGATGGGAATGTCGCGCAGCCGGCATACTTCGAACAGTTTGCGGGTCTGCGCCTCGATGCCTTTGGCGGCATCGATCACCATCACAGCGGAGTCTGCGGCAGTCAGCGTGCGGTAGGTGTCTTCCGAAAAATCCTCATGGCCCGGCGTATCGAGCAGATTGAAAACCGCACCGCTATATTCGAACGTCATCACCGCGCTGGTCACCGAGATGCCGCGCTCCTGCTCGATGCGCATCCAATCGGAGCGCGCCCGCCGCGCCTCCCCCCGCGCCTTCACCGCTCCCGCCGCGCGAATGGCGCCGCCCAACAGCAACAAATGCTCGGTCAGCGTGGTTTTGCCCGCATCGGGATGGGAAATGATGGCGAAGGTTCGCCGCTTCGCGGCCTCCGCGGCCGGCGTTCCAGGTTCAACCGTTGCAGTTGCACTCATGACGCAGGGGGTAGCAGCCAATCCGCTGCTCGGGCAAGATTGATGCCCGGTCCGTACTCATTCCGCAGAGTTTTGATTTGCAAAAAGGAAGCTTAGATGGATTTCGCTACCGTCATCCGCTCGATCCCGGATTATCCCAAGCCAGGCATCATATTCCGGGACATCACCACCCTTCTCGGGAATGCGCGCGCTTTCCGCCGGGCGGTGGACGAGCTGGTGCAGCCTTACGCCGGTGTCAAAGTGGACAAGATCGCCGGTATCGAGGCGCGTGGATTTATTCTGGGGGGCGCGGTGGCGCATCAATTGTCGCGCGGCTTCATCCCCGTTCGGAAGAAGGGCAAGCTGCCGCACACCGTGATCGGCGAAGACTACGAGCTCGAATACGGCCGTGACCGGGTAGAGATTCACAGCGACGCTGTTTCTGCCGGCAATCACGTTATTATCGTTGATGATCTTATAGCCACAGGTGGCACCGCGTTTGCCACCATCAGGCTCCTGGAACGGGCGGGCGCCATCGTCCTCGGCTGCGCTTTCGTGATCGACCTGCCTGAGCTGGGCGGCGCCGACAAAATTCGTGCACTTGGCAAGGAGGTAATTACGCTCGTCAGTTTCGAGGGGCACTGAGCTACTGCGCCGTACCTGTATCACCAATAGTTGCGGTGCCGTTCTCGAACTGGCGGAATACAGGATCGACCCCTGAGCCATCCGGCACCGATTTACATGACCGATTTGTCATCATGCGCGGTGACGACTCGACGAGACACTCTTTGCCCAGATGAATAATCGCGAATATAGTTCTGCTTCTCGCGCTCCGGTGCCGTTGGCCGAAAAGAAGCGCGCCAAAAGGGGATCTTTCATGCTGAAGTCATTTGTCGCCGCCGCGGCTCTCGCGGTGCTGCCCGGACTGGCGCTTGCCGGCCCGCTCACGCCACTGAAAAACCAACCGCCCAATGGCGCGCAGGTGACGTTCCTGCTGACCGACGGAACGGTTCTGGCGCAAGGCGACAGCGATTCCGATTTCTGGGTGCTCACGCCGGACAAGACAGGAAGCTACGTTAATGGAACCTGGAAGCAGGTAGGCAGCCTTCAGTCAGGATATGCACCGAACGCCGAGGCCTCGCAGGTGCTGGCTGATGGCCGCGTGCTGATGGAAGGCGGCGAATACAATTTCGGGAATTTTGCCCTCACCAATCTGGGCGCCGTCTATGACCCGCTGAAGCAGACCTGGACGCCCGTCAAGGCGCCGAAAGGCTGGCAGAACATCGGCGACTCCCCCTCGGTCGTGCTGGCGGACGGCCGGTTCTTCCTCGGTGACAAGCTGCACAAGCGCGGTGCCATCCTCGATCCTTCCACCATGAAGTGGACGGCAGCGGGCTATACCGGGAAAAAGGATTTCAACTCAGAGGAAGGCTGGACCTTGATGCCGGACGGCACCGTTCTGACCTACGATGTGAAGGCGCATCCAAACTCGGAATTCTACAATCCTACTACGCAGACATGGACCGGGCTCGGGAGCACGAAAGCCGATCTCCAGGCACCGGATTGCTTCGGCAGCTGCTGCAATCCCTATCCGCCGAAGGGCAAGTGCTATTATCCACCGGGTGAAGTGGGGCCTGCAGTTCTGCGGCCCGATGGCACGGTATTCGCCACCGGCGCCTCAAGCCACAATGCCATCTATACTCCCGGAAAAGGCTGGGCCGCCGGCCCGGATTTTCCAGGCGGGGACAGCGCTGGCGACAGCTTCGCGACGCTGCTGACCAATGGCGACGCCATGATCGAAGGCAACAGCGGCACCTTGTATCTCTGGGACGGCACCAAGCTCACGAGCGCGGGCGTATCAGCATTCGGCCTGATGACCGTGCTGCCGAACGGGCAGATCCTGATCGGCGGTTCGGAAGTATACACCAGCTCCGGCACGTATCAGGCGGCCTGGCAGCCCACCATTACCAGCGCTCCGTCAACCGTGACCCGCGGGAAGGCCTATCAGATATCCGGGACGCAGTTTAACGGGCTGTCGCAGGCGGGCGGCGGAATGGGCGACGAATATCAGTCCTCGACCAATTATCCGCTGGTGCAGATCACCAACAATTCGACCAAGGACGTATTCTACGCCCGCACCCACGATCACAGCACGATGGGGGTGGCGACGGGAAGCACGCCCGTGTCGACCAATTTCGACGTGCCCTCGAAAATGGAAAAAGGTGCGAGTTTGCTGGTGGTCATCGCCAATGGAATTCCGTCGGCGCCGGCCGCCATCACCGTTAAATAGGTCATCCGTTGTGTGCTTCCCTCCCCCACCGGGGGAGGGTTGTCGCCGCGCGGCGGCTATCTTATCAGCTGTCGCGCATGCTCTACTCGGGCCATGATGAGTGACACCTTCCCCGACCGGCTCTGCGTCAATCCCAAGAGCCCATATTACGACGAGGCCGTGCTCAGTCGCGGCGTTGGCATCCGCTTCAACGGTGTCGAGAAAACCAACGTCGAGGAATACTGCGTGAGCGAAGGCTGGATCCGCGTGGCGGTGGGCAAGACGGTTGACCGCCACGGCGATCCCATGACGGTGAAGCTCAAGGGTACGGTCGGGCCTTTCCACCAGCCCGCTTTTGCCGCCGACAAGCGGCACCCGTAGCAAACAAGGGCCGGTGCGAACACCGGCCTTTCCGCAATGAAATGTGAACGCATGGTTGGCCCGCTCAAGCCGGGCCAATTGCGACTTCATTACAGGGATCGGTCTGTCTTGTGCTAGGTGTACGAAGCTGGGAGTCAGTGGAATGAAGAAAGCGGTAATTCCGTTTCTTTCCCTGCTGGCGCTGATCGTGAGCACAGTTTGCCGCGCGCAAGAAGCGTCCGCGCAACCGAAGGCAGGTTTTCAGGGCGCGTCTCCCGATCAGCCACAGATCGAGGAAGTGATCGTGTCGGTCCGCGGACTCTATGGCGACTGGAAAATGGTGCTGCCGGAATGGCCCGGATTCGACAAGCCTCTCGCCGGTGACTTCTGCAACTTCAAGAAGCGCGATGAGGGTGTGGCGATCATTTGTGCCGACGACTTTCTGCAAGAAATTCCAGAAGTCGCTCTCGACGGCCACAAGTTGAGAATGCGCTGGGGTGGCGCGTTGAACCACACCATTTACGATGCCGTGCGGGACGAGAATGGAACCTTTAAGGGCGAGATCATCCAGGCCCAGATGGGAATTATCATTCACCGCTTCAAGGCGAACATGGAGCGCGTCTCAGGGCCGGCCATGGAAGCGCCGCAAGAGAGCCTGAGGGCCTTGACCAAATATTTTGTGGAGCGCGCCGATCCTCATGCACGGTTCGTCGTGAAATATTACGGCAAGATCTTGGAGCAAAAGGGAGGGGTGCAAAGCTTCCCGGATATCTTCAAAGTTTTGAACGGCGCCGAACATTGGTGTCTGGTTCGCGCCGAAGGTCCGGCGAATGTTCGGTGCCGCGACATTCCATAGCGGACAAGGACTGAGCAAAAAGGAGCCGGTGCGAACACCGGCTGCTTTCCGCAGATACTGAATGGGTGGCCCAGTCAAGCCCGGACCATGACATCAGAAATCCATGCCCACCGCCGGCGCGGGCGCTGAACAAAAATGGTCACGGCTGCAGCTGCGACGGTTTCATCAATAGTTCATGAAGTCTGTCATCGTCGCGTTACGCGCCGGTCCCAAGACCGCTCCTGAAGCCCCACAAACCATGGCTGGCTTCGGATGAAATCCACTGGAGAAAATCGGATGTCGAACAAGTGCAACACGCTCCTGGCGAGCGCGTTCTGTTTGCTTTCGCTCGCACCCATGCAAGCGGCAGCGCAGGACCGCGACGCCTCGCAACTCAGCAATGTGAAGACGGTGTGGGTTATCCTGATGGAAAACCACAACTGGACAGGGAACAATTCCGGAGCTCGTTATGGCGACCCGGATCTCAAGGGAAGCCCGCTGGCTCCGTATATCAACGGACCGCTGCTCGAAAACTCCGCTCACGCAGAACAGTATTACAATCCGCCGGGAAACCATCCCAGCCAGCCCAACTACATCTGGCTGGAAGCGGGGACGAATTTCGGGGTGCTGGCGGATACGCAACCGGGGGACCCGCAATTGAACACACACAGGCATTTGGTGAATCTGCTGGAAAAGGCGGGGATCACCTGGAAAGCCTACGCCGAACCCGATTTCGGCAGTCCCGATTTCGACGTTTGCCCGCTCGACTTCAGCTATCTTGACGTCGAGCACCTTCCGTTCGTGTATTTCAACGACGTGAACAAAAATCTGAATCCCAAGTCGAAGGAATGCCGGGAGCATGTGAAGCCGTACGACCAATTATCCACCGATTTGGCGAACCAAACGTCGGCCCGTTACAACTTTATCGTGCCCAATTTGTGTCACGACGGGCATGAGAAGATTAAGTCCTGCGATCGCGACGAAGACCGCGACAACACAAAGCGCTCCGACGCGTGGCTCGCGCGCAATATCCCGCTCATCACGGACTCCAAAGAGTACAAGGATGGCGGCGCGATTTTTGTCGTGTGGGATGAGGCGGAAGATACCAGCCCATATGACGATGGCCCGATCGGCATGTTTCTTCTTTCGCCCTTCGCCAAGGGCGGCGGAAAGACGGCCTACAGCAACTCGATCCATTACGACCACAGTTCGCTGCTGAAGACGCTGCAGGAAATTTACAGTGTGGGTCCTTTCCTGCGCGGTGCGGGAGAGCCTTCCACACAGGACCTGAGCGATCTGTTCCGCTCGAACTGATTGGCGTGCGGATTCCTGTTTTCGCTGCGCAGCCGCGGATTCAGGAGTGACAACGAAGGAAAAAGGGCCGGTGTTCGCACCCTTTTCTGCAAAGGTGGTGCACGTTCCGCTTACAAGCTGTGCGAAGTACTCAGCGTGATCTTCACCGGCGAAACGAAGTCCGCAAAAGCGCTGTGCATCCGCTTCTGATCGTCGGCGAGATTCAGAATCGAATGGCACATGGCCGTGATGCCGGTCAGGAAATTCTGCTTCGCCCCGGACGGGTCGGGCAGAAACGCTGTCTTGCCGAATTCCGCGGCGGCCTTCGGAAAGGCTCCGGCGGAATGCAGGAAGCCGCGGACGTTCTGATAGTAGGCGGGGCTCAGGGCCGCATCGGCAAAGCGATGTCCATCCACCTCCATGTAAGCGGGCGCAACCACGATGTGCCGACCGCTGCCGTTGAAGGCAATGTGGTCGCTGGCGATGCTGACGTCATAAGGAAGGTCGACATTCTGGATGGCGGAACATCTGTGCGCATCGAAGGGCGCCGCCGATACGCCCGACGCGAACGCCATTGCGGCGGCAAGCGCCGCCAGGCCAGCCTTGTGGTTTGCGAGCATGTCGAAAGTCCTCCCATGTGACACACTGACGTGGTGCGATGAGCTATGACTTCAAGCGCGGGGCTCGCATGCAAAAAGAAAAGGGCCGGTGCGAACACCGGCCCTTTTCCGTAGGTACTGAATGGGTGGCCCGGTCAAGCCGGGCCATTACATTAAAAGTCCATGTCGCCCATGCCGCCGCCGTGAGGCATCGGGGCCGATTCCTTTTTCGGACGATCGGCAACCATCGCCTCGGTGGTGATCAGCAGCGCCGCAACCGAAGAGGCGTTCTGCAGCGCGATGCGCACGACCTTCGTCGGATCGACAATGCCGGAGTCGATGAAGTCCGCATACTTCTCGTTCTGCGCATCCCAGCCGTAGTTGGCCGACTTCTGCTCCAGCAGCTTGCCGACGATCATCGAGGACTCCGTTCCGGAGTTCTCCACGATCTGACGCACCGGGGCCTGGATCGCCTTGCGGACAATCGCGATGCCCTGCGTCTGGTCGTCATTGTCGCCGTTGAGGCCCGCAAGCGCCTTTGTGGCATAGAGAAGCGCCGTGCCGCCGCCGGGAACGATACCTTCCTCGACCGCCGCCTTGGTGGCATTGAGCGCGTCATCGACGCGATCCTTCTTCTCCTTCACTTCCACTTCCGTGGCGCCGCCGACGCGGATGACCGCAACGCCGCCCGCGAGCTTCGCGAGACGTTCCTGCAGCTTCTCCTTGTCGTAGTCCGACGTTGTCTCTTCGACCTGCAGCTTGATCTGAGAGACGCGTGCCTGGATGTCCGGCTTCTTGCCGGCGCCGTCGATGATGGTCGTGTCATCCTTCGTGATGCGCACCTTCTTGGCGGTGCCAAGCATGTTGAGCTTCACGTTCTCGAGCTTGATGCCGAGATCTTCGCTGATGACCTGACCGCCGGTGACGATGGCGATATCTTCCAGCATGGCCTTGCGGCGATCGCCGAAGCCCGGTGCCTTCACCGCCGCGACCTTCAATCCGCCGCGCAGCTTGTTGACGACGAGTGTTGCCAGCGCCTCACCCTCGACCTCTTCGGCGATGATGAGCAGCGG
The DNA here is from genome assembly GCA_036267515.1 of Rhizomicrobium sp. GTDB lineage: Bacteria > Pseudomonadota > Alphaproteobacteria > Micropepsales > Micropepsaceae > Rhizomicrobium. The sequence goes on from DATAVW010000009.1 coordinate 37,317, forward strand.
CCGTCCCGACTGCACGACCGCTTCCAGGATCGGCAGGATCGGCTGCAGCGAGCCCAGCTTCTTCTCGTGGATCAGGATGTGCGGCTCTTCGAGCTCCGCGACCATCTTGTCGGCATTGGTGATGAAGTAGGGCGAGATGTAGCCGCGGTCGAACTGCATGCCTTCCACGACTTCGAGCTCGGTCTCGAGGCTCTTGGCCTCTTCCACCGTGATCACGCCTTCGTTGCCGACTTTTGCCATTGCTTCGGCGATCATCTTGCCAACGGTCTTGTCGCCGTTGGCGGAAATCGTGCCGACCTGGCCGATCTCTTCGTTCGACTTGACCTTCTTGGAGCGCTTCTTGAGATCGGCAACCACCGTCTCAACTGCGCGCTCGATGCCGCGCTTCAGGTCCATCGGGTTCATGCCCGCCGCAACGGCCTTCTGGCCTTCGCGAACGATTGCCTGGGCAAGCACGGTCGCTGTGGTGGTGCCGTCGCCGGCCGCATCGTTGGTCTTGCTGGCGACTTCGCGCACCATCTGCGCGCCCATATTCTCGAACTTGTCCGAAAGCTCGATCTCCTTCGCCACCGTCACGCCGTCCTTGGTGGAGCGTGGGGCGCCGAAGCTCTTCTCGAGCACGACGTTGCGGCCCTTTGGGCCGAGAGTCACTTTTACCGCATCGGCAAGAATGTCGACGCCGCGGAGCATTTTCTCGCGGGCATCGGCACCGAAGCGGACATCTTTGGCTGCCATGTGTTCTGTCTCCTAAACTCGTTTGCTGATTTCAGTTCGCGACTAGCGAGTTGCTCAGGCGGCTTTCTTGAGCGGCTTGGACGGACGGCCCTCGAGGATGCCCATGATGTCGGACTCCTTCATGATCAGGAGCTCTTCGCCATCGAGCTTCACTTCGGTGCCGGACCATTTGCCGAACAGCACGAAATCGCCAGCCTTCACTTCGGGGACAACCCGTTTGCCGTTGTCGTCGAGGGCGCCGGGGCCAACGGCGATAATCTCGCCTTCCTGCGGCTTCTCCTGGACGGTATCTGGAATGATGATGCCGCCGGGGGTCTTCTGATCCTCCTTAACGCGGCGGACGACCACGCGGTCGCCGAGCGGACGAAACTTCATAGGGGAATTCTCCTCAAATCGTAGTGTTTACAAGCGCTTGGACGGCCAGCCCGTTTCCGGCACCAGCCGTGGCAGCACTCCGTATTCCAGAGTGCCAGCCGATAGCCGGACATATAATTTTGCCCCTTGGCAGCGTCAAGAAGAGACGAGAAATTTTCTGTCGCCCGCCCCTTGAAATAGATTCCATCATATGTCATGTATTTCTTACACGTGACGGAGATCGTTGTTTGCCGCCCACCGGAGACCAGTTGCTTGCGATGCTTGCCGCGCTTGCCAACCCGCACCGGCTACGAATCGTGGCGACGCTTTCCGCCAATGGCAGGACGTATGTCAGCCAGCTGGCCCGCGAGCTCGGCATCAGCCGGCCGCTGCTGCATCTCCATCTCAAGAAGCTGGAGGAAGGCGGCCTGGTGCACAGCAAGTACGAGCTCTCGCCCGACGGGAAGGCACTCAACTTTTTCGAGGTGACGGATTTCGCCGTCGAACTAACCCCACAGGCTATCGCGCAAGCAGCGGCCTCGCTCACCCCATCCACATCCAAATCCGAGCCATGAAAGGAAACCCGGAAATGTCTCCGTTCTATTATGTGCTGAGCATGCTGTTCCTGTTTGGCACCCCGCTCATCATCTTTGCGATGAAGTACGTGTCGTCGGCCTATCAGGCGCGCATGCGCGCGCAAGCCGACGATGCCTATCGCGACCTCGCCCAGCGTTGCGCGCAAACGCAATCCGAAAGCGTGGCTTCGCTCTCTGCGATTCAGGCAGACGTCTCGCAAATCGCCGCGCGCCTGACGGCCGTCGAAAAGATCCTCAAAGCTGTCGAATAACGTTCTGAACAACAACGGGAATGGAGAACAAAATGACCGACGCAACATACAACAGGATCGCTCCGAGCGCGGAGCGTGCGGCCGCCGGCCAGGTCTCGCTGCTTCGCCTGTACGCCTTGCGGGCGGTGTATCTGCTGATCGCCGTGGCGATGGGCGGGCAGATCTGGCCACTGATTTTTCATCACCGCCCATGGGAGCTGATGCACGGTGTCGCCGACTGCATGCTGGCCGCTATTACGGCGCTGGCGCTGCTGGGTGTGCGCTATCCGCTGAAGATGCTGCCGCTGCTGCTCGTCGAGATGACGTGGAAATCGGTATGGTTGCTTGCGGTGGCGTTGCCGATCTGGCGTTCGGGTCAGCCGTTCGATGCCGATACCGCTGAGACCGTGAAGGCATGTCTCATGGGCGTCATTTTCCCCATCGTCATCCCCTGGCGCTACGTGTTCGATCACTACGTCCGCTCGCCCGGCGACCGCTGGCGCTGATCGAATACTCGCTCCCGCCAGCCAACCGGCATACAGTCCCCCAGATTTTGGGGGAGCCATGCAGCTGGCGAGAGCGGCAACGAAGGAGCGGCGGAGCTGGACAACGGACAGCCGTCGCTGGGCCTGTTACAAGCCGCGGCCAGGCGACATCGTCATCGCTACCGCACCCAAATGCGGCACCACCTGGATGCAGCAGATCGTGTCGCTGCTGATCTTCCAAACCGCAGAGGCGCGCGACATCCAGAATGAGTCGCCGTGGATCGACATGCGCGTGCGGCCCATCGAGGAGGTGACGGAGCGCATCGAGGCGCAGACTCACCGCCGCTTCCTGAAGACGCATCTCGAATTCGATGCCGTGCCGATTTACGACAGCGTTCGCTACATCCATGTGGCGCGCGATGGACGCGACGCGTTCATGTCGTGGTACAATCACTCGCTGCATTACTCGCAGCTCAGCGTAGACCTGCAGAGCGCAGCAGGCATGGCGGACGAGACGGTTGGAAAGCCGCTGCCGCTGCCTGGTGACTCCATTCGCGAGTTCTTTCAGGTGTGGATGACCGATGGGCCGGAGGCACGCCTTGCCAACGATTTCCCGGCGCAGCGTTATTTCGAAATCGAACGAAGCTATTGGGCGGAGCGCGAACGGCCGAATCTGCTGATGGTGCACTACAACGATCTGCTCGCCGATCTGAATGGAGAAATGCGGCGCATCGCGCAGTTCCTCGACATTCATGTTCCGGAAGAACAATGGCCGGCGCTGGTTGATGCGGCGACCTTCCACTTCATGCGGGAGCATGGCGCCGCCCTGATGCCCCGCGCGGCGCAGGGGTGGGACCAAGGCGCTGAACGATTTCTTCACGCAGGAACGAACGGCCGCTGGCGGGGCGTGCTCTCAGCCGATGATGCCGCGCTCTACGAAGCCCGCGTACAGCGCGAATTATCGCCTAATCTCATCGGTTGGCTGGAACATGGTTCGCGTGTGACCGGCGATCCGCGCGCGTTACCCGATTGAGCGAGGACACGCGAATGCCGCATGCCTTCCTTGCAGCAGTTCTCTGATTGTCGGGATCGCGCGATGCGGCCCAGCCTTATCATCGCTTTGATCGTCGCTGTCGCCCTAGGCGCCCTCTGGCTATCTGCGGGCAGCTCGTTGACGATGCTGGCCGATCGAGTCTTCGCTGTCGGCATGGCAACTCCGCCCGTCGGTGAGTTCGCCTATGACGGAGGAGGTTTTAGAGCGGCTGAATTCTCACTTACCTTCGGATCGACGGACAATCAGCGTTTCGATTTTGAGCTGCGCAGCAATGCATCCGGCCTGGTTGTGCTGGCCAGCAACGGACGGTCATTCACTCTGGGCCCGCGAACCAATCCCGTCGATGCTTCGGGCCGTCCCGATATCGACTTCATCCCGGAGCATGGCGACAAAGTGGTCTTGACGACGAGTCATAGCCTTCTCGGCTGGCCTACGCCATTTGAAATCGACTTCATGACCAGAACACCGTCGTGGAAGCGATGTGTCTATTATCGCCTGTCCTGGAAAAAACGGTCGGGCGCCGAACTGGCAATGCACTGGCGATATGAGCAGGACTATTTCACTGGCAACGGATGGACGGTTCCGGCGATGATGTGGAACTTCCACACCGGACTAACTCGAGTTGATATCACCAAGCCTTCGCGCGCGACGCCGAGATGACCACCCGAGCACCGAGCGCGGGTTCCGTTCGCACTTCTCCGTCAGGAATTCGGCCCGTCAACGCGATAGCCGGCGTTGCGCAGCAGGTTCGGCACGCCGCCCTTACCCACCAGATGCGCCGCGCCCACCGTAATGAAGAATGTGTGCGGCTCGTTCAGCATCGCCTCGATCTGCGGCACCCATTTCCGATTGCGATCGTCGAGCCACGCTTTGCGGAAGGTGGCGGACGTGCCCTTGTTCTCCGGCAGCAGGCTGGCAAGCTTTTTGGTGTCGCCTTTCATCCATGCCGGCAGCAGCGCCTGATCGTCCTTTCCGTGATGCGTCAGGATATCCTTGAAGGTGATGCGCAAGTCCCAGACCTCATCCTGCACGTGCCCGTCCTTGATGAACAATTTGAACTGATCCGTGTCGCGCTCCAGCGCGCGGAATTGCATGACGCCGCGCTCCTTCGCCAGCGTATAGACTTTGTTGTCTACGCCTTCAGATGGATAAAGGCCCGCGGTACCGCTCGCCGCGCCCTCCAGCACCATGGCCGCCAGCCACGGCCGCATGTAAACGATGAAGGTCGGGTCGGCGTGCGTCAGCATCACCACGTCGCGAAAGTCCGAGCGCATTTCGGAATCGAACATCGAGGGCAGCGACATGCCGTACGGCATAAGCGCGTTCTCGCGAAAATAGGTGGCCGCGTGCTCGCGCGAGGCGCTGTCCATCGGCACTTCAAACACGAAGGTGTCCGCTTCGCTCAGGCGCGCCATCAATTGCGGGGTTTGCCAATGTATGTTTTTCGGCAGGGCATGGATGGAGCCCAGCATGTACACGGTGCCTTTCGGTCCATGAACCGTCCACATCGCGGGCGTCGCCGCCGTCGGCTTTGCGGGAGCTGCGTGCTTTTCGGCTGCAACAGCTCGCGGCGCCAGCAACAGGCTCAGTACACCAAGGCAAATTCCAAAAAGCGAACGCCGCATGATTGAATTCCCCAGACCCGGCTCGCACCTTGCCTGAATGTGCTTAAGAGGCGGCTAAGGCCGATGCCTTCAATTTGAGCAATTCTTGTAACCACTCGTCAGTGACACTTGCGAAGCCGGCTGGCTGGCAGCAACATGCCGTCCACGCCACCAAGGAAGGTCACGATGACAGGACGCAGGCACGTACTTCTCGGAATACTGGCGGTCTGCATGATACTTGGTGGTGCTTTGCCGATGGCCGCTGCTGCTCCGGCGGCGGCGCAAACATCGCTGAACGTTCCCGCGGCCACCTACACCATCGACCCGAGACACACCCAGATCATCTTCGGCATCAAGCATATGGGGCTCAGCACCTTCTTTGGCCGGTTTGAGCACGTCACCGGCAGCCTCAGCTTCGATCCGGCTGCGCCTGAAAAGAGCAGCTTGAGTGCGCAGATCGACATGACCAGCCTGCGCACGCATGTGGATGCGCTCGACAAGGAACTGGCATCTTCCTTTTTCCATGCCGACAGATTCACCACCGCCACGTTTGTGGCGACGCAAAGCGTGAAGACGGGCGCGAACACGGGAACCGTGACGGGCAATCTCACCATCGCCGGTGTGACGAAACCCGTCACCCTGAACGTGACATTCAATGGTGGCCGCAATTCGCCCATGCCGCTGCAACCCTATCGCATCGGCTTCGACGCTACCGGCACCATCAGGCGCTCCGATTTTGGGCTGACGCACACGATGTGGTCGGGCCTTGTCAGCGACGACGTTACGCTGATGATCGAATGCGAGCTGGAGAAGAAATAGCGTTGCGTCTCACAGATCCTTGATGACGTATTTCTCTCTGGTGCAGAACATCGACAATCTCGGCCGCTATCTGAAGCGCGCGCAATTCGTGATGCTGCCGAACCAGTATGGCGCCACACCTATCTTGCGCGCGCGTTTCAACGATGCCGTGTTCATCTCGCTCGGGCACCGCTATCTCTTCGCCTCCAATGAAAAGGTGGCGAATTCCACCTTACGCGCCACGTTCCAGTCTCTGGAATGCGACGGGCGCCTGCCGCCGCACTACAAGCCGTTCAAGCGGTGGACGGGACCGCTGTTGCAGCCCAGCGATGTTTCCCGTTTCCCTGCGCTGCTTGCGGGTCGCTCGATCCGCAAATTTTGCGTGGTACGCCACCCGTACACACGCCTGATATCCTGCTATCGCGACAAGTTTGAACGGGAACCGAAGGGCGCCGGCTATCGTCGCAAGATGCGCGAACTGGGGTTGCCGCAGAACAAGAGCATCGGCTTTGCGGAATTCATAGCCGCTGTCGGAAGGCAGCCGCAGCAGTTGATGAACTCCCATTGGCGCATCCAGTACTACAACGTGTTCCTCGACATAATCCGCTACGACGAAATTATCCCTTATGAGCAATTGCCCGCGCGGCTGCCGCAACTGGTGACAGAGCTTTATCCCGACACGAATGCGGACGCTGTTCTCTCACGCCATCGCCACGAGCAAAGCTCGGACGAAATGGTGGACCGCTACTTCACGCCGGAACTGAAGGCGCTGGCCCAACAGATCTACGCCAAGGATTTCGAGACCTTCGGCTATGCGGGCTAGCCGGCGCTGTTGCGAAAATATTGCTCCACGGATGTGACGATTTCCTTATCCGTCAGGATGGACACGTCACCGGCGCGTTCCCGCCAGAGCCGCACGCGCACCCGGTCGGTGGCGGCGTGGCGGAAGCTGCTCAGCAGGCGCTCTGGCCCGACGGTCACGATACGGTCACATTCGCTGTGATCGCACGCGCTATCGACTACCGTCATCACCCGCTGAATAAACTGGCCGCGGGCGGCGCGCCGAATTTCGGGGGTGAAGGCGTCCGCTGCTGCAGAGGCAATCTCCGCTACCGGTTGTGTCCATTTGCCCGACGGTTCGCGGCGCAAGAATCTGGCGCCTGAATCGTCGAGCACGACGATCCATGTTCTTCCGATTGCAGTCATCGTATGTATAACAAATGGCGCTAACGGAACTTTGGTTCCTGCCACCAAGCCCAAAGTAATGGGCTGGCACAACCGCTTTGTAGGGAACCCGATACCGTAGGTATAACGGGAAGTTCATTGACCGTTCATGATGGGGAGGGGACATTGCGGATCGGGCGGCGGCCAACTCAATAAGGAGCAACAATGAAAAGAGCACTCCAGATATTTGCGGCGGCCGCAGCGCTCGTCGCCGGCTTTTCGATGCATGTATCCGCTGGGCCGGGCGATGGCGGCGGCAACGATCCCAATTATTGGGTGCGGCTGGGCGCCGAGCATTTCCAGGGCGGCATGGATCGCGAAACCCGCTTCGCCGGTTGGGCCGGACGCAGCGTGGATCGCATTGGTTTGAAATCCACCAACGGTTTTGCCCGCTGCGCACGGATACAGGCGACGTTCGGCAACGGCCGCACACGTGATCTCGACACCAGCGGATTGTCCCGTATGGTACCGGGCCGCGTATACCGCATCGATCTGCCGGGCGGCGATCGCAACGTCGTCGA
>DATAVW010000010.1:0-5520 GCA_036267515.1 Rhizomicrobium sp.
GGCTGGAGCGCCGCCGCTGAACCCGCCGGTGGGTGGGCTTCGGTATTTTCCATTTACTCGGGTGGGGCAGACGCGCCCGCGGTGATTGGCGCGTACACGTGGGATGGAAGCGCACTGGTATTTCGACCGAAGTGGCCGCTCGCGCCAGGTCTGCATGTGCGAGCGGTGTTTCATCCAGCAGGCTCTGCGCCAATCGAGACGGCATTCGATATCCCGAAAGCGGCGCCCACCGCAGAGGCGCGCATCGAGCACATTTATCCTTCCACAGACGCGCTGCCGGCGAACACACTCAAGTTGTACATCTATTTTTCCATGCCGATGCGCCGCGGCGAAGCGTGGCAGCACCTCAAACTATTGGACGAAAAAGGCGCGGTGGTGGAGTTGCCGTTCCTCGAACTCGACCAGGAACTCTGGGACGCGACTAATACCCGGCTCACCGTGTTGTTCGATCCCGGGCGCATCAAACGCGGATTGGCGTCGCTCAACGAAGCGGGTCCGAATCTCACGGAAGGCCGGAGTTACACTCTGGTGATCGGGCGTGATTGGTTAGATGCGGAAGGCGCCCCGCTGACGCAAGATTACGTCAAGAAGTTTCATGTCACGCCGGATCAGCGCGAGCCGGTGGATCTCACGCGATGGAAAATCGACGCGCCGAAGCCCGGCACGCGTGAACCATTGAAAATCGCGTTTCCGCGCCCCCTCGACTACGCGCTGCTGCAGCACACAATCCGCATCGCGGGCGTTGCCGGAAAAATTGCGGTGGCGGGCGAGGAAACAGAGTGGAGTTTCACTCCGGACTCGCCATGGCGCGAGGGCGAATATCAGTTGCAGGTAACCAGTACTCTGGAGGATGTCGCGGGCAATCGCGTAGGTCGGCTCTTCGACGTCGACACCTTCCGGCAGGTGAGCATTCAATTGGACACGCCAGTGGTGTCAGTGCCGTTCCGGATCGGTGCGCAGTAGCGCGTAAGCGGCCCAACCGGCAGTGGAGATGCGCTCGGCATAACTGGTGAAACCGGCGGGGCGCGTAGTTTCCGGCCAGGAACCATCGTTGAGTTGAAACTTGGTTACAAAGGAGCGGCCGCGCGCGATGGCATCGTTGTGCGCGGGACCTTGCGCGGAGGCGAGCGCCAGCAGGACGACTGCGGTGTCGAAGGGCTCAGAAGGCGCGTGAGGCTGCGGTCCCCAGCCGCCGTCGCTGTTTTGCGCGGCCAGTAGCGGCGCGACGTGTTTAGCGGCAGAGTCCGGAAGCGCCCAGAGGATGGCTGCACGATCGAGGACATTCGCAGGCGCGGCATCGGACATCCAGCGGTTGGCTTTCGCGATGCGATCTGCGTAGAGAGAAGCAGCGGCGGTTGCAAGCGCGCGAGTGGAGATGGAAGTGGCGAGCGTCTTGCCATACGTCGCAGGCGCGCCAACCATGCCGCCGGTGTCAACGTTCCAGGCGCCATCCGCATCTTGCAAGCTCGCGAGCGATTGGGCGGCGCGTAGCAGCTCGGCACGCGCGGGCACTCCGTCGCGAACGGCCTCGGCCAACGCGGCCGTGAACTGGATGCGTGCGAGCTTTTTGTCGCTGAAGGCTGGGTTTCCGCGGGTTTCGTCCCACAATTCAGGTCTGCGCAGCCAGTCGAGCGTGTCCGCAAGAGCCTCGCTGGGGATGGTGAAACCCCGAGACCGTGCGAGCAGAAGCGCGCGAGCAGCGTCGCCGTTATTGTGGCAGGAAAAGCAGTGGTTTTCGGGCTGCCAGCGCGGGACTTCGCGGGTGAGAAAGTCTATGGAGAGGCGCGTCGGGTCGGCTGCGGCAAGCGGCGGCGCGAGCAAAAGGAGCACGCAGACGAAACGCTTCATAGGCCTGGAATGCGCTGGCGGAACAGGCGCGCCTGGCGTTCGCTGACGACGATTTCGGTAGCGGCAGCATCCGACATGATGAGCAGGAAGCCGCTTTTGAAATAGGGACGAATCTCTTTGATGCGCTGCACGTTGACCAGCGCCTCGCGGCGCGCGCGGAAGAACAGGTCGGACGGAAGGCTGGCCTCCAGTTCAGAGAGCTGATAGTTCACCCAATAGGAGCCGTTTTCGGTGCGTGCCCGGACGATGCCGCTTTCCACTTCGAACCATAATATCTGCTCCGGCGGCGTCAGCACGAGGCGGCCCTGGCTGCGGCACACGATTTGGCGCAACGTTTTGGGAGCCTCGCGCGCGACGCGGGAGACCCGCTCGGTCTCGCGATGAACTTCACCGGAGGCGGCGCTGAGCCGGAGCGCGCGATCGACAGCTTGTGCGAGCCGGTCGGGCTCGATTGGTTTGAGCAGATAGGCGAGCGCATTGGCTTCGAAGGCCGCCAGCGCATGCTGGTCGAAGCCGGTGACGAAGATCACAAGGGGCGCGGGCGTCTCGGGCGATAGGGACTGCAGGATTTCAAAACCGGTGAGACCGGGCATGGCGATGTCGAGAAACACCAAGTCGGGGCGCAGCTTTTCGATAGCTTCGAGGGCTTCGAGGCCGTCTCGCGCTTCGCCGGCAATTTCAATTTCAGAATGCGCGGCGAGCAGGCGGCTTAAGCGGGAGCGCGCTGGTTCTTCGTCGTCAGCGATGATGGCTCGCATCTAGGACTGGTCACTTCCTGCGCGCGGCAGCGTGACAATGGCGCGCGCGCCGCCGCCTTCACGCGGCTCGAGCCGCACGGAGGCACGGTCGTGGTAGAGAGTTTTCAAGCGTTCGGCCACGTTAATTAAGCCTACGCCGTGAGGCTGCTCCGGCAATGCCTGCGGACGCGCTTCGAGGCCCATTCCATCATCCTCCACCGTCAGGAGGATGAACGGTCCGTGAGCGCGCGCGGAGATCCAGAGTTGCACGGAGCCGGGCTTCGGACCAATGCCATGCTTGAGAGCGTTTTCGACGAGCGGCTGAAGGATCAGCGATGGAATGTCGGAAGCGGCGACCTCCGGGTCGAGATCGATATGGACGCGGAGACGATCGCCGAAACGCGCCTCTTCAATGTGCAGATAGGTTTCGAGGAAGGCGATCTCCTCGCGAACGGTGATGAGAGGCTGACGAAGTTGCGCGAGTACGTGGCGGAAGACGCGCGCCAGGCGCAGCGTCATCTCTTCGGCGCGGGTGGGATCGCGAACGATGAGATCGGCGATGGTATTGAGCGAGTTGAACAGAAAATGCGGGTGGATCTGCGCGCGCAAGGCGCTGAGCTCGGCTTCGGCAACGTGTTGGAGCAGCAGAGCCTCGCGGCTTTCGCGTTCGACGGCGTCACGCTCCCGCTGGATGGCGTCGAGCCGGTGTCCGCACTGCGCCGCGATGCCGCGCAGGTAGTCGAGCGCAGCGCTGACGAGGCCAGGCCGGCCCGCGCCGGGCGCCACGGCGAAAATGTGCGACACGCGCGCATTAGACGTGATGGGGATCAAAGCTTCGGCGCCACTCATTGGCTGCCAGCGAGCGGTGGGATCGAGTTCGGCAGTTTGCCCATCGAGAGTTGCCGCGGGAAGGATGCCTGGCTCGATCGTGTCGACAGCGAAGACTTGCGCGTTGCTCAATTCCAGCGAATCGCGAGCGCCCCGTTCCAGCGCGGCGAGAACTTCGGCTTCGGTTGGCGCGGCGCGCAGGGACTCGGCGACGGCGTGAGCGGCGACGCGATAGTTCGGGGCGTGAAAGAGGCGACGATTGAGGGCGGCGCTGAGGCGTTCATCGACAAAAGTGAAGGAGAGCAGCAGGCCGATGGCAGTGAGGACGACCAGGAAGATGTGCGCGGCTCCGGGCGAGTGGAGGTGGGTGGCGAAAAGAAGCGGAAGGCTGGATTGCATGAAGAACGTGAGCAGAGTGGCCCACACTCCAGCGAGGACGATGCGCATTCCGTAGTGAACGAACACGTCGGCGTACCGAAAGCGGGCGAAAAGGAAGAACGAACAGAGGATGACGACGAGGATGAGGTGCGCACCCGCGAACTCGAGCACGAAATTGGAGGCGATGCGGTTGGACACGGGGATCGAGATGGCAGCGCCGGCGATGCAAATGACGATCACGAGAGAGGTCAGGTAGACAACCCGCGGCATGGTTGCGCGCCGGAGAGATACGGCAGCGCCGGCGAGGAGAATCACGGCCGCATGCACGACCGTGGCTTCGCGAGGGGAATGCAGGGCAGCGCGCCAAAGCATCGCGGAGACGCCGACGAATGAGATTAGGGCGCACCAGATCACGACGCGCACGGAGCGTTGCTGCCGAGGCTCGGCGGCGAACTGGCGCCAGACGAGCAGCACGGCCAAAGGAAAGCCTGCGGCGCCTGTGAGTTGCAGCGCCTTAGCGGATGTGGAAAGCGTAGCGGTGTTCGGAAGGCCGACAGCTTGAAAGATGGTTCGCAGAAGGCCGCCGAGGCTCCAGGCCAGCGCGCAGGCGGCGAATACGACATTGGCTTTGGGAGCGCCGGGTAGTTTGGCGGCGCGCAGCGTCAACACCAGCAAAAGGATGGTGAGAACGACTGCCGAGGTGAACGCAATCAGGTCGCCGGCCGGAATATACTCCGGCATCAGATGAGGGTGCAAGCCGTAACCAGGATATCGGCGGAGGGAGCGCGCGTCCAGGTGGTCGGAACGAGCGCGGAAAAAAAGCGGCTGAGCGCGAATTCGAAGGAGATCGAGGGGCGCGGCCTCGCTTGTTGCGAGCGGGACCGCGCCTGTTTGTTACTAGCGCTTGGTATCGTCGGAGCGGCCAGACTTCGTGCTGCCGTTCCGGCCGGTTCCGTTGTTCTTCTTGTTTCTGTTGCTCCGGCTACCGGATGCGCCGGTCATTCCGGTGCTGCCGGAGAGGCCAGTGGCGCCGGATGCTCCCGAGGAGCCGGTCATACCGGTTACGCCTGACGTGCCGGTCATTCCGGTTGTGCCCGTCTGTCCAGCGGTTCCGCGAGTGCCCTGCCCTGCGACGCCCGATTTACCTGCCTGGCCCGAACTCCCCTTCCCGGCGGCTCCTCCTGCGCCTGCCGCACCTCCTGCTCCTCCGGCTCCGCCTGCTCCTCCGGCCTGTCCCCACATGGACATGGAGCCTGCCACGGCAAATGCCGCTATCAGCGCTGTTCTTTTCATAAAGAGAATCCTTTCCGAAAAAACGAACTCGTGGGACGGAGCCTGCGGCGAAGTGGCGGTCGAGGCAAAGTTTATCGGCTCCGCCGTCCAACTCCACCATAAAGGTTGGGGATCGGGCGCGGTGTGTGGAAGCGAACCGGCGGATTGGGAAAGGTGCGTTGAGCTCCAGAGAGTTGGGGCGTTATGTGTTGGGGCGTTCGGGGCCGCAATCGACGGCTGGGGACGAGCTACGAATCGAAAAAACGAACTGGGCTTTTTGAACGCAGTCAAACACGGCTTCGGACGAAAGGGGCATAAATGAAAAAAGCCTCCGACGAATCGGAGGCTTTAGATTTAAACCGGGCAACTTCCTACTCTCCCACATAGTTGCCTATGCAGTACCATCGGGGCTGAGAGGCTTAACTGCCGTGTTCGGGATGGGAACGGGTGGGTCCCT
>DATAVW010000011.1:0-11212 GCA_036267515.1 Rhizomicrobium sp.
CTAAACTTCCTTTTCCAGTAAACGCTCCAAGGTCGAAAGTTCATCGGCTTCGCGGGCCGGTTTGTCCCAGCGGATGCGATTGATGCGCGGAAAGCGCATCGCCACACCGGATTTGTGACGCGTCGAGCGCGCCAGCCCTTCAAACGCGACTTCGAGGACCAGGCCGAAATCCTTGTCCGCCTTCACGGCTCGCACGGGCCCGAAGCGATCCACCGTGTGATCGCGCACGAATTTGTCGAGCTGCTTCAGCTCTTCATCGGTGAAGCCGAAATAAGCCTTGCCGACGGGGGTTAGTACGCGATCACCGTTCGCATCCTCCTTCCAAACACCGAAGGTGTAATCCGAGTAGTAGCCGGAACGCTTACCGTGGCCGCGTTGGGCGTACAGCAGCACGGCGTCCACAAGATGCGGATCGCGCTTCCATTTGAACCATGGTCCTTTGGGGCGGCCCGCTTCGTAAGTTGAATCCCAGCGCTTCAGCATCAGGCCTTCGGCAATCTGCGGATCGCCTTGCGGCGGATGGGCGCGCAATTCCGCCAGTTCTGCCCAGCTTGAGAAGGGCTGCAGCGGCGAGAGATCGATGCGTGGCGAATTTGCCCGCGCAATGAACGCTTCCAGCCGTTTGCGTCGGTCGGCAAAGGAGAGCGTGCGCACATCGTTTTCGCCATCGAGCAGGATGTCATAGGCGCGAATGCCGATGGGGAATTTGGCGAGCAGCGCGAGATCGATGCTCTTGCGGTTCAGCCGCTGCTGCAGTTCGTTGAAGGAGCACACCCGGCCTTCGCGCATCACCAGCAACTCGCCGTCGATCACGCCTTCGAAATTCAGGGCTTCAATTACATCGGGAAAGCTGCCGGAAATATCGTCGGAGGTTCGGCTGTAGAGCCGGCGCTGTCCGCGCTCGCTCACGGCCTGCACGCGAATGCCGTCCCACTTCCATTCGGCTGCGTAATCCTTGGCGTCGTATTTGGCGAAATCGGAATCCTCGATGGCATGCGCCAGCATCACCGGACGAAAGCGGCCGGGATTTTCCGTAGACGGTTTATCCGAGCGCTTCTCCAGCCAGGCAAACAGATCTTCGTACGGCGGATGCTGACTGTGCCAGACTTCCTCGATCTCGCCGACATCCACGCCACCCATGTCGGCGAGCGCATGCTTGGCAAGCCGCGCGGACACACCGACGCGCAAGCCGCCGGTCAGCAGCTTCAGCAAGGCCCAGCGGCCATCCGGATCGAGCGCATCGAGCCAGCCTTCGAGCAGGCGCTGAACTTCCGCGCGGCTGGCATGGGTCAGCGTATCGACGACCTCGGACAGCTCCGGTTCGCGGTTGGCGCCGTGTTTCGCGGGCCAGACCAGCGCCACGGTTTCAGCCAGATCGCCCACGTAGTCATGGGCATACCAGAACAGCTCCGGGTCCATGCGCGCTTCAACGGCTTTGCGAATGAAGGACGGCTTGGCCGCTTCGAATCCCAGCGCTCCGGTCAGTGCGGCAAGGGCCCAGCCGCGTTCCGGATCGGGCGCTTCGCGGAAGTAATCGCGAAGCAGCGTGAGCTTTCCGTTGCGGGCCGGCGTGAACGCCAGTCGATCCAGCAGATTGGCGAACGCTCGCATTCGATCCGGGCGGCCCTTCTCCTCTGCTTCCACTGCCCAACACCGAACCTGCGGATGTGACTGGAAGCGAGATGCGGCTTCTTCTGCGCCTTTCGCTCCATATCCCGCAACGTGGTCAGCACATGACTGCGAGGCCAAAGAGTCAACGACTCTGTCGTTGACACACAAATGGAATTGTATATGCTAAAGACACTTGAACAAGGGTTTATGAAATGACAAAGGTCAACGACATGGGCTACCTGTGGCATCGTGCCGGTTCAATCAAGGGGCGAATCCATAAGGAGTTCGACGAGAACGGGCTCGCGGGCGCGCTAGCTCTGGGTGAGAAAATCCGACGCCAAACCGGAGGCGAAACACCAAAGGAGAGCACGATCCGATCTTGGGTGAGCTTCTGGAAAAACCACCCTGGATTCCGTTCAGGCGCCCACTATCGCGCGGCGCGTGATAGCCGGGATCAAGACCCTGTTGGTGCGACCGCTGCGAACAAGGTCTCCGAAGGGTTCGCTGAGGAGACGCGTAGTTTTCGCGACGAACGCGTCCGCCCGAGCCGAAAGGTTTCAACTCCCGTGGACATCGATGAAGGCCTGCTGATGGAGTCAAAAGCAATGGACATAAGCCTGTCGCACGTCCTGGAGGAAGAACTCAGCAAGCGTGTGAAGGCTCAGCGCGGACGGCGTTGGACTGAGGAGAATAAAGAGTTCATCGACTCCTACAATGCATACATCGAACGCAACGGCGTGTTCGGAGAAGATCTGTTGGACCTCGATGATTCGCCAGTTTGATGTTTTCCGGAATCCGATTCGTTCGGGGCGAGAAGACCGCCCGTACGTGGTAAGCTTGCAGCATTCGCACCTGGATGATCTCCGGTCGCGCGTCGTCGCGCCCCTTGTCCGTGAGCGCATCATCAAGCCCGGCGCGCGCCTTACCCCACGTGTGATCGTGCTCGATGAACCGCTGTATTTTCTGCCGACGGAAATCGTAACCCTGCCGACAAGGTACCTTCAGACGCCGATCGCGAACCTTGAGGATCATCGGCGACACATCGTCGATGCCATCGACATGATGTTTCTCGGCATCTAAAGCGTGGTTTCGTCTGTTGGAAAAATCCCATCCGTCATGGCCGGGCTTGACCCGGCCACCCATCGCGCGAGCGTCCGCGAGCGCAGATGACTCTCTCCGGCGCGCAGACGCGCGCCGGATGGATGGCCGCCACAAGGGCGGCCATGACGGTTTAGGCGGATCAATCCTCGCCTTCGTCTTCGTCGTAGCCGACGAGGCGGAGCGCGCGGGCGGGTTGGTTGTTGAGCGTGCACCAGCGCAGCAGCGCGTCTTCATTGCCGTGCGTGATCCACACTTCGCCGGGCGCGAGTTCCTGAATGGTATCGGTCAGCTCCTGCCAGTCGGCGTGGTCGGAAATAACGAGCGGCAGCTCGACGTGGCGTTGCCGCGCGCGGGCCCGCACGCGCATCCATCCCGAGGCGAACGCCGGCAGCGGATCGGCGAAGCGCCGCGTCCAGCGGTCCTCAAGCGCGGATGGCGGGGCGATCACAATGGCGCCGGCGAAATCTGTCTTCTTCGTGTTCTCAATAGTTGCAGGTTCGAGCGGACCGAGGTCGATCCCCAAACGCTGGTACAGCGTGTTCATGCTGGCGAGCGCACCGTGGATGTAGAGTGGCTTGTCGTATCCGGCTTCGCGGATCAGGCGGATCACGCGCTGCGTTTTTCCCAGCGCATAGGCCCCGACCAGATGTGTGCGCTCGGGAAACTGCGCAACCGATTTCAGCAGCTTTTCGATTTCGTGGCTGGCGTCGGGAAAACAGAACACCGGCAGGCCGAAGGTGGCTTCAGTCACGAACACATCGCAATTCACCGGCTCGAAAGGCGGACAGGTGGGATCGCGGCGGCGCTTGTAGTCGCCGGAGACGACAATGGTGAGGCCTTTGCAGCGGATCACAGCCTGCGCCGAGCCCAGCACATGCCCCGCGGGCACGAGTGTCACTGCAACGCCGTCTCGATCTGTAGTTTGTCCGTAGCGCACAGCTTCCGCACTGCCCGCGAACGCATCGCCATACCGCGCGCTCATGATGGCAAGGGTCTCTGCCGTAGCCAGCACTGCGCCATGTCCGCCGCGCGCATGATCGGAGTGACCGTGCGTGATCACCGCGCGCGCCACAGGGCGCACCGGGTCGATGTAAAAATCGCCAGCCGGGCAATAGAGGCCCTGAGGCGACGGACACAGAATGGACTCAGGCTTGATCAATGTGCGGCGTATCTAATCCGGATACGGATCGAGCGCCAGCAGCGCGAAATTTGCGAAACCGGGTCGCCAACCATAGGGGAGGTTGCCTAGTAACGATCGTTAGCAATCCTGCCAATCGGCAACGATGCCGGTTCTATCGGTCAAATTTTTTGCTAAGCACGATAGAAGGGAATGTCCACGCGTTTGAGGATCGCCGTGCAATGGGAACTTATAAGCGTTTTCGCTCACTCTGTCCTTATTTATCAATACTCTATCTGTTGCAATCGCTGGCAAGTCCGGCGGCGGCACGCCACGTTTCCGAAATCACGCTCCATTCTTTTTGTGACCAGCGGCACTGCGAGGATGGTTCCCATCCGAACGCCCTCGCTGTGGGCCGTGATGGCGCAATCTACGGGGCGACCAACGGGCCATACCAGGGTGTTGGCGGCGCTGTATTTCGGCTGACTAACGATGGAAACGGCTGGCGTTACTCAGAGTTATTCAATTTCAAAGGACAAAAATTCAGCATACCCTGGGGTGGCCTAATCATCGATACCGCGGGAAATTTGTATGGCGTCAGCTCAGACGCCAAACATAAGGCGGTCGTGTACAAACTGACGCCGGGTCCAGAGGGAATGCCATGGATCCCGACTGTGCTCTACAGGTTTTGCAGCAAGAAGCCAGGTTGCGCTGACGGCGACATGCCAACCGGGTTGGCCTATCACGGACAATCCGAAGGTTTGCCCTACGACGGCCAATCTCCGCTCTTTGGTACGACCCCGGGTGGCGGATTAAACGGTTCTGGCACTGCCTTCGAGCTTGTTTTTGATCAGCGAAAACAACGTTGGAAGGAAGACGTGATATTCAATTTTGGGTTCAATGCCGGCGAGACCCCCGCCCCTTACGGAGTTCTTGCGATAGACAAAAACGGCAACCTCTTCGGCACCACGGCAGAAGGAGGCGCTTACTCCAATGGGGCGGCGTTCCAACTTGCAAAGGTCAACGGGGTTTGGACCGAGACGGTCCTGCACAATTTCTGTTCGCCCAACGATTGTCTAGACGGTTTAGAGCCCCTCACTCATATGATTTTGGATCGGGAGGGAAACCTGTTCGGCGCCTCTTTAGGGGGCACCAGCAGCACGGGCCAAGGTGTGTTGTTCAAAATTGTTCCAAGCGGCATCAACTCCGCTTTTTACGTTCTTCATGATTTCTGTGTTGTGGATGATTGTGCTGACGGCAACATACCTACCGGAGCACTATCATTGGACCATGAGGGTGCTGTGGTTGGCACAACCGGCGATGGCGGCACAAGTCGCGAGGGCGTCGCTTTTCGTTGGAAGGACAAGTATCAAAAAGTTTATGATTTTTGTTCGCAGCAAGATTGTCTTGATGGCCGGGACCCCGGCTGGGGTGTCATTCAGGGTCCAGGTAAAGCCTTGCTGGGGACGACTTCCGAGGGCGGAACCACAGACGCCGGTACAGTATTCGAATTGGAATAGGTCGTCGACTACCCTCATATCACTGTGCAGACGAATACGTTTTGGCGGACTGAGTCCCTGCGGTGACGGACAGAGGATGGATTCCGGCTTGACCAATGTGCCCGCGTGTCTAGTCCGGATAGGGATCGAGCGCCAGCAGCGCGAAACTGGCAAGCCAGTGCTCGCCCATATAGTCGCCGGTGACGTGCGGCAGCGCGCTTTCGACCAATGCAACCACAGCGGCATTCGCCCGCGCATCCAGCTGCTGATTCTCGGGAAGGGTCCCCGCAATCAACCGCCAGCACCAAGCCTTGGACAGACTGAGTCCATCAAGATGCGCAATGTGCCCGTCGCTTCGGTCCGTAACCGTTGCCGGCTCGAAAAGTATCCGCGGTTCGCCTTCTGTCGCTTGTGGAAGGAACCGTGCAAACCAATCCGCGAATTCGCCTTTCGACAGAACGCGCGTCATGAGCGCCGCCTCGATTAGCGAGGGCGAAAGGAAATCCGATTGCGACGGCTCACCGAAACCGGCGTTTGCATCCGCGCCATACCACTCTTGAGCCTTCCGTTTACAGGTGGCAGCGAAAGGCGCGTTATTCGCGTCTTGCGCGTAGTCCAATGCCAGCAGCAGCGCGAAGGCGGTGTTTTGGTGCAGACCTGTGCGAATGGGATAGGTGGCGAGCGGCAGGAATTGCTGGAACCGCCGCACAAACGCATCTGCCAACGGCTGCATTGTCTGCGACCACCGCTCGCCATTGGCATTTGGCTGCAGCAGCAATTCGGATTGCAGTTTTAGCGCCCAGGCCCAGCCGTAGGGCCGCTCAAAGCCGCGCGCCGACGTCCGCGCGAGGTAGGCGACTTCGCCTGCCACTTTCTCCGGCGTGAACTGCGCATCGAATAACGCGCGAATGTCGGCCGCTTCAGATAGATTTGGAAACCGGCGCAGGCAACGCGCCAAGGTCCAGTAGCCGTGCACGCAGGAATGCCAGTCAAAGCTGCCGTAGAAGATGGGATGCAATTCGCGCGGACTTTGCACATCCTCCGGCCCTGTCAGCACGTGATCGAGTTTGTTGGGATACTCGCGCGTGACATGCGAGAGCGCAGTGCGCGCGAAATGCGAAGCGAGATCAGGCGTAAGGGCGTACGTCATGATACGACTGTAGCGTAACGCTTGCCGAACTCAGGCAACAGTTCACGACGGCAGAAAAATCAGTCAGCGCAGCCTCGGGATGGCGGCGCGCGCCCATGGCCGGGGTTTTCCCGGCCATGGGTTTGTCTGCGCCAGAATCAGTTCTGGATCTGGCGAGCCCAGGCAAACGGGCCAAAGGCGCCATCGGCGGTCCAGCCGACATTCTTCTTGGGATTGATCGTCGTTTTCAGCCATTCCAGCGGGAACGTGCTGCCATGAACGACGATGCGATGAAAGTTGGGCACATCGTAGTTGGGATGCTGGTTCCATGCGTCGTTGGAACACGGAACGGCCGGCTGGCCCGAAGCCGGTTCGACAAAACACGGTTGGCCGTGCTGTAGCGGGTTGTCGGAACGATAGATATGCGAATCGCCGTTAACCAGCAGAACCGGCTTGCCGAATGCGGCCGCGCGCGCTGCCATCTCTGCGATTATCGGTTCAAACTGCGACTGATGCGCGGGGTTATCGGTTGTGTCCCACATATCAGCTTGCAGCATGATGACCACGGCCTTTGCGTTCTCCGCCGTCGCCGTGTCAAACGCGGCATCGAGCCAGTGAATGCCTGCCGCGGTGCGCGTCGCGATTTCGTTGCTCTGCTCCTGGCTCATGGTGGGAGCGCCGTACCAGATGTCGTTGTCGTTGTTGGAGCCGCCCGGCAGATTGATTGTCACGAAACGCGTTTTGGACTGCTGGAACGTCACGTTCTCCACATACTCCGCGTCGGACGGATATTGCGGATTGAACGCCTGCGCCTGCGTCGTCACCCTGCCCTTGCCGCCGATCGTGCGGCCGGGTTGATTGAAGAAAATGGAGCGAATGAGCGTAAGATTTGCGACGGGATCGCCGCCCGCATAATCGATCAGCCTGCCCTTGGCGTCCCGCTGGTAATCGATCTGACCGGTTTGGACGTTGTAGGCGCCGCCGCCCTCGCTCACCTTGTGGCAGTCGGTCCATTCATTGTCGCCCGGCGTGTAGATCATCGGATCGGCATACGTGTTCCACAATTTGCGGATCGTGTGATCGTATTTGGCCGTGCAGTATTGCTTGCCCGAATGAATATCGCCAGCATGCATGACCAGCGACACATCCGGATCGGCGTTGATCGAGGCAATGAAGGCCGGCGTCGCCAGAAGCTCTGCGTTGTCCGTCGGGCTCGTGCCGTACGGCGCGTCGCCATAGAGGGCGATGGTCGAAACCTGGCTGACCACCGGCGCGTGCGGCGCGGCAATGGCGATCGCCGAAGCGGCGAGCGAGCAGGTGGCAAGCAGAAGCGCCCGCATTAATCTTGTCATGTTGATGTCCCCAGAGGTTGCGGTGGTTTGCGGTCATCGCGCGGAATCGTCCACGCGAAGGCGGGCGGACCATCGGGGGAACAGGTAACAGAACGGCAACAATTGAATGAAGATTACGTCTCAGCAACGAATGCCCCGCGGGCAATCTCAGAAGCGGTACACCAGGGCGTACATCAGCAATGTGTTGGCGATCAGCATCAGTCCCGCCGTTGGAAGCTGCACCTTGATGACACCATTGCGGTCGGGCAGTTCCAGAAGTACGGCGGGCACGATGTTGAAATTCGCCGCCATCGGCGTCGTCAGCGTGCCGCAAAAGCCGGACAACATCCCGATCGCTGCCATGATTGCGGCATTGCCGTGAAACTGATGCACAATCAGCGGGAGGCCGATCCCTGCCGTCATGACCGGAAAGGCGGCGAACGCATTGCCCATCACGGCCGTGAACGCAGCCATGCCGATACAATAGACGAGCACCGCTTCGAACGGCTGGTCCAGCGGCAGATATCGCGTGGCGATCTCGCCAACGGCCTTGCCCACACCGGACAATGCGAAAATCGCGCCGAGTGACGCCAGCAGCTGCGGCAGTATGATGGCCCAACCGATCATGTCGGCCAGCCTGCGCCCTTCCTGCAGCGGCGCGAGCGGCTTCGGCCTCAGCCAGAGCATTGCCACCCCCAGCGCAATCACAACGCCCAGCACTAGAGAAATCACGGTGACGCTTTTGGGATCGAGCAGCGCGCTTCCGCCGATCTGCGCCTGCTTCAGGAACAACGTCCCGAGCAGCGCAACTGCTGGCACCAGCAGCGCCGGTGCGAACAGCCAGTTGCCGCGCAGTGTCGCGCTTTCGCGCCGTTCCTTCGGTGATGTGGTTGACGGCTTGCCATGGCCGAGAAGACGGCACCCGCCCAGCACAATCAGCGCCAGCACCAGAAGGCCGTTCTGCCAGTCAGCTAAATAAGAGCCGAACAGGAAGCTTGACGCGAACAAGCCCCAGAATGCGGCATTGCCGAAGCGCTTGCGGTTCCTGTGATCGAAGGCGCTCAGCACCGCATAGCTGCCGAAAGCGAGGCCGGCCATGAGATAGCAGAACTGCAAGGTGATCATTCGGCCGCCTGCGCCGTTTCGCGCTTCAGCTTGCGGTCTAGCAGCAGCACCCGCGTACCATGAATGATCAGCGCCAGCACGGCTGTCGGGATCGCCCACACGGACAATTCAAAGGGCTGCACCACAACGCCGCTCTGCTGCAGAAACCCTTTGATCAACAGGATCGAGCCAATGGCTATGAATACGTCCTCCCCGAAGAACAGCGCGATATTGTCCACCGCGGCGGCGTGTGCGCGAACGCGATAGCGCTGCTCATCGGATAGTGAGCCAAGCTCCTTCTCTGCTGCCGCTTCCGCCATCGGCGCGATCAGCGGCCGCACCATTTGCGCATGGCTGCCTAGCGCCGTCAGCCCCAGGCTTGCCGTGATCTGACGGATGATAAAATAGGAAAGCAGCAGGCGCCCCACCGTCACCACGCGGATGCGCGCGACCAGCGTGCGCGCGCGTTCCTGCAATCCGTATCGCTCCAGCAACCCAATCAGCGGCAGGATCAGCCACACGAGCGACACGTAGCGATTCTCGTTGAACGCCTTTCCGAATGCGCTGAGGATTTCGACCGGTGAAAATCCGGCGGCCCATCCGGTGACAAATGCCGCCGCCCCGATCACCAGCAGCGGATTGAGGCGGATGGCAAAGCCGGCGACCACGGCGGCAATGCCCAAAAGCGTTAGCATCGTGCACTGTGCCCGCAGCTGGAATGCGCCGGCATTTACTCATGCTGTGCAGCGCCATCAAAGCGCGAACACTGCGCCCGCGGCAAAGGACCAGCCCCGTTCTAAGGCGAGTCAGCCGTTCGGGAGCGTTCCGCGTCGCACAACCGGCGTTCTGCGGGTGTCAGGTTTCGATACAGCCGTTCGAGAACGAGACGGCGCAGGCTGCCCGGTTCCTCGCGGCGCAGCGCATAGGCGAGCAGCGCTGGAGAAGGTCGAATGTGTACCCGAGCGCCCATTTCCTGCGGCGCGCCGCTGCCGCGCCCGAAAGCTGCCAGGCAATCCAGATTTGTATTTGCGGTGTCCGACATGGATGGCCTCCCTTTTTGGCCCCTGACGGAGCCGTATGTTGCAAGCGGTGGGCCATCGGTGAGGGTTTGCACTCCGGCTGCCTTTGAGAAGCTGTCCAAAGCAGCCATGCGAGCTGACGGTACACGGGCCACTTGGAGCCTCATGACCTCAGCCTCAGCGACTGGATCATGGAGTCGTTGTAATCCTGGCCTGCTTGCTTTGCACCGAACGAGCGGGGATATCCCCCGCGTACCATGGGGGACCCCAAACCCGTCAGTGGGATTTGCAGCACGGGAATGATGTCGGAGACTTAAATGGCCGGTGACGAAGGTGACGAAGTTTTCGAGCAGATTGCGGATATCGGCAATGAGGTTATGGATGTCCTGAACGAGGAGGGCATTGTTGTTAAGTTGCGCGGCGGGGACAAAATCACCGGATCGCTCGTCGGCTTCTCGGTCAAGAAGAAGCCGGGCAAAAAAGAGGGCAAGGAAGCTACCTGCTCGGCCAGCATCAGCGTTCAAACAAAACAAGGCGTTCTTCAGATCGACTGCGAGACAGTAGATTCGGTGGAGGCTGCTCCCGCGCAATCGAAGTAACTTAATGCCCTGCCCTGGAATTATCGGGGCGACTCCGTCACAAAAGCTTGGCGTGTGGCTGCTACTGCACTAGACTACTCGTCACTGCGGCGGGTTGGCGAGCAGATACGGATAGCCGTTGTTGATGCTCGGCGACTGCCCCCAAAATGTTCGGATCGAAACCCTTCGGCAAGCCTCTCTTCAAATTTCGATCGGTCGTGCCCTTTAGCCCGGGATCAAAGGCGATGTTACCGGCACCCTTGCTGATATCCGGGACACCGCTGGTATCGAGACCCCAATATACCGACGACTTATCGCGAACCGCATTTTGGTCGTAGCCGATACTTCCGCCGATATAGCTGCGTGACGTCGCGTTGACGGTTCCCGTAGTGTCGCTCGGCAAAAGGAAAAGGAATATTACATAGTGGCGACGACAGTTTCACGGCTGTATGAAGTACTGTCTGGAGCACCGTTCCCAACTGTTTGTAGCGTGCGGGGCGCGGGGCAATTCGGTGGCAATGGAGATTTTCCACTCGATTTGTTCTGTGTTAAGTGCTTGAAACGCCTGACCGGAGTGGTGGCCGAGAGGCTGAAGGCGGCGGTTTGCTAATTCGGCGCGGGGTTGGAATTCCGCCACGATTCCAACTTATCGCGCCGCAAAAAGCCCCGAAAAGCGACGAATGTTGGATGGATTTCCCCTAGCGAATTTCCAGCCATTTCAAG
>DATAVW010000012.1:0-6289 GCA_036267515.1 Rhizomicrobium sp.
ACAATTCCAGGCGGGGCTGTTTTGCGGCAGCGTTTCCGCTACGCCGACCATGCCGATCAGTCCCGACAGTACCTGTCCGGCCAATCTCTACGGCTCCAAATTTCTGAAGATTCCCGCACCGGGCACGGAAGATGACGACCATAATCCGCCGCGCATCGCATCCCGCAATCTCTTCGACCTCGGCGTGGGAGACGACAATCTGTTTCGCGGCGATAAATATAAGTTCAGCGCGCGCGTGACCGTGGTCAATCTGACGAATAAAGAGGCGCTCTACAATTTCATCTCGACCTTCAGCGGAACGCATTATGTTACGCCGCGAACGGTGACGGCGACGATCGGCTTTCATTTTTAGGTCGGCTTCGCCGGGTGGCCCCGGCCATCTGCTGGTGGCCGGTTGAATTTAGTGCCTGCGCGGGATCGCGATCAACAATCCCGCGCTAATGCCAAAGGATTGTTCGTGCTCTCGCCCAAAGTTATAGTCGTAGTCAGGCTCGAGGTACCAACCGAATCTATGCCTGGCAGTGGGCCAGAACATAAAGTCCAGCGCGACCTCGCCGGCGACGGAATTCGTGGTGATGCCGTATTTCCTCGTATGAACCCACTCCGGACCGAAACCGAACATAAACTCCACTTTCCTGGAGAGGGTCCAGGGCTTCTTGAAAAGAAGGTCGGTATCCCATTCTGTCGAGTGACGGCTGAAAATCGGTGTAACGCCCATTTCAAGTTCCAGCCAGTTCTCTATCGGCGTAACTTCTGCTGCGACAGTCGGGCTGAAGCTGGATCCGGCGTCTGTGATACTCCGGCTGGCAGCCGCCCCGATTTCGACCACGGCCGCAGGTTCCGGCTCATCGACCGGCTGCGCGAAGGTCCATCCATTTGAGGCGGCTATTAAAACGAGGAAAGCAGCTAAAACGACAGATCGCGCCATTTAATAAGTATCCCCCGCCGAGGTTCGGGCGTGTCTGAGGCGACGCAGCATTCCCTTGCGTCGCGACAAACCGCCGCTCCCACATTCACGGGACAATCCAGAGCGCTTCGTGAAGATGCAGGTTGCGAAGCCGACTTCACGTCGCTGTATCGAAAACGCTCCGGCGCTTACGATTTCCGCGCTTCAGCAACTTTCCTCGACTAATCCGACCGCGGCCCTACCGGCAGTGGCAATAGCGCAATCAACCGGCGGCTTCGCTCCCCGCAGCTCGGGTTCGGGGTTGTCAATTCCGCTGTCGAACAGAAAGCAGCCGCAAGTCTCAAGGCCGCTGCGTGCAAGGCATGGTGTTCGCAAATTCCCACCAGGCACGCTGCAGCGGACATCAGCCTGACCGATAATAAAAACCGATGCCACTAAAACCAACCTTAGCCGCTCTGGCGTTCACTGTTGCAGCTTTCGGCCAAACGCCGCCGGCTCCTTCGGCCAACGTTCCATACGGCCAGTCGATCTCTGCCGACGCGGCGAAGAAGATAGCGGCTGCCTCCATCGCGGAAGCTCGCAAGAACAATCTGGCGATGGCAGTGGCCATCGTCGACACAGGCGGCTACCTCGTGTATTTCGAGAGGATGCCGGATACCCAGCTGGGCAGCGTCGAAGTCTCAATCGGAAAAGCCAAATCCGCCGCGCTTTTCCGCCGCCCGACGAAGGTGTTTCAGGACGCAGTGGCCGCCGGCGGAGCAGGTCTTCGCATGCTGGGTCTGACGGGGGCGGTGCCGGTTGAGGGCGGGATCCCGATCATCGTGGGGGGTAAAGTCATTGGCGCAGTGGGCGCTTCCGGCGGGACCAGCGACCAGGACGGCCATACGGCTCAGGCCGGGGCCAACGCGATGAAATAAACACGGGCACGCGACCGCCTAGGCGGGGATGCTTAAGCGCGTCAGCGCTTCCAGCACGAGCTGGTGCAGACCACCGCCACCGCCGGCGACATATTGGTTAATCTCGTCGCGCATGCGCCGTTCCCAGTATTTGCTGATGTGGTTCGCAATGCCTGCAACGGCTTCCTCATGCGGGTAAGTGCCAAAGAACAACGCGATCTGATTCGCGTTGTGGACCATTGTCGAGCGTTTCATTCGAAGTCTACCTGCTGACCGCTACGGCTTCGCTGGCGACCTGAGTGGTCTGCTTCCGCGCATCGAGATACTGCTGCTGCCATTCGGAAAGCTTGCGGGCCGGGCTCACCTGCACGGCGGTTACTTTGTACTCAGGACACCCGGTGGCCCAGTCCGAGTACTCGGTCGTGACCACGTTCGCGCCCGTGAACATGTGATGGAACGTCGTGTACACAACGCCTGGCTGCATCCGCTCGGAGATGGATGCTTTGAGTGACGTCTCGCCGGCGCGGCTGACCAGCGAGACAAGATCGCCCTCTTTAATGCCGCGGTCCTCAGCGTCCTGCGGATGGATTTCGAGCAGGTCTTCCGGGTGCCAGACATTGTTGCCGGTACGAGCAGTCTGCGCCCCTACGTTGTATTGCGTCAGAATGCGGCCGGTAGTGAGGATCAATGGGAAGCGCCGCGTGACGCGCTCTTCCGTCGGCACAAATTCCGTCAGCATGAAGCGGCCTTTGCCGCGCACGAACGTGCCGATGTGCATGATCGGCGTGCCTTCCGGCGCTCTGTCGTTACACGGCCACTGGATGCTGCCCATCTCCTCGATCCTCGCGTAGCTGACGCCAGTGAACGTGGGAGTGAGGCGCGCAATCTCATCCATAATTTCCGATGGATGGTTGTAAGTCATGGGATAGCCCAGCGCCGTGGACAGCTTCATGGTGATTTCCCAATCGGCGAAGCCGTTGGCCGGCGCCACAGCTTTGCGGACGCGGCTGATGCGCCGCTCGGCGTTGGTGAACGTGCCGTCCTTTTCGAGGAACGTGGAGCCCGGCAGGAAGACATGGGCAAAGCTCGCGGTCTCGTTCAGGAAAAGATCGTGTACGACAACACACTCCATGGCAGCCAGTCCGCCTGTAATGTGCTGCGTGTTGGGATCGGATTGTGCGATGTCTTCGCCCTGCACGTAGAGGCCCTTGAATGTGCCGTCCATGGCGGCGTCGATCATGTTGGGGATGCGGAGGCCCGGTTCGGATTGCAGGGCCACGCCCCAATCCTTTTCGAACGTCTCGCGAACGGCGTCGTTCGAGACGTGGCGGTAGCCGGTGAACTCATGCGGGAACGCTCCCATGTCGCACGAGCCCTGCACGTTGTTTTGGCCGCGCAGCGGATTCACGCCTACGCCGCGACGTCCGAGGTTCCCCGTCAACATCGCGATGTTCGCCATGCCGATCACCATGGTCGAGCCCTGGCTGTGTTCAGTCACACCCAGCCCGTAGTAGATCGCCGAGTTTGGGCCTTTCGCGTAGAGGCGCGCGGCGGCGCGAATGTCGGCGGCAGGAACTCCCGTGAATGGCTCCATCGCTTCCGGCGAATTGCGCTCTTCAACGATGAATTTGCGCCAGCGCTCGAACTCAGCCGTATCGCAGCGCTCTTTCACGAACTCTTCGTTCACGAGCCCTTCCGTGACGATCGTGTGTGCGAGCGCGTTGATCATGCCGACATTCGTGCCGGGGCGCAGCGGCAGATGATAATCCGCTTCGATGTGCGCGGACTTCACCAGATCCGTCCGGCGCGGGTCAACCACGATCAGCCCCGCGCCCTCGCGCAGGCGGCGCTTCATCTGCGAGGCGAACACAGGATGGGCATCCGTCGGATTCGCGCCGATCACCATGATCACGTCGGCCTGTTCCACCGAGTCGAAGTCCTGCGTGCCGGCGGAGGTACCGAACGTATTCGAGAGCCCGTAACCCGTCGGCGAATGACAGACGCGCGCGCAAGTGTCTGTGTTGTTGTTACCGAACGCCGCGCGAATCATCTTCTGCACCAGGTAGCCTTCCTCGTTGGTGCAACGTGAAGAAACAATACCGCCGATCGAATCGCGGCCATACTGCGCCTGAATGCGTTTGAATTCGCTCGCCGCGTAGTTGATGGCTTCGTCCCAGCTCACTTCCTGCCAGGGGTCGGTGATCTTTTTGCGGATCATCGGCTTGTAGATGCGGTCTTTGTGAGTCGTGTAACCCCACGCGAAGCGGCCTTTCACGCAGGAGTGTCCGTGATTCGCCTTGCCGTCCTTGAACGGCATCATACGAATGACTTCCCCGCCCTGCATCTCGGCCTTAAACGAACAACCGACACCGCAGTAAGCGCAGGTCGTGACGACGCTGTGCTCGGGCTGGCCTTTTTCGAGCACCGACTTTTCAATGAGCGTGGCGGTCGGGCACGCCTGCACGCAGGCGCCACACGAAACACATTCGGAATCGAGGAACGGCTGATTACCCGCGGAAACTTTGGATTCGAAGCCGCGGCCAAGAATCGTAAGAGCAAATGTTCCCTGCACCTCCTCGCAGGCGCGCACACAACGCGAACACACGATGCACTTCGATGGCTCGAACGAGAAGTAGGGATTCGATTCGTCCTTCGGCGCCGGCTGCTTGAAATGGTTCTCGCCATCGTAGCCGTAGCGGACTTCGCGCAGCCCGACGACGCCGGCCATATCCTGCAGCTCGCAATTGCCGTTAGCGCCACAGGTCAGGCAATCCAGCGGATGGTCTGAAATGTAAAGCTCCATCACACCCTTGCGCAGCTTGTGCAGTTTGGGGGACGAGGTCCGCACTTTCATGCCCGGCTCGGCGAGAGTCGTGCAGGAGGCGGGGGTGCCCCGCCGTCCTTCGATTTCCACCAGGCAGAGACGGCAGGAGCCAAATGCTTCCACACTATCCGTGGCGCAAAGCTTCGGCACGCTCACGCCGGCTTCGACTGCCGCGCGCATGAGCGATGTTCCCGCCGGAACGGTCACCGGCTTGCCGTCGATTTCCAGTGTGACCAGAATGTGGGCGATGCTGGCCGGAGTGCCGAAATCGATTTCGTGAATTAGTGCCATGTTGCGTTCTCCTGCAGGGTGGCGGCCGCCTGAGGCGGCGCCGCGGGTTTTGAAAAGTCATCCGGAAAGTGCTGCAAGGCGCTCAGCACCGGATAAGGAGTCAGGCCGCCCAGGGCGCAGAGCGACCCGTCGAGCATGAGCTCGCAGAGATCGTCGAGAATGCGAAGATTCTTCGTGCGGTCCCGATTCGCAATGATGTGATCGATGGTTTCCACGCCGCGCGTCGAGCCGATGCGGCAAGGCGTACACTTGCCGCAGCTTTCGATCGCGCAGAATTCCATGGCGAAGCGAGCCTGTTTCGCCAGATCGACCGTGTCATCGAACACAACGATGCCGCCGTGTCCGACAAGGCCTTTCTTTGCGGTGAAAGCTTCGTAGTCGAGCGGGGTATCGAGCAGCGAATCGGGAAAGTAGGCGCCGAGAGGTCCACCGACCTGCACGGCGCGCAGCGGACGCCCCGTCGCGGTGCCTCCGCCGTAGTCGTAGATGGCCTCGCGCAGGGTGATGCCAAACGCCTTTTCGACAAGCCCGCCGTATTTGATGTTCCCTGCGAGTTGAATCGTCAGCGTGCCGCGAGACCGGCCCATCCCGAAGTCCTGATAAAACTTCGCGCCTTTGTCCAGGATGATCGGTACCGTGGCCAGCGAGATCACATTGTTCACCACCGTCGGTTTACCGAAAAGCCCTTCGATGGCGGGCAGGGGCGGTTTGGGCCGAATCTGTCCCCGCCGGCCTTCCAGACTTTCGAGGAGCGAGGTTTCCTCGCCGCAGATATATGCCCCTGCACCGAGCCGCGCTTCCAGATCGAATGCCCGGCCGCTCCCCGCGACGTTCGCGCCCAGATACCCGTTCTTCTGCGCGATGGCAATGGCCCGCTCCATCGTTCGGAAGGCGTGTGGATATTCGGAGCGGATATAGATGTAGCCCATCGTGGCGCCCACCGCGAGTCCGGCGATGGTCATGCCTTCGATGAGGACGAAGGGATCGCCTTCCATAATCATGCGATCGGCATAGGTGCCGCTGTCGCCTTCGTCGGCGTTGCAAACGATGTATTTCCGGTCGGCGGCAGTGTTCAGGACGGTGCGCCATTTGATTCCCGTGGGGAAACCGGCGCCGCCGCGCCCGCGCAATCAGCCGGCCACTTCGTCAACGATGGCGGGCTGATCCATGGTCAGCGCGCGCTGGAGTCCACGGTAGCCGTCGTGCGCGATGTAATCCGCGATCGATAACGGATCGACGATGCCGCAGCGGACGAAGGTCAACCGCTCCTGCTTTTTCAGGAACGGAATTTCTTCGGTTGGACCAAGGCACAAAGGATGTTGCCTGCCTTCGAGGATTCCGCTGCCGAGCAGCTCGGTAACGGCATCCGCG
>DATAVW010000013.1:0-14981 GCA_036267515.1 Rhizomicrobium sp.
ATTCGCACCGGGCGCTGGCGCGATCCGCACAGTCGCGAGGAAGGCGCCTGGCTGCGCACCCTCATCAAGGACCGCACCGGATGGAGTCTCTCCCGGTTCCAGATGGACCTCATCATGAACGGAGTGATGGCGACGCTGTGGCTCATCGCGCTGGCGCGGCTGCTGCGCTGGCTGTAGCGGCAATGATCGCGCGTCAGCCGCCGCGCGGCTTCAGCCAATGCGCGTATTGCGGCGGCAGAGTGCGTTCCGGTTGCGGCATCCCAAGCGCCTGCGCCGCATGATACGGCCAGTTGGGATCGCTCAGTTCCGCGCGCGCCAGCATCACCATGTCTACCTGCTCATCGCGCACCATGGTGTCGGCCTGCGCGGCTTCCGTGACGAACCAGCCGACGCCGGTGGCAATCTCCGCTTCGCGACGCACGCGCTCGGCAATCGGTGCCATGAAGGCCGGCCCCCACGGCACGGTGCTGACATCCGGCGTGTTGAAGCCGAGGCTCACATCGATCAAATCCAGCCCACGCTCTTTGAAGCGGCGGATGAGTTCGATGGATTCCTCCAGCGGCTGGCTTTCCGCATTGAAATCCGAAACGCCCAGCCGCGCGCTGAGCGGATATTTCTCCGGCCATACCGCGCGCACCGCCTCCAGCGTCTCGACAAGAAAGCGCGCGCGGTTCTCGAAACTGCCGCCGTATTCGTCGCTGCGCTTGTTGGCGATTGGCGAAAAGAAACTCTGCCCCAGATAGCCATGCGCGAAATGCAGCTCCAGCCATTCGAAACCGGCGGCCAGCGCGCGCTGTGCCGCCGCAACGAAATCGCCCCGCACCCGCGCAATCTCGTCTTTGCTCATCTCATGCGGCACGCGCGGCAGACTGCCGCCGAAGGCGAGCGCCGATGGCGCAATCGGCTCCCAGCCGCGCGGATCGCTGTCCGCCATGTGATTGTCACCTTCCCACGGACGGTTGGCGGAGGCCTTGCGGCCGGCATGCGCAATCTGGATTCCCGGCACCGCATAGCGCTTCACGAAAGCAGCGATGGGCGCCCAGGCTTGCGCCTGCTCATCGTTCCAGATGCCGGTATCGGCGGGCGTGATGCGCCCTTCCGGCGACACCGCCGTGGCCTCCGCCACGACGAGCGCCGCCCCGCCCACCGCGCGGGCGCCCAGATGCACCAGGTGCCAGGTGTTGGGCACGCCCTCTTCCGCCGAATACTGGCACATGGGCGAAACCGCGATGCGGTTCTTGAGGGTGATGTCCTTCAGGCGGAACTCGCTGAACAGCGACGGCATGGGGTGTCTTTCTTGTTGGGGATGCTTGTGGGGATGGCTCGTCGCCCCCGAACCTATGACCTCCCCAGCCACATTCAATGCGGCGCGGATGTGCCGTCAGGCCATTTTGGATTGGCTATTTCGCAGCGGAGTCAAGCCGCGCGACTTCCGCTTCGATTTCGCTGCGCCAGCGCGCCGCCTCTTCAGCGTCGGACAGTTCGGCGTAAAGCTGTGGCGGAACGATATCGATGAGGACGATAAGAGCAACCACGGCCCTAACCGGCGCCTTCCATCGCCCCTCGCGTGTTGTCCCACGCCAGTTTCCAATTGAGCGGAAGTATGCGCGTTTAGCTGGCGTCTATAGTCGCACTTTGAATGGCGGCGGGATGCGCCGCGCCGCGTGGCCCCTCGGAGGCGAGCGACTGCAGGATCCGGCGAATTCGTTCGACCATTTCTGCTAGATCGGACTCGCTGGCGATCAGGGGCGGTGAGAGGGCGATGGTGTCGCCGCTGACGCGCACCACCAAATTCTCGTCCCAGAACGCGCGCTGGATCACCTCGTAACCGCGACGGCCGGGCGCCACCGGATCGGGTTCCAGTTCGATGGCGGCGGCCAGTCCCACATTGCGAATGTCGATAACGAACGGAGCGCCGCGCAGCTCGTGAACGGCGTCCTGCAACACCGGCTCCAGCTTTCGCGCGCGGCCGAACAAATCTTCATTGCGATAGATGTCGAGCGTTGCGAGCGCAGCGGCGCAGGCGAGCGGATGTGCCGAATAGGTGTGGCCGTGGAACAGCTCGATCTGGTGATCGGGGCCACCCATGAAAGCATCATGAATCCTGTCCGACACGATGATGCCGCCCATCGGCACCGCACCATTCGAGACACCTTTGGCGAAGGTGATGATATCCGGCGACACGCCGTAACGTTCGGCAGCGAACGCATGGCCCAATCTGCCGAAAGCGGTGATCACCTCATCGAAGATCAGCAGAATGCCGTGGCGGTCGCAGATTGTGCGCAGGCGCTTCAGGTATTCTGCCGAGGTCGGGAATACGCCGGCTGAACCCGCCATCGGCTCGACGATCACGCCTGCAATGGTTTCCGCGCCATGCAGCAGAACAAGTTTTTCCAATTCGTCTGCAAAGGCCAGCGGCGTGTCCAACTCACCGCGCGTGAAGCGCATGCCCGCATCGTAGGGCAGCGGCAGGTGATCGTCCGTACCCGGAAGAAGCGGCCCATAGGGCTTGCGGTTGTTGCCCAGGCCACCCACGGAAATGCCCGCGAAGGTGACGCCGTGATAACCCTTCTCGCGGCCGATCAGGCGGAAGCGGCCGCCCTGTCCGATCTTCTGGAAATAGGCACGCGCGACTTTCAGCGCCGCGTCGCAGGCTTCCGATCCGGAATTGACGAAGAACACATGCTCCAGCCCATCTGGCGCCAGCACCGCGATCCGTTGCGCCAGGGTGAAAGCGTCGGGATGCGCAAACTGGAAAGTCGGCGCGAAATCAAGTTCCTGCGCCGCGCGCGCGATGGCGTTGGCAATCGGTTTTCGCCCGTGTCCGGCATTCACGCACCACAAGCCGGCGCAAGAATCCAGCAGCGCGCGACCCGCATCGTCGTAATAGGACATGCCTTCGGCGCGCGTGAGCAGGCGCGGCGCGGTCTTGAAATGCCGGTTGGGAGTGAAGGGAAGCCAGAAGGCGGAAAGGTCGTTCGGCTGGCGCATGATCGCCCCGCAAAAGTCATGCGCAACCTAGCGAACGCCGCTCCTCATCGCAAAAAGCATTGGCCCCGGCGAGGTTGTCGCCAGGGCCAAGCCACACGCGCTGCCTAACTCAAGACAGCGTGTTCTTAGTGACGGTGTCCGCCACCATGCCCACCGATGTGGCCGCCACCGACATGGCCGCCGAAATGGCCACCCCCGAAATGGCTGTGGGCGCCAACGACCGAATGACCGTGCCAGCCATGTCCGCCATGCCAGCCACCGTGTCCGCCAT
This sequence comes from Rhizomicrobium sp., assembly GCA_036267515.1. Taxonomy (GTDB): domain Bacteria; phylum Pseudomonadota; class Alphaproteobacteria; order Micropepsales; family Micropepsaceae; genus Rhizomicrobium. Next base: position 3,263 of record DATAVW010000013.1, read on the forward strand.
GCCAGCCATGTCCGCCATGCCAGCCGCCGCGTCCGCCGCGCCAGCCGCGTCCGCCCCAGCCGCGATGCGACCAGTTAAAATGCGCGCCGCGCCAGCCGGCCCAGCTGTGCCAGCCGCCATGATTCCAGAACCACGGCCGTCCGCCCCACCAGCGGTAGTAATGCGGGCCATAAACCCAGCGGCCGCCAAGGAACACAGCGCCGGAATAGGTCGGATAACCGCAGTAGCCGCTGTAGTAATAGTCGTAGCCATAACAGGCGCCGGGCGGATAGTAGCCGGGGCCATAGTAATAACCGGGGACACCAACACCGATGCCAACGGACACACCCGCCTCAGCGGGGGCTGTCGTCGCAAGCGTCGCGCCGCCGGCAATGCCGGCCGCGGCGAGTGCGCCTGCGAGAAACTTCTTCATTCGTGTCATTGCTCCAATTCCTCGTTTTCAGCACCCCTCCGGGGGCCATGGGCCGGAATTTGCGGCAACAGGGCTGAACGCCGCATGAACGATTGTATAAGAGAAAGGCGAGGAGATGCCTTGGTTCAGGCGGCGCGGCCGCGGGCTTCGATGGGCCAGATTGCCTCTAACTGGTCGCCACGCAGGGCGTGATAGCAATCGTAGAGATTTACCGTCGGGTCGCAATGCGGCACGACGCAGGTGAGAACATCGCCGGGTTTCAATTTCTGTGTGATTGAATCATAGAGCACGCCGCCCTGTTCATCGCCGAAAAAGAAATAGTTTGCGCCCTCCGGTGCACCGGAAACGATCAGAGGCGTGCCGGCATCGGTGGCGAAGGCTTTGAACCCGGCATCGGTGGTGACAAGCCCATCACGATTGGCGCTGATGATGGCCGTCTGCACGAACAGCGACGTTTCGAACGGCACGCGATTATCCGGCTTCTGCCACACCTCGTTGTACTGCCGATCCATGAAAACGTAGGAGCCGACTTGCAACTCGGTGAGCGTACGCGCATCCGGATCGATATCGAACGTGCCGGTACCACCGCCAGAGAGAATGCGCGGCTCAAGCCCGCGCGCGTTCAGCGCATCGCGCAGTTGCGCGAGCCTCTTCATCACCGAGAACGATGCCTCGCGCCGTTCGTTCGGCGATTCCAGATGCTGGAGATTGCCCGCGTAGCATTGCAGTCCGGCGTATTCGAGATGGCGCGCGTTTGCCACCTGCTCCGCCAGCGCCATCGCTGGATCTCCGGGCGCAATGCCGGTGCGGCCCATGCCAGGATCGATATCGACCAGCACCTTCAGGGCCTTGCCACTGCCGGCGGCGGCGGCATTCAACCGGGCCGCGGTCTCCGCGTTGTCGCAGACCACCATCAGCTCTGAGAGCCGCAGGTTCAGCGCCGCCAATCGCGCCATACCGCGGTCGGTCACCACGGGCGAGGTGATGAGGATGGAATCGATTCTGGCATCCGCCAGCGCTTCCGCTTCGCCCAGCTTGGCCGTGCAAATGCCCGGCGCACCCGCTTCCATCTGCCGCCTGGCGATCTCCGAACATTTGTGTGTCTTGGCATGGGGCCTGAGTGCGATTCCCTGCCGGCGCGCATGCTCCGCCATCCGCGCGATATTGCGCTCCATGATGTCGAGATCGATCACCAGCGCGGGCGTTTGCAGCAGCAAGCGTCCGCCCCTCAACCCGATCAGATCCCGATTGAGCTCTTGCGCCACCATGCCCCTCAATAGCCTGCGCCCCACCTAGGGAAAAGGCGTGCTACAAGCCGGTGGATGAAGACGTTCTATTCGCCCGCGCATCTGGCGCATGCGCCGAAAGAGGAATTCGAGGCGGGACGGCTTTCGCCGGCCGTTGAGATTCCCGAGCGCGCCGAGCGAGTGCGCGCCGAGATCGAGCGGCGGACGATCGGGCCCATTCTGCTACCGGACACGTTCGGCGACGAGCCGATCTTGCGCGTTCACGATGGCGCCTTCCTGGCATTTCTGCGGGCGGCGAATGACGATTGGCGGGCGCGCTATCCCGGCGATACCGCCGAGGCGATTCCCTCCGCATGGCCGGCGCGCGGCATGCGCTTCAATGCGAGCGACATCGAAGCGCGACTTGGCTCCTACGCTTCCGATACAGCGACGCCCATCGGCCGCGGCACTTTCGAGGCAGCACGCGCAGCAGTGGACGTGGTGGTCACGGCGGCAGACCAGATCAAGCGCGGTGATAGCGCGACCTTTGCCCTAACGCGGCCGCCCGGGCACCACGCCCGCGCCGACGTGTTCGGCGGCTATTGCTACCTAAATAATGTGGCGATTGCGGCACAATGGCTGGCGGATCACGGCTTGCGGCCAACTATTCTCGATGTGGACTATCACCATGGCAACGGCACGCAATCCATCTTCTATGACCGCAGCGATGTGCTGTTCGTCTCCGTTCACGCGGATCCCGCCTTTGCCTATCCACACTTTCTCGGTTTTGCGGACGAATGCGGCAAACACTCAGGCGAAGGATTCAACCTCAACCTGCCGCTGCCCAGGTTCACCGAATGGGACACGTATTCACAAGCGCTCGCGACTGCGCTCATGCGCGTGCGCGATTTCGGTCCGAATGTTCTGCTGGTCTCGCTCGGCCTTGATACCTTCGAAGCCGATCCCATTTCGCACTTCCGGCTAAAGGCCAACGATTACCTGCGCATGGGCGAAGCGATCGCCCAAATGCGCAAACCCACACTGTTCGTTTTCGAAGGTGGCTACAATCTCGACGCGCTGGCGAACATCACGGTCAATGTCCTGGAAGGCTTTGAGCAGCGTTAAGGAACACCGCTGCGGCCTCGCGTTTTCTCGCGGATCTTCTCTGCTGCCCGCCTCACAATGTCTTCCGGATTGAATTTTCCCGGCGATTCGCGCTGCATCTTGTCGAGCACGCGGTCCACCGCTGCCTTCACACTCGCGGTGGTACCGCCGCGAGCATATTCGCGCACGATCACATCCTCCACGCGAGCCACCACAGCATCCACAGAGAAGCGACTGGCCGTCTCGTTCTCTTCGAGCGCGCTGTACAGACCGATGGCTTCATCGCCCTGTTTTGCCCATTCCATCACCTTGTAGAACCGCGAGCCGTGACGCTCGTGCTTGAAAAACATGTCGGCGGCGGCCGCGGCCAGCGACACCGGCACGAAAATGAAATTGTGGATGTTCCCCAGGACCAGCTTCACCTGAAAGACGAGCACGTCGCGCAGGAAGCTCCAGCGCTCGTGGGAATCGGCTCCCGGCTGCCCCGGTCGAAGGTCCGGCAGAGCTTCTGCAGCAGATTCCGGCGCGGTTTCGGGACTTTCGGGAAGACTCATGTTCGTTGCAGATGCATCGGCCCACGAAACTGACGCAGCAGCGCCGCAAGCCAGTTGCCTTCAGGCGCCGCGCCTGAACGCACAAAGGCATCCGGCAGTTCGTGCCAGCGAAGCTGCGGCGCATGATGATGCGTACCGTGATAGTTGCCGTTCATCACCAAGGCTCCTGCGAAAACCGGAAGCGAGGTATTGCGCGCATCAAGGCCAGAGTCGAGCGGCATGCCGTAATGCGGCGCGTTGTCGAGCAGAGAGAGCACGCTCCACCGAGCGGCGATGCAGCATGCGAAGATCGGCCAGGCCGAGCCCCATACCCACAGCGCCATAGTGAACAGTGCGGCGATCGCTGCCAGATCGAACCGGATGGCATTGCGGCGCCGCATATTGGTGAAGATTCGCAAAGCCGCGGCGCGGAGCGGCTCGCTTTCCGGGTCGCTGTCCATCCACTGGAGTATCGGCCGTGTCGTGCTGACGGGAAGCAGCACCGCCAGGGGGGCGACCGCATAGCTGAGCGCGTGCCCGATCAAGAGCTTGAAATAATACATGAGCGCGGCGGGAAGCCGCGCCTGTCCGGGTCGCAACACTTCAGGGCGATCGAAACTATGGCGATTCTGGCTATGATGGGCGAGATGGCCGAAGCGCATCGTTTCCCACGGTAATCCAAGAAAAATCCCCAGAATGCGCCCGATGCGCCGATCAGCCTTTTCCTCGCCGAACAGGTGACCGTGCATCGTTTCGTGCATCAGGCCGTAGTGCAGGGGCGTGGCAGCAGCAACGACCGCTACAAAAAGAAGTGCTTCTGCAAGGTTCAAATGAACGAGAAGCGGCAAGGCGCCGAATTGCAAAATTGCAATGCCGCCGGCCACAGCCAACAGGCCTGTGTTGAAGGCATCGCCGCCGTGGCGCTGCTGCATGATCGCCCCTGCACTCTCCGCGCGCGGAATCTACATGATCAGACCATTTTGCGCGAGAGCTAGAACGGTACATCGACTGCCTTACAGAGAAATCGCATCACCGGCGCAATGGCCCGGAACGCGCTTGCGACCTCCTCCACCAGCTTCGGGGATTGCGCGAGCGACTGCGGGGCTTGCTGCATGGCATAGAAGCTTTTGCGCTTGATGTCCTCGATAAGCGGATGCTGCGCATCGAAGCCACGCGGCGGACGCATAAGCGACTCGCCGCGCACGCCGCCGAAACGGGCGATGAAATCTTTGTCATGCGTGGCCTTCCCCCATGCCGGCGGATTGGCAGCAAGGGCTTCGCGCACCTTCGTGAGCGCATGTGCTTCCGGCATCCACAAGCCACCACCGAAGAACACCTCGCCGGGCGCAAAATGCATGTAGAAGCCCGGCGCATGAACGTCCTTTCCCAGCGCGCGATGGAAGTGACACGCGGCATGCTCCTTGTAGGGCCGTTTGTCGTTCGAGAATCGCACGTCGCGATAGATGCGAAACATCGAGCCGCCATTCGGCCGCGGATCGGCGGTGAAGTGTTTCGAAACCCGTCGAAGATGCGGCGCCATGCCGGTGATGAGTGCAGTCATCGGCGCCTGCACGGATTCACGAAAGCGTGGCTTGTTCGCCTCGAACCAGGCACGCTCGTTGTGCGACTTCAGTTCCCGGAAGAAGGCGAAAAAGTCCTTCGGAATTCCAGCAAAGGTCTCGTCCATGTCCTTCTCCCGAGTGTTGGGTGGCTTTGCTCCGCGGGGCAAAAACAGCATGCATATATGGCTTCAGCCAAGCCAATCCGGGCAGCACTATGTGATGACTTGCCGTTATATATTCCTGTGGATGGCCGCGCTCGTTAACCATCCGCTGACCTGATTTGTGGCACGCTTCGCGCCTTCTGTACGGCTGGAGCGACCTAAACCTTCGGGGCCGTATTGAGGGGGAGCCGCACCAAGAACCCTCGGGGGTGCGGCTTCCCCGCTCACCGCGGGTCAAACCGTCTTTCAGCAGACGCTGCGCCTTTGCCGGCGTTGCGTTCTTCACCTTGCCGTCTTCAACGTCGCGCGTAACGTCGCCTTCGCGGCGAATGCAAACATCCGGCTTGCGGTGCTTGCGGGGCGGACGATGATGGGGTGCGGTGTTTGGGAGAACGAAGATGCGGAGAGCACCTGGCTTGATACTGGCGTTTGTGGTGGGGTTGTTGGTGTTGCCTGTGATCCTTGGCGTCTTGGCGCTGGCCGGGTGGCTCCCGTCCAATGCCCTCTCGCAGCCGCCCGCCGTCGAAGAGGCGATCGGGGAGCGCGCGCTGGACGCATCGCTCGGAGCACGCGCGAAGGCACTGCACAATCCGATTGCCGCGAACGACAGGACGGCGCTGCTCGCGGGAATGAAAGTGTTTCGCCAGAACTGCGCCGGCTGCCACGGTGGCGCGCATGCCGACAGTCCATGGGGTGCCCGCAATTTCTATCCGCGCGTGCCGCAATTCTGGCGCGTGGAAGAGGATGATGTGCCGACCGCAGAAGACGCCTTCGTCGCGGTGCGCGACGGCATCCGATATTCCGGGATGGGCGGATGGAAGGACATGATCTCCGAACAGCAGATGTGGCAGGTGGCGAACTTCGTCAGCCGCATGCATCGCCTCCCGCCGGAGGTGCAGCGCGCGTGGCAGGCGAAGCAGCATTGAACATCAGAACTTCGTTGCCAGGCCGGCGTAGAGTTGAACGTCCGGCGTGGCGCGGTTGAGGCCGAAATTCACCCCGCCATCGATCTGGAAGGTTTTGGTCAGCAGTTTCGCCGCCGCGAAATCGAGCGAGTATTGCGTGGGCGCGCCGGCGGGATCGTCATTCCAGTCGCCCCACAATTCGGCATTGAGTGTCACGTCGCCGGGAAGAGCGTAGCCGACCACCACCGTCTGGCTGGTGTTGAAATGGCGGCCATCAACGCTGGCATCTTTCAGCGCATCGAATTCCGGCGAGAAACCGAGCGACCACACGTCCGACAAGGTGATATTCACCGGCACGCTCACGCCCGCTTCCACTGCGCCGTTGCCGATGCCATCGCGCGCGGTGGGCAGCTTTACATAGGGGACGAATCCCAGTTGCACATCGCCTTGCGGACTGGCGTCGTATTTTACCCGCAAGAACAGATCGCCGACGCCGTTCAGCGTGCGCGTACCGAACGCATCGTGCGTGCGGACGATTTCGTACGGCGCGATATTCGCCTCCACGTCCCAATTCTCGGCGATGCCGTATTTCAAGGTGGGATTGGTGATCAGGTATGTGTCGGTGGTGACACCGGCGCTCCGCTGGAAGGTGCCGTTGAACAGATCGGTCTCCAGCTGCCAGGCGCCCGGATCCACCGCGCAGGCGTTGTTCGATTTCGTCGGCCGGTCAGCGCAGATGGGAGTCTGATCGTCCGCCATCGCGGCCGCATCGAAGATCACCGTCAAAAACCACAGCGCCACCGCGCCGACGCAACCCCGCTTCATCCGATCTCCGCCACTGCCCGCGACATCCCATACCAAAAGGGCGGGTGCGCTTCACGAGGCCCTTCGACGCAACATATTGCGCTTGGCGATGCTGTCATCACACGGACTCGTTTTGCCGGACTCCACTACCCTCCCCCCTTCCCGGCCCCATGAGCTCAATCATGTTGCCATCGGGGTCGTGGATATAAACCGAAGGGCTTTCGCCTTCCGCGCCATAATTGGCTTCGCTGCCGCCTTCGATAGCGACGCCGTGTGCGGCCAGATGCGCGAGTAATGCTTCGCGCTCGAACGGCCGGATGGCAATGGCCACGTGATCGACATTACGGCCTTCCTTACCCGGCGCGGCACCGCCGCGGCTTCCCACCACGCCATCCACGTTCACCAGATCGATCAGGGATGAGCCGGCCCGCAGCTGCCACAGGCCGATGTTCTCCTGGTGGCGCTCCAGCCGACAGCTCAGCACGTTTTCGTAGAAGGCCAGCGCCCGGGCCGCATCGGCCACCCGCAGGACGACATGATCGATGCCGGCAGGTTCGAAGGGCGGGTTTGGCATGGCTTGCTCCTGTATCTTGGTATCGAAATAATATCAGCAACGTGCCTTTCCGTCAAGATATTTGCCATCGAGAATGTTAATGGTAGGGTTGCGCCCCATGAAGGGCACGAAGTCAGGCTCGGCGAAGCGGGCCACGGGAACTGGCACCGCGCCATACGAAGCGGCGGCAAAGCGCGTGATTGACGCCGCCGATCATGTGGACCGCGCGCTGGCACAGTGGTCGCGCGAGATACCGGAGATCGAGATCAAGGGCGCCGACGTGCTAAACCGCGCCCGCCGCCTGGTGCTGGAATCGCGGCCGGCCATCGAGGAAATCTTCAAGCGCCACGGCCTCGACACCGGCGAATTCGACGTGCTGGCGACCTTGCGCCGCGCGGGGGCGCCTTACACGCTTAGGCCCACCGAACTTTACACCTCGCTGATGATTTCCTCCGGCGGCCTGACCGCGCGGCTCGACCGGCTGGAAGACGCAGGGCTCATCCGCCGGCGTGCATCGGAAGAGGATGCCCGCAGCCTGCTGGTGGAACTGACGACCGCCGGCCGGAAGAAGATCGAGGCCGCCTTCCGCGCCGACATGGAGCTGGAAAACAAGATGGTGTCAGGCCTCAGCGAAAGCGAACGCGCCGAACTCGTCCGCCTGCTCCGCAAGCTGACGCAGGCGATGAAGGGGTAAGCATAATGCGACCAGTTCAGCCAAAGCGACGCGCGAAGCGCGAATCAGGCCCGCAGAATGCGGATCGAACGCCGTGTGCGAAAAACCAGAACACCGAGACGAAGCGCCAGAACAGGCAGGCGTCAATGCAATCCAATCCATTCGCGACCTTCACCGAGTGGACGAGCGAGGCCGACACCGAGACCTATCGCTCACTATAGTGCAATAAGTATCCTGCCCCTGATTTCCGAACGCAGCGAAACTGCCACGTCAGTTGCCGCCAAGCGGCGGATCAAGGCGCTTCGGGTCGAGCGGAACATAGTCGAAGGTTGCAAGCGACTGGGTCATCTTGCTCGGGCCTTCGACTTGATAATTCCTGAACCCGATGCGGGTCCCCTCCACGGGGCGATAGTCCCAAATCTCGATGCTGGCCGAGTCATGTCCGTCGGTGACGGTGACGCGCGCTATGCGATGGGTTTTCTTGTCCAGCCAAAGGTCGGCCGGCGTTGCGCCTTCGGGCGTAACCTCCACCACGTCGTAAAGCTTCGACTGATAGCTCAGGCTGCCGAGATATCTGAACGTTGCGGGAAATCGCTCCGGCCAGTTGTAGGCGCCGAGCGTGAAGTAGGCGTCTGACCGGGCGTTGGCGACCTCTTTGACATTGGTGGATTTCATCACCTTGCCATCCGGACCGAAATGCCAGGCGGTGGTTCCATCGAATCCCCCGCCGCCCACCTTGCCTTCCAGCGTGTGGATGCCGGCGGTCCGCAGCGCGTGAAGACCGCCATACATCTCGTAGGTGCCGGCCTTGCCATCGCGGATGATCGTTCCGGTTTCGTGGAAGGCGTCGTGCTTATCCAGCGCCTTGCCTCCGCTCGCGACCCTTAACGCAGCCATCAGTGCGCGCGCCTTGGGATCGGAAGTGTTGGTCGAAGGTTGGGCGTGCGCTGAAAGCGCAAGCAAGCTTGCCAGAGAGATTGTCGCCAGCATGCGCCACATGAGCATCCCCCCGGCGTCGCTACTGACGAATAGAGCCGCCCGCGCGGCCCCAATCAAGTTCGCTGGTGGTTCAGCCAGCTTGGTTCACCCGGAACTTGCGAGAACGGGATCGCCACCCTCGACATCGTGGTGGTGCCGTTCCCATCGGCTCGTTATGGAATTGCTGGCCGGCTGAGCCCCGGCCAGCAAATCGCAATCAACTCACCTGTTGCTGGCCTTCCGCCTCACCGGCCGGCGGCTGCTGCTTTTTCGTCAGGTCTTCACCGGTTTCCTGATCGACCGCCTTCATCGACAACCGAACCTTGCCGCGATCATCGAAGCCGAGCAGCTTCACTTTGACGGTCTGGCCCTCGCTGACCACGTCGCTGGTCTTGTTGACCCGCCTGGGCGCCAGTTCGGAAATGTGCACGAGGCCATCCTTGGGACCGAAGAAGTTCACGAAGGCGCCGAAGTCCATCACCTTGACGACCTTGCCGTCGTAGATCTCGCCGATCTCCGGCTCCGCCACGATGCCCTTGATCCATTTGAGAGCGGCGCGAATGGACTCGCCGTCGGCACTGGCGATCTTCACCGTGCCGTCATCCTCAACATTGATCTTCGCGCCGGTCTTCTCGACGATTTCGCGGATCACCTTGCCGCCCGAGCCGATCACTTCCCGGATCTTGTCGACCGGAATCTTGATCTGCTCGATGCGCGGCGCGTGCTCGCCCAGTTGGTCACGGGCATGGCTGATCGCCTTGGCCATCTCGCCAAGAATGTGCAGGCGGCCGTGGTTCGCCTGGTCGAGCGCCACCCGCATGATTTCCTCGGTGATGCCGCTGATCTTGATGTCCATCTGCAGCGAGGTGACGCCCTGGTCTGTGCCCGCCACCTTGAAGTCCATGTCGCCGAGATGGTCCTCGTCGCCCAGAATGTCGGAGAGGACGGCAAAGCGATCGCCTTCCTTGATCAGCCCCATGGCGATGCCGGCGACCGGCCGCTTCAGCGGCACGCCCGCATCCATCAGCGCCAGAGAGGTGCCGCAGACGGTCGCCATCGAAGACGAACCATTCGATTCGGTGATCTCCGAAACAACGCGAAGGGTGTAGGGGAATTCCTCCTTCTTCGGCAGCATCGGATGTACCGCGCGCCAGGCCAGCTTGCCGTGACCGATTTCACGCCGTCCCGGCGCATTCATGCGGCCGGTCTCACCCACAGAGTAGGGCGGGAAATTGTAATGCAGCATGAAATGCTGCTTGTAGGTGCCTTCCAGCGAATCGACGAACTGCTCGTCTTCACCGGTCCCAAGCGTGGTCACCACCAGCGCTTGCGTTTCACCGCGGGTAAACAGCGCCGACCCGTGCGTGCGCGGCAGGATGCCGACTTCCGCCTCGATGCGGCGTACAGTCTTGGTGTCGCGCCCATCGATGCGGCGGCCCGTATCCAGAACGGCATTGCGCATGACGTCCGCCTCCACGTCGTGGAACAGATTCTTGAACTTCGGCTCGGGAAGCTTGCCTTCCTCTTCGCCAACAAGCTCCTGCGCGGCGCGCGCGCGAATATCCGCGATCTTGTCACGGCGCAGATGCTTTTCCGGAATCTGGAACGCGGCTGCGAGTTCAGCGCCCGCCCAGGCCTTGATCTTCTCCAGCGCCGGCTTGTTCTCATCCACCGGCACGTCGCGCGGCTCTTTTGCCGCCTTCTCCGCCAGGCGGATGATGCCGTCGATCACGGCCTGCATCTCGCGGTGGCCGAACATCACCGCTCCGAGCATCGTTTGCTCGTCAAGCTCCTGCGCTTCCGATTCCACCATCAACACGGCATCGGCCGTGCCTGCGACCACGAGATCGAGTCTCGAGTTTGGCATCTCATCGACCGGCGGGTTCAGTACATACGCGCCTTCGATGAAGCCGACCCGCGCCGCTCCAATCGGGCCCATGAACGGAACACCGGAAAGGGTCAGCGCAGCCGAGGCCGCCACAAGTGCCACGACGTCGGGATCGTTTTCCATGTCGTGGCTCAGCACCGTGACGATCACCTGTGTCTCGTTGCGGTAGCCTTCCGCAAACAGCGGACGAATCGGGCGATCGATGAGGCGCGATGTCAGCGTTTCGCGCTCTGTGGGACGGCCTTCGCGCTTGAAATAGCCGCCGGGAATTTTGCCGGCGGCGAAGTACTTTTCCTGATAATTGACGGTGAGAGGAAAGAAATCGATCCCGGGACGTGGAGCGTGCGCGCCGACCACCGTGGCCAGCACAACCGTCTCGCCGTAGGTCGCCACAACGGCGCCATCTGCCTGTCTCGCGACCTTGCCACTCTCAAGGACGAGTTTGCGGCCGCCCCATTCAATTTCCTCTTTTGCAATATGAAACATTGTTTACGTCCTTCCTTTTCCTGAGCCGGATTGCGCAGGGGCCTTCCTTCGAGGTCCTCTCAAAGAAATGGGTTGAGCGCGCGCCCGCGGATTTCCGCGAGCGGCGCGAAGTTTGTCGGTGAACGCGAAAACGTCGCGTTCAGCGCCGCAGTCCCAGGCGGGAGATGAGCGATTCATATCGCTTCCCGTCGGTGGCCTTGATGTAATCCAGCAGCCGGCGCCGCTGTGACACGAGCTTGATCAGACCGCGACGCGAATGATTGTCCTTCACGTGCGACTTGAAATGCTCGGTCAGATTGGAAATGCGCTCCGAGAGCACGGCCACCTGCACATCAGGCGAGCCTGTGTCGCTCTCCTTGGCGCCGTATTCGGAAATCAGTTCTTTCTTACGTTCGGTCGTGATCGACATTCGGTCATCCAGTTCCAAAGTTGAA
>DATAVW010000014.1:0-16587 GCA_036267515.1 Rhizomicrobium sp.
CAAAAGCTTCAACCGCTTCATTTCCGGCGGAAGCATTCCGGCATATTTGTTTTTCCAATTGAAGTACGTCGCCTGGCTGATCCCCGCCTTCCGGCAGATCGCCGCAACCGGCACCCCGTCCTCGCCTTGCTTGATGATGAACGCCTTCTGTGCGTCCGTGAACTTCGATGCCTTCATGATTTTTCCACTCCTCCCGGTCGGGGATTCATAAGTGGAAAACTCTAGCCAAAAACGATCCAGTTTTCGGGGAGCACGTCAGGTTTTGCTCTGAGCCCATCCTTTGGATCTTGCCGGTGTTACCAAGCTCCAGCCTCTACCGGAGCCTTCCTTCCAAGGACGAATTGGCAGCCGACTATCTCCGCCACATGTAGGTCTCGACTCTCAAGATAGAGACTGGTGCGCAAGGGCGCGGAAATTTCCCTGATCCAAGTCTCTTCGGCGGCACCGGAGAATGAACAGCGCGCAAGATTGCGGCGCAGTGTGGTGGTTTTGGCGCCAGGCACTGAAACTCGCGGTTCGGCAGGCTTGGAGTGGTACAGCCGGCCATCGGCCGGAAACTTTGCTCCTGTTATACTTGATCGCCAGGAGCACGTTGCAGTGCAAATTGACGGCACTGATCTTGCGGCAGCGGAGGGCAAAATCTCAGAGGTTCGTACTTAGAGGCCCTTGCGCGGAGCCGAGCGCGCGGCTCTCTAACCGCTGACAGCACGTCTGGCGCTGATGCGAACCTGATCGCCTGAGCGCAACGAATCCGGCGGATTGTCGATCACGCGATCGGACCGCGTCAGGCCGGATGCAATCTCGACCGACGTACCGTAATCCCGGCTGATCGTCACGGATTTGAAGCGCACGCGATTGCCGGGCCCAAGCGTGGCGACCGCAGAACCGCTGTCGTTGAAGACCAGCGCGCTCGCCGGCAAACGGACCTTCTCCTGGCCGGCAGGAAGGTTGAACTGCACCTGCGCGTAGTCACCCGGTTTCAGCTGTTTGTCAGGGTTGTCCGCCTGCAGCTGGACGAGCACCGCGCCCGTGGCGGCGTTCACGGCGCGAGCGGTCGTGACCAGCGTCGCGGTGAAAGTCTTGCCTGGGTATTCCGGCACGGTGAATTGCGCCACCATGCCGGGCTGTATCTGCGCCGAATAGCTTTGCGGCACGCTGACATAGATTCGCACTTTGCTATCGTCGGAGACCGTGAACAGCGGTGTGGCGCCGGGAGTGCCGACCGTAACCAGTGCGCCGACATCGACCGAACGGCTGGTTACGGTGCCATCGAACGGTGCAACGATGCGCTTGAAATTTTCCAGATCAGCGAGACGATCGACATTTGCCTGGGCGGAGGCAACGGCCGCCTGCTTGGCAGCCAGATCGCCGTTCTTTTCATCCACGTCCTGCTGGGCGACCGCGTTCTGCTTCTCCAGCATGTTCCAGCGCACGGCCGTCTGCGCGGAGAGCTTCTCATTGGCGATGGCAGTGGCGAGATCGGCCTTCGCCTGAGCCAGCTGCTGATCCTGATCGGGCACGTCGATTTCGGCGAGCAGCTGGCCGGCTTTCACAGGCGCACCGATGTCCACATACCATTTTTTCAGGTAGCCGCTGACGCGCGCGTAGATCGGCGCGGCGTTGAACGCCTGCACGTTACCGGGCAGCACGAGCTGACCTTCTTTCCCATTGGTATTCAGGTTGACGGTGCTGACGATGGGAAGGGCATTGGCTTCGCCCCAGTTGTGGACCTCGCGGTTCGCCATTACGCGGCTGACGATGCCGACCAGGGCAATCAGAGCTGCCACGCATACCGCGACGGTGCCGATGAGTTTCAACCGGTGGGGTGGCTGGTAGCGCAGCGGATCGGACGTGTCACGCATAGGCTTCTCCGGGAGACGGTGCGGCATGCACCTCTGTCTGCCTTGTCTGTGACGCCTTACGGCCATGCACGATGCTGAAAACCACGGGCACAAACACAAGCGTGGCAACGGTCGCAAAGACAAGTCCGCCGATCACGGCGCGGCCCAGCGGCGCGTTCTGTTCACCACCCTCGCCCAGCCCTAATGCCATCGGCGCCATGCCGATGATCATCGCCAGCGCCGTCATCAGCACCGGGCGGAAGCGCGTCACGCCGGCTTCCACGGCCGCAAGGGCTGCGTTCCCGGTGGCGGCCAGCCGCTCGCGGGCGAAGCTGACCACAAGGATGGAATTCGCCGTCGCCACGCCCATGCACATGATCGCGCCGGTCAGCGCCGGAACCGACAACGTGGTGCCTGTTGCGAACAGCATCCACACGATTCCGGCAAGCGCGGCAGGAAGCGCAGTGATGATGACGAACGGATCGAGCCAGGATTGGAAGTTCACCACGATCAGCAGATAGATGAGCACAATGGCCGCGATCAGCCCGAAGGAGAGCCCGCTGAATGCGGTCTGCATGGTGACCGCCTGCCCCCGTACGCTCACGCTTACGCCTTTCGGAAGCTCGTTTGCGGTATCGGCGATCAGATGCCGTACATCGGTGGTGACGCCGCCCAAATCGCGACCCTGCGTCGTGCCATAGAGATCTATAACCGGCACCACATTGTAGTGCGAGACCACAGCATCTGATTGCTCCCGCGATATCTTGCCGAGGCCACCAAGAATCTGCATGCCGCCCGAGGCTCCGGTCACCGGCACGTTCTCAAGGCTCGCAAGGCTGTCGACTCGGTATTCGGGTGTTTGCGCCACAATCGGATACGAAACGCCCGTTTTCGGATCGAGCCAGTATGTGGGCGCCGTTTGCGAGCTGCCGGCAATCGAGGTGACCACGCTGTTGGTAACGTCGCGCTCGGTGAGCCCGAGTTGCGCCATGCGCGAACGATCCACATCGACCCGGAGCTGCGGGTTTTCGAACGATTGCTGCAGCCGCGCGTCTACGAGTCCACGGATGTGCCGCAATCCCTGCAGAAGCTTCAGCGCATAGCCGCGGTCCTTCTGAAGCTTGGGGCCGGAAATCTGCACGTCGATCGGCGCCGGTGCTCCGAAGTTCAGGATCTGGCTGATGATGTCGGCAGGCAGAAACGAGAATGTGGTGCCCGGGAAAGCCGTGGGCAATCGCTGACGCAAGGTCCGGACATAACCAGCCGTAGGCTGATGATCCGGATTCAGCGTGACGTAGATGTCGCCATCCTGATAACCGATCAGGCCGGAATTGTTGTACACCGTGTTGATGGAACTGGTCGGCAGCCCGATATTGTCTACGATCGAAGAGACTTCGTGCGGCGGAATGGTCTTACGGATTTCCCGTTCGATGTCGCCGAACATCGCTGCGGCGTGCTCGATGCGGGTGCCGACCGGCGGCCGTACGTGAAGCGTGATCTGGCCGGCATCGACCGAGGGAAAGAAGTCGGAGCCGAGAAACGGGAAAAGCCCGAAGGACAAAACCACGGCACTCAGAAATCCGATGACGAAGACTTTTCGGTGCGCCAGCGCCATTGCCAGCAAATTACGGTAGTTCTCTCGGAATCGCCCGAAGCGCGCTTCGAAGCCGCGCTGGAAACGGACAAGAACATTACCGTTGCTTGTAGAATGCGCCTCCCGTTCGGCGTCGTGCGGCTTCAGCAGATACATCGCCATGGTCGGCACTAGTGTTCGCGACAGGATGAAGGAGGCGATCATCGCGAACACCACCGCCTCCGCCATCGGCACGAACAGAAAGCCCGCCACACCTTTCAACGCGAACATCGGCACGAACACGATGCAGATGCAGAGCAGCGATACGAACGCCGGCTGCACGATCTGTTGCGCGCCGTCCAGAATCGCCTGCCTGACCGGCTTGCCGTGCTCCAGATGCCAGTTGATGTTTTCGATGGTGACGGTGGCATCGTCCACCAGAATACCCACGGCCAACGCCAGCCCGCCCAGGGTCATGATGTTCAACGTTTCGCCCTTGAACCACAGCGCAGCCAGCGCGCTCAGCACGGCAAGCGGAATCGAGATCGCGATGATGACGGTGGAGCGCCAGCTTCGCAGAAACAGCAGGATCATAAGACTGGTCAGTACAGCGGCGATCACGCCTTCGCGCATCACGCCAGAGATCGCCGCCTTCACGAACACGGACTGATCGTTGAGCAGGCTGATTTTGAAATTGGACGGCAGCGTTGCCTCGATCTTCGGCAGCGCATCCTTGACACCCTGGATGATGTCGAGGGTGGAGGCGGAGCCCGTTTTCAGCACGGTCGTAAGAACCGCGCGCAGGCCATCCACATGCACCACGCTTTGCTGGGGCGGCGAGCCGTCGCGCACATGCCCAACATCGCGGATAAAGATGGTGGCGCCGTTGGTGGATTTGATCGGCAGATTGTTCAGATCATCGACGCTCTCGGCCGCGTCGTTCAGTTTCACCGTGTACTGCTTGGGCCCGAACTTCACCGTTCCGGCCGGCAGGATTTGGTTCTGCGCCGCGATGGCATTCTCGACGTCCTGCGCGGAAAGCCCCTTCGCCTGCAGGGCGGCAGAATCCAGGTCGATCTGCAACTGGCGCACCTTGCCACCGTAGGAATACGGAATCGCGGCGCCCGGAATGGTGGTCAGCACCGGCCTTACGAAGTTTTGCGCGAGATCGAGAATCTGCTGCTCGGACATGTGCTGCCCGGAAAAGGCCAGCTGAAGGATGGGAACGGTCGAGGCGTTGTAATTCAGGATCAGCGGCGGCGTGGTGCCCGCCGGCATCGACTTGATCACCGTTTGCGAGATCGACGTCACCTGCGCGGTGGCGGTGCGGATGTCGACATTCGGCTGGAAATAGATCTTCTCGATGCCCATGCCCGGCAACGAGGTGCTTTCAATATGCTCGATGTCGTTGACGGTTGTGGTCAGCGCCCGCTCATAGGGCGTGATGATGCGCCCCGACATCTCGTCAGGTGAAAGGCCGGTGTACTGGAAGGCGACGCCGATGACCGGAATCTTGATGTCCGGGAAAATGTCGGTCGGCATTTGCGACGCAGCAATGGGCCCGCCGATGGCAATGAGAATCGCCATAACGATGAAGGTAAGCGGCCGCTCCAGCGCCAGACGAACGATCCATGTCATTCAGCAGATGCTTTCCGCACAAGAGTTCCTGTTGGCGCAGACTTCCAGATATTTGCGTGTGCGACGCTTGCGGAGTACCGCATCAAAACCTATGTTACCGAGCGGTACGGGGCTTGCGGGTATATAGGTACCGCACGGTAACACCGTCAAGGCACAAACTCTTGAGACAATCTTCGCAAAATGTATCAGGACCGGTAGCGCCTAAGCGCGCCGCGGAGCGCATTCGCGAAAGCGCGCGCGATCTGTTCTACCGGCAAGGCATTCGCGCGGTGGGCGTGGACGAGATCGTCAATCATGCCGGTGTTACGAAGCCCAGCCTCTACCGCAGCTTTCCTTCCAAGGATGAATTGGCCGCTGACTATCTCCGCCACATGGGCGAAGAAGGCCTCGCGCGGCTGGATGCGGTGTTGTCGGCGAGCGCCAATGATCCGCGCGGACAGTTCCGGCTATGGCTCATCGACCTGAAAGCGCGAGCCACCCAGCGTAGCTACCGGGGCTGCGGCACCACCAACGCGGTTGTCGAGTACCCCGACCGCAAACATCCGGCGCGCAAAGTTGCCGCGGATGTCAAAGGACGTTTGCGCAAGAGACTGATCGCGCTTGCGCGCGCGATGGGTGCAAGAAAGCCGGACCGGTTGGGCGACGGTCTCTTGCTGCTGCTCGAAGGTGTTTATGCGTCCGGCCAGCTGTTTGGGCCCGGTGGACCGGCCCGCGTGATTGTCGAAGCGGCAGATGCGCTGATCGATTCTTACTGTTAATCGCTGCTGTCGCCTTTGGGCGCGAAAAGCTCCTGTTGTGAGAGACCACGCCCTCAGTCATCTCCCCCTGTAGTCTCAGGTCAATCTCTCAGTGCAACACTCACTTGGAGTCATTCTAATCGATTGAAAGCCCGCGGCCGGTGATGGGTTTCCGGTCGCCGTGTAGGCGTTTCGCTGCGAGTGTCTACGGAACCGCGGCCAAAGCCGCCTCTATTGCTGTTGTGAATTTGGGCGGAACTGACGCCGGTGCTCCTGCCATAGAAGGGCTATGAAGCCCCAGACCTTGCCCCTCGGCGTTGCGAGCGTCGGGCTACCCGCACTCCCTGTTCCGCGTTTCCATCGCGGCCACGCGCGTCAGGCCATGAACGTCGGCTCAAGCTGGCGACATCGCGCTCTTATCACCAACTGGACGCAGCTCTCGCGGGACGAGCGGCGCTCGAAGAAAGGGGTCTTTCGGTTGCTTCGCAGACCGGAAAAGGAGTGTTCCGGCGGCAGGAGGCGCAGGACCTGTTGAGCCTCGCACGAATATGTGACGCAGGTGCATGATTACCTCGAGGTCATGGGAAGCTGACCGAGGTGCTCTTGTCCATGAGCAGTGGGCAGTGCGCTGGGTTGATCGTCTCTGATCACTCGCGGCTTGAGTGGCGAGGCAGACTCACGGGGCACAAATCTCCTTACAATCCGGCAGATCGTTGGATAATTCGGCGTCGGAAAAACAAGCATCTATCAAGCACTCGCCCGGGGCGAGTGTCTGCCGTTTTGAGCGCAGCACCTGGTTCGGCCATGCACTCGGACAACCGGCCAAATGCGCCGTAACTGGGTATCAAAATTGGCGTGCTTCCGAGACACACGCTGTTCCGATCACGTTCTGTCGCGATACGAGATGCTTACCACCGATGACCACTCCCGGTGCTTGACCCTGGTAACCGTTCTGCGGTCGATGCAGGTGGCCCGACAAGTTCGATATCAGTTTCGGATTTAGCATGGCGGCATAAGCAAACGGCCCCCCGCGGTGACATCGCGTGCAACTCATTCCCCGCGGATTGCGCCGCTTTATGCTTGATACTTGAACGACAGTGAAAGGCGCGCACGGTAAGCGATCACTTTCCCGTCCTCCACTTTCATATCAAGCTCGGAGACCTCCGCGATCCGTAGATCGCGCAGCGATTTCGCAGCTGTCTCAACGGCATTCTTCGCTGCCTCTTCCCAAGATATGCGGCTGGTCCCGATGACCTCAGTGACGCGATAGACGCCGTCCTCGGTTTTTTTCTTTGGCATAAAACGCTCCTTTCAAGAGCTAACCCGCCAAGGGCATCCGGTTAGGTCCGAAACGCCCAAGAGGCCGGATGGAGCTGAAGGTCTATCACGCTCGTGCGGAATAACGGAACATAAGGGGGCATTAGCCATCAAGCCGGGTGCACAAACGGGTACGTGGACAGCCGGCGAGCACCGCTAACCGGCAAGTGTAGAATCGGACAAATCCACTTTCCAAAAGTGACGCCATCAATGGCGAACCTGCGCCCCATGCAATGCGCGCAATGCGCAACGGGCAACTGTGCCACGAAGCTGACGCGATTTTGCTTGCTCCTCGTGTAACCAACCTACCGTCCCGAGCGACTTAGACCGTGCCAATGCCGTAAGGGTCGGATCATGGACGCGCCGCATTCTGCCATTGCCTTCGACCCGACCACCCCGGTGGAGACGGTCCATACAGTCGCGGCGCGACCGCCGAAAAGGCCGATATGGGAAATCTTCTACCGGCATAAGGCGCTGGTGCGGCTGACGCACTGGATCAACGCGCTCTGCATCCTTTTTCTGCTGGGCAGCGGGCTCAACATCTTCAACGCCCACCCGCATCTCTATTGGGGCCACTACGGCGCCGACGCCACTCCGCCCGATCACGCCTTTTTTTCCATTGGCGCCTTCGACACTTCGGCGGGCCCGCGCGGCATGACTGATATCGGGCCTTGGCGTTTCGATACCACCGGCTTTCTGGGCTGGTCGAAGGTGAATGGCGAATATGCCAACCGCGGCTGGCCGAGCTGGCTGACCCTTCCCAGTTTTCAGGACTTGGCCGATGCGCGCCACTGGCATTTCCTGTTCGCGACGATCCTGGTGGTCAACGGCTTAATCTATCTGGGCTGGAGCCTTTATCGACGCCATCTGCAGCGCGACATCTGGCCCACATTGGCGGATCTTCGCGCCATCCCCCGTGCTGTGTTGGATCATCTTAAGCTCAAGCATCCCACCGGCGAAGCCGCCAAGCGGTATAATGTGCTGCAGCGGCTGGCCTATCTGGGCGTGATCGGCCTGATCACCTTGATGGTGCTGACGGGGCTCACCATGTCGCCGGGCTTCGACACGATTTTCCCTTGGCTGCTCAATATTTTTGGCGGCCGACAATCCGCCCGAAGCATTCATTTTCTCAGCGCCTCGCTGATCGTGCTGTTCGTGATCGTGCATCTGACCGAAGTGGTGATCGCCGGGCCGATCAACGAAATCCGTTCCATGATCACCGGCTATTTCACCATCCGTAAGGATCACCATTGATGCTGCCGGTAAGGAACCTCACGCGCCGAACTGCGATCCTGGCCGGTTTCGGCGGCGCGGGTGCGCTGATCTGGAACGCCAACAGCCTCACCCTCAGCCCCAGCTTTGGCCATGTCTTCGGCGCGGTGGAGGAATGGACCAAGCTCAGCCAGCGCGCGTTGCTATCGCCGGGGGAGCTGGCGCGCGAATATAGCCTTGCGGACATTTCCCCGACCTTCAAGCCCAACGGTACGATCAATCCGGGGGGCGACGACTATAACCGGCATGTGGCGCAGAATTTCGTCAATTGGCGGCTCAAGATCGATGGCATGGTGTTGCGTCCTCTGTCGCTGTCGGTCGCTGATTTGCGCCGGTTGCCGTCACGCACGCAGATCACCAAGCATGATTGCGTCGAAGGCTGGACCGCCATAGGCATGTGGACCGGTGTTCAGCTGGGCCTGATCCTCAAAGCGGCAGGCGTCTCCAAAAGCGCGCGCTATGCGGTGTTTCACTGCGCCGACAATCTGGACGGCGAGCCGCAAAAGGGCGGCACACAAAATCCAGGACAATATTATGAGAGCATCGATTTTTCTGACGCCTTTCATCCGCAGACCATCATCGCCTACGGCTTCAATGGAAAGTCCCTGAGCGTGCCGCATGGCGCGCCGCTGCGGCTCAGGGTCGAGCGCCAATTGGGCTACAAACACGCCAAATATCTCCAGCGCATCGAACTCACCGACAGTTTCGCCCATATCGCGGGCGGCCGCGGCGGTTATTGGGAAGACCGCGGCTATGAATGGTATGCCGGGATCTGAATAGGCCGCTCAAATTCCGCGCGAGCCGCGCGTAACCGAATTCCATGGTTCGCGAATGACTTTGGGAGATCGGAAACGGGAAGGCAGCGGATGAAACCGAGTACGTTCAGCGTCAGCGCGATTGTGGGGTTTGCCATGCTTGCCCCTGCGGCGATGGCGGCCGATGCGGCCCACCCCACCGTCGTCGAACTGTTCCAGAGCCAGGGCTGTTCGGATTGCCCGCCCGCCAACGCCAATGTGATGGCGTTGAGCGGCCGTCCCGATCTTCTCACCTTGAGTTTCGGCGTCACGTATTGGGATCAGCTGGGCTGGAAGGACACCTTCGCCTCGCCGCAATATACCGCGCGGCAATGGGATTATGCTCATGCCTTCCATCGCCGGGAAGTCTTCACCCCGGAAGTGGTGGTCAATGGCCGCGCCGATGTGGTGGGCGCCAACCGCGCCGACCTGGAAGCATTGATCGCCCGCCATGCCGATGATCGCGGCCCCGATCTGCGCATCGCGGGCGACACGGTCGCGATTGGAAAAGGCGCGCGCGCCGAAACCGCTGATGTCTGGTTGGTGCGCTACGATCCCAACATCGTGCAGGTGCCGATCGCGCGCGGCGAGAATAGTGGCCGGACCTTGCCGCATAAAAATGTCGTCAAGGCGCTGGTGAGGCTTGGTGTCTGGAACGGCAGTCCCGCGACGTATCGCATTCCTGCGGACCCGAACCATCCATGGCGCATCGCGGTTTTGGTGCAGGCCGGACCCGGCGGCGTCATCCTGGCGGCGGCGCGCGGCGAAGCCAAACCATCCGGCGGGCCGATGCAACTTTCGAAAGAAATTTCACCGCAGTGAAGTGCCACGGCCCGGGCAATGCGGCCAATCCCAAGGAGAATCTTCATGAAACGTCTTGTAACGGTCACCACCCTCACTTTCTTCCTCACGGCTTCACTGGCCGGCGCCGCTTTCGCCCAGGCACAGAGCAGCGGCGCCATGTCGAATGACTCCATGTCCAACAGTTCGATGTCCAACGGCTCCAGGTCGAATGGTTCGATGTCCGACGGCAAAATGTCCGAGGGCAAAATGGCCAACAGCAAAATGGCGGCGAAGCACAAGAAGAAGAAAGGCGCGATGTCCAATGGATCGATGTCGAACGGTTCGATGTCCAGCGATTCAATGTCGAACGAGCAACCGCACTAAATCTCGCTTATTTGGAACGTATCGAACTGGCCGGGGTGTTCGCGCTCCGGCCATTTTGCTGTGATGGCTTACCAGCGCAGTACCCAGCGCCCCGTTGCGGCCCCCAGTAGCCCCGCCGCCGCGATGCCCAGCGTGTACCAGATCGCCATGAAGGGGGCGGCGCTCTCATTGCAGTGGAAGGCATAGACCCAAGCACCCGCGGCCCCCGCGAGCAGCCCCGCGCAGGCACCCGCCAGGATCGGCCGAGTTGGCGCCAGCTGCCGCATCGCCCACAACAATCCCAAGAAGATCGGCAAGGACAGCACGAAAATGTTGCGGCCGCAGACGTTGGCCGAACGGCCCATGATCAGTGCGTGACGCGGCGCACCCGGCGGCGCCAGCTGCACCACCGCTAAACCAACCATCGCGATCACGGCCAGCACGCCCAGCCACAACGCCGTGGTTGCTTTACTACCCGCGCGCGCCTGACGCTCTACCAGTCGGAAGCCGATGATCGTCAGTATCAGCGTGTAGGCGAATTTGATCCAGAAGGGCGCGGTCATCGCGGCTTCGCGCATATCAGGGCGCGGGCCCAGCCACGCCACCATGATCACGGCCGACACCGCGATGCCGCCAATGAGACCCAGCATCAGAGTCCGCAGCACGAACAGGGGATGTACCGGTGCCAGATCCTGCGTCAGAAGCGCGACGAGGCTATCGGTTTTCATTGCCGCCCACGTCGATCTTGCGCTGCATACTCTTAAGGGCGCGATGCACATTCACTTTAACGGCGGATTCTGACATCCCAGTCTTGGCGGACAGTTCCTCGGTCGAAACCCCTTCCAGTTTAGAGGCACGCACCAGATCGGCGCGCGCTTTGGGCAAGGTGGCCAGCAGCTTTTCCACATCGCGCTTGGCGCCAACGGATTCGGCTTCGTCGCGGGCGAACAATTCCGGCGCTTCGTCCAAGGGCACGCTCGTGCGCCGTTTACTGCGGCGATATTCGTCGATCAGCTTGTAGCGCGCGATGCCATAGACCCAGGCCGTAAAGGGCTGTGTGGCGTCATAGGTGGCACGGCGGGTATGCATTGCGATCAACGTCTCCTGCACCAGGTCCTCGGCATCGGCGGCCCCGACCCGGCGCATATAATAAGCCCTGAGATGGCCGCCCAGCACGGTCAGCAGTCTGTGATAGGCGTCGCTGTCGCCCGCCTGCGCCGCGATCATCCAGGCGCGATATTGGCCTTCTTCGGCGATCAAGCACTGCTCCTGTAATTCGCGCTGAAAACCCCAAAGGTTACGCGCTTTGAAAGCACCGAACTAAAGAGAGATCGGCCGATGCAAATATATATATCGCCAAAATCCATCGGGGATGTAACCGATTTACCTTCGGGTCCGTACTGGTTGATGCAATGCCTGGCCGGCTTTGAAGAGTGCGCGGCCCGGTTGGCAAAAGACCAAATAGGCCACGCCGTCCCCAATCGCTACTCACGGAGCTTCTGATGCCCCTCCAAGACCGTCTCGATGCATTCAAAGCCGATTTCGAAGGGGGAAAGTTGAGCTTAAAACCGACCCGGGATGCACTCGATGTCATGCATCGCGCGACCGCGGATCTCATCGCTTCCGGCCAGGCTCTCAATGCCAAGAAAGCGGGCGACAAAGCACCGGAATTCACGCTCAAGGATCAGGATGGTAATCCAATTTCATTAGCGTCGCTGCTGACCAGGGGTCCGGTTGTGGCTTCCTTCTACCGTGGTGCATGGTGCCCATATTGCAATATGGACCTCCAGGCGCTTCAGGCCGCGCTGCCGGAGATTGAGGCGCGCGGCGCGAACCTCATTGCGATTTCACCTCAGACGCCACCCAACAGCCGGAAGTCGCAGCGTGACAACAAGCTCGCCTTCCCAATTCTGAGCGACGACAAGAGTCGCGTTGCCGCCGCATACGGATTACGCTTCTCGCTGCCCGACTACCTCGTTGAGCTTTACAAGGGCTTCAAAAACGATCTGCCCACCTTCAACGATGATCCCGCCTGGGTACTCCCGATGCCCGCTCGCTACGTCATCGGCTCTGATGGGATCATCGCCTATGCCGAAGTCAATCCTGACTACACGCAACGTCCCGATCCGTCGGAACTCCTGCCGGTCCTCGGCAAGCTGCGTATGACGGCGGCCGCCTGATTCGAGATGCCGCAACGATGGGGAACCTGAAGCGATTTCGGAGATGAGCATGATGGATTTCCCTGACTATACGCCACCGCCGGTCTGGACCTGGAACGAACCCAGCGGCGGCGCTTTTGCGAACATCAACCGGCCGATCGCGGGCTCGACCCATGAGAAGGAACTGCCGGTCGGCAGGCACCCGTTGCAGCTCTATTCGCTCGGAACGCCGAACGGCGTGAAGGTCACGATCATGCTCGAGGAGCTGCTCGCGCTCGGCGACAGCGGCGCCGAATACGATGCGTGGCTGATCAACATAGGCGACGGCGACCAGTTCGGCAGCGGCTTTGTTCAAGTTAACCCCAACTCCAAAATCCCGGCGCTGCTGGACCGCAGTGGGCCGAAACCGATCCGCGTGTTCGAGTCAGGCTCGATCCTGCTGTATCTGGCGGAGAAGTTCGGCGCCTTCCTCCCGAAGGAGATTGCGGGCCGCACAGAGACGCTGAACTGGCTGTTCTGGCAGATGGGCAGCGCCCCGTATCTGGGCGGAGGCTTTGGCCATTTCTACGCCTATGCGCCAGCCAAAATCGAATACGCGATCGATCGCTTCGCCATGGAGGTGAAGCGCCAGCTCGACGTGCTCGACCGGCGCCTCGCCGAGACCGAGTACCTCGGCGGAGGCGACTACACGATCGCCGACATCGCGGTATTCCCTTGGTATGGCGGGCTTGCGAAGGGCTGGGCGTACGGCGCGGCCGAGTTCCTATCGGTGCAGGACTATAGGAACGTACAGCGCTGGGCCGACACGGTCCTCGCGCGGCCGGCCGTGAAGCGCGGACGCATGGTCAACCGCATGAGCGGCGATCCGTCGGAGCAACTCCGCGAGCGCCACGACGCCAGCGACTTCGACACCAAGACCCAGGACAAGCTCGAAGGAGCACAATCATGAACATCGAAGGCAAGCGCGTTTTGATTACCGGCGGCACGAGCGGCATCGGGCTGGCTACCGCTGCGAGTCTGATGGCGAAAGGCGCGAAGGTCTTTATTACAGGACGGCGCTCCGATGTGCTGGCCTCGGCGCTTGAGAAGCTCCGAACTGGCAAGGGGATTGCCGAAGGACTGACCGCCGATGTGTCGAGCGAACCGGGCCGAAGCCTTACGTTGAAAGGCTGCCTCGATGCCTTGGGAGGGATCGACGTTCTCATGAACAACGCCGGCGGCGTACGGGCGGGCCGTTTAGAAGACACGACCGAAGCTGAGATCGCGGCGATGGTCACCGTTGATCTTCTCGCGCCCATCCTTCTCACCCGTGCGGCACTGCCGCAACTGCGCGCCAACGGTGACGGCCTCGTCGTCAACGTCACCTCGGGCATTGCGCTGATTGGTATGCCGTTTTATGCAACCTATGCCGGCGTGAAAGCGGGCTTGGCGCATTTCGGCGAGGCAATGCGGCGGGAGCTGTTCGGAGAAGGCGTTCACGTCTTGACCGTATATCCAGGCGCCACTGACACGCCGATGATGCGGTCTTCGAAGGCTGGCCCCGAGCTCGGCGTCGTCAAGGAGGCGCCGGGCGCGGTTGCCGACGCAATCGTGCAGGGCATCGAAACAAATGCCTTGCAGGTCATTCGTGGCGGTGAGGCGCGTGAGAAAATGATTATCCTCAATCGCGAGGAACCCGCGGCGCTCGACCGTCGTTTCGCAGACATGAAGCCCGCGCTGGCCGCGGCGGTTCGCAATCACTCGGCCCTCTGATCCATCGATCGCTTCATTCTGGGAGTTTCGCCATGACAAAACTATCGTTGTTCGTAGAATTGAAGGCTAAGCCAGGGAAAGAGGAAGCCGTTGCCGAGTTTCTGGCCGGTGCTCAGGGTCTCGTGGCCGGCGAAGCCGGCACTGTGGCATGGTTCGCCGTCCGCTTCGATACTCAGACCTTTGCAATATTCGATGCGTTCGAGAATGAGGCCGGTCGCGAGGCGCATTTGAACGGTGCGGTGGCCGCCGCGCTCATGGCACATGCGGACGAATTGCTGGCAGTCGCGCCCGCAATCCGCAAAGCAAGTGTCCTGGCCGACAAGTTGCCATAGGATACACAACTACATCGACGCCCGGTTGCATCGCGGTCAGTATTGTATGCAGAGCCTCATGGGCGACTTGATCGGGATGGCCGGCTTTGATTGGCATAGGCTCAATCTATGGCAGTGACACTCTCTGCAGTTCTTGTCGGCGCCCCCGCAGGATTTCAGACAGCGGGTCGCGAGTACGTGTAGAGATTGAAATCTTAACGCGAATTTGTCCCTAGCTTGGAAATCAGCCGAACTCGGTGTGCTCACCTTCGTGCGCGTGACCGATTGCCTTGCGCAGATCGAAATCCAGCTTGCCGGAATCGAGGATTACCTTGTCGTCGTGTACTTCCCTCACTGCACTCACAGGGATCGTGAAGTCCCCCGCGTTTTCGACATTGACGACGATGGCGTCGCGCCTGACCTCGCGCACCGCGCCAAACGATTTGGTTCCGTCATGCACGAACACGTCGAAACCTTCGCGGATCTGCTCTTCAAACATGCCGTTCTCCCTCAGAGGCGCTCAGTATATCGGCAGAATTTGTTTCAATCGATGCAAAAGTACGCTGAGATCAGGCCGTACCGCGCCAACTACCGCGTCCCGTCGCGCGCTTTCATCCCATTCCCTGCTACTGTCGCCTTCCAGGCGGCGTTGGTCGTTGGAGCTCACTCCTTGATCAGACTGATTCCCGCGAAGGGACCGAATGGCATGGAAACGAGCGGGGCGCCCACGTCAAGCGTCCCAAGATCGACCGGGAACGCGCCAGTTCGCTCAAGAACCTTTCGGACTTTCGCCTTCGCGCCGGCGTCGTCGCCCGAGTAGAACAACACGCGCTTACCGCCGCATGCCGCTGGCTCCGGAAGCAGATTGACCGGCAGATGATTGAACGCCTTGACGACGCGCGCGCCAGGAACGAACCCGCCGACTACCCGTGTGGAAACTTTGCCACCGAGATCGATGGTCTTGAGCCCGTAAGCCGCAAGCGGATTGTTCGGATCCGTCCTGTCGGACGAATCCGAAGCGAGGAATGCGACGGGATTTGTGGCATCGATGACGATGCGGCCGCTCCAATAGGGCAGTCCGTCCAGCGCAGTCTGCAGATCAGCCCAGCGCACGGCGAGGATAACAATATCCGCCTTCGCGGCTTCGTCCGTCGGACCAGCCTTGATAAACGGATTTAGGTCTTTGACGAGACTTGCTAACGACGACGGCCCGCGTCGATTGGCGATGGTCGCGGCGATGCCGCTCCTGGCCAGGAGTCGCGCCACGTTGGAGCCGAGCGCGCCTGCGCCAATAATTCCGATACTCACTTGTGTCTTCCTGTTGATGTTCACCTCACCAGCGCGTGGAAGCGCGCTCCAGTCGAAGCGGTCCGCGCGAGGCCATATCGGTGCGATCTATGGGACCGGTGTCGTACCTATTTGCTGAACGAACCGCCTAGATTGGCGAGCACGCCGAGCTGGCCGAGCAAGATCGTCGCCGCGGTGTAACAGTGGAAAGATTTCACCTTTCCGCTCTCGATGTGGAACACATCGCAACACGGGGCGTGGATTTCCTTGCCGGTCGGCGGAATCGTACCTGCCGGCAATTCAAGCGGTCCGTTGTGGGTACCGTTCAGCGAAAGCTCCACGACCACCACATCGCCGACCGAGTAAAGGTTGAACAGTTCGCGATGCATGTCGGGAAATGCCAGGGCGTAGATATCGACCGTTTTTCCGATGTCTTTCCCGTAGTACTTTTTGCCCGCCGAGACGTCGTAGAAATAGCCATCCGCAGTGAACAGATCGATAAACGCTGGCACATCTTTCACCTCCGCAGCATGATAAAGGTTGCGGATGATTTCTTCATTCGTAGACATGTGTTTCTCCCTTGAAGTTGAGATTTGGCTTTGATGGAACAGCTGGGCTGAGTTGTGCCTGCTCTACGACGAAGCCGTTCGGGCACGCCGTGCGTCCAGACTGAAGTTACCGGCGCCGAAGGCGGTTAGTTGGAACAAGCCTCCCATGACGGCAATGTTCTTCAGGAAGTGGAAGAATTGGTTCTGATCGG
>DATAVW010000015.1:0-17123 GCA_036267515.1 Rhizomicrobium sp.
GGGGAAGCGGATGCGCCGTGGGCCCGTGCTGCCCGTCCGTTCATGCTGGCAGCATGGATTGCGCTGACGCTGGGGATAACGGGCGGCAGTTGGTGGGCCTATTACACGCTTGGCTGGGGCGGGTTTTGGTTCTGGGATCCCGTCGAGAATGCCTCGCTGATGCCGTGGCTGGTGGCGACGGCGCTCTTGCATTCTGCGCTCGCCACCGAACGCACGGGAGCCTTCCGCACCTGGAGCCTGTTGCTCGCTATTCTGGGATTCTCGCTGAGTTTGGTGGGCACGTTTCTGGTGCGCTCCGGCGTACTGACATCGGTGCATGCCTTTGCCAACGACCCGGAGCGCGGCTTCTTCATTCTGCTGATGCTGATTGCGGCCATTGGTGGTGCGCTGGCGTTGTTTGCATGGCGCGCGCCGAAGCTGGAATCCGGCGTCGCCTTTCATCCCATCAGCCGCGAAATTCTGTTGCTGCTCAACAACCTGTTGCTCACGGCGGCGGCCGCGACGGTATTCGTCGGTACGCTCTATCCGCTCGCGCTCGACGCCTGGATTGGCAAAAAGATTTCCGTCGGCGCGCCCTATTTCGCGATCACCTTTGCGCCGATTTTCGCGGTGTTGCTGTTGCTGGTGCCGTTCGGTCCGCGGCTTGGCTGGCGTCGCGGTAATTTGCATTCTGCGCTTCGCATACTGTTGCCGGCAATGGGCACCGCTGCGGTGGCGGCCATTGTTGTGCTGGCGATTGCGCGACCGGTGAGCGCAGCTGGTGCCGCTGCTTTTGCCCTTGCGGGGTGGCTGATCGCAAGCAGCATCATCGATGCTGTGCAGCGCAATCGCCGGCGCACCTTCGGCTGGAGTGCGGCGGCATCCGCCTTGGCCCACGCAGGATTGGGCATTTCGCTCATGGGCATCGCCGCAGTCTCTTGCTGGAAGAGCGAAGCCTCGGAGGTACTGGCGCCGGGACAGTCGCTGACCATCGCCGGATATGAGCTTCGGTTGCGCGATGTCGGCGATGCGCAAGGCCCCAACTACTTCGCCAAGCGTGCCGACATCGATGTGGTGCGCGACGGGCGCGTCATCGAAACACTCTTGCCGGAAAAGCGCTCCTATCCCGCCGAAGGACAGGCGATCAGCAAGGCTGCCATTCGCACGACTGGCTTGTCCGATCTGTATGTTGCGCTGGGGGACGAGCGCGGACATGGCAGCTGGATAGTGCGCGCGTACCTCAATCCACTTGCGCCGTTCATTTGGCTTGGCGGCATCGTCATGGCGCTGGGTGGCGCGGCGAGTCTTTTTGGCCGCTTGCGCGTGAGAGTGACGAAACCATTTGCCTATGCGGCAGCGGAATGATGCGCGCCATCACGCTCGCGTTTTTTTCTCTTATGCTGAGTGGCGTTGTGCTGGCCGCCCCGGAGAAGCTCGCCAACCCACGGCTGGAGGCCCGCGCGGTGGCCTTGCAGCAGCAGTTGCGCTGTCTGGTCTGCCAGGGCGAATCCCTCGACGAATCGAACGCGCCGCTGGCGGCCGACCTTCGGCGCCTGATCCGGGAGCGAGTCGCCGCAGGTGATAGCGACGAAAGCGTGAAAGCGTATCTGGTCGCCCGCTACGGCGATTTCATCTTGATGAAACCTCCCGTGAAGTCGGAGACCTACTTTTTGTGGTTCGCGCCTTTGGGGTTCTTGGCCGTTGGAGGAGGGGTCGTTGCCCTCATCGCAAACCGGGCCCGCCGCCGTTTCCGGTCGGAATCGAACGCCGATGATCACGTCCTGGAGAGAAATGGAGAGAACACTTGATTCGTTGCCTAGATTTAATGATATGAACAGAAAAGGTTAAGCAAACGGGCTTACCAGTGCTGGGGCTGCGGGGGCTTTTTGGCCAATCCGAAGGAGTCATTGAATGGAAAGCAAGTCGCATAACAAACCGCGCCACCCCAAATTGCTCGCGGCCGGCTCCGCCGCCGCGATATTGGTGCTGGGTTTGGGCGCCTTCGCTTTAGTCCCGCAGCAGACATCGACGACGGCGTCCGCCGTGCCGCAACAACAGCCTGCGCATCTCGAACAGATCGCCGCGCGCTCGGTGTCGCCCCACATGCTGGAAGCCGGCGCCCCCTTCAGCTTCGCCGATCTCGTAGAGCGCGTCAGCCCGGCGGTCGTGACCGTTACGGTTGAACAGGAGATCAATGCTGCGGCCGGCATGAACATGCAGGACATCCCGGAGCCGTTCCGCGACTTCTTCAATCAGTACGGCCAGGACGGGAAGCAGTTCAACATCCCGCGCAAGGCGGTGGCGATGGGCTCTGGTTTCATCGTCGATAAGGCTGGCTTCATCGTTACGAACAATCACGTCGTTGAGAACGCCAAGAGTATCAAGGTGAAGCTCACCGACGGACGCGAATTTACCGCGAAGCTGATTGGAGCCGATCCGGCCACCGACGTGGCCGTTCTGAAGATCAAAAGCGACCGCTCACTTCCGTCAGTGGAATTCGGCGATGACCGCCAGGTGCGCGTGGGCGACTGGGTGGTCGCCGTCGGCAACCCGTTTGGGTTGAGCAACACGGTGACGGCAGGCATCGTCTCCTCCATCGGTCGCGATGTCGGCAATGGTCCGTACACAAACTTTATCCAGATCGATGCCCCGATCAATCGCGGCAATTCTGGCGGGCCGACCTTTGACACGCGCGGCAAGGTCATCGGCATGAATTCGATGATCTTCTCGCCGTCAGGTGGCAGTGTCGGCATTGGGTTCGCCATCCCGTCCTCCACGGTTCGCGACATTGTTGCGCAGCTCGAGGCGCATGGCCGCGTTGCGCGCGGCTGGCTCGGCGTGGAAGTGCAGGCGATCACGCCGGAAATGGCCGCAAGCTTCGGCTCGAAGGATTTGAAAGGCGCCATTGTGGCAAACGTCGTGCCGGGCGGTCCGGCTCAGAAGGCCGGCTTCCGTCAGGGCGATCTGGTCGTGGCGATCAACGGCAATGCGGTCGATGATTCGCGCGATTTGACCAGGCGCGTCGCGGCGCTTCAGGCCGGCACCACGGCCACGTTCACCGTCGTCCGCGAAGGCACCAAGCAGGATCTGCATGCAAAGGTTGGCGTACGGAAGGATCAGGAGGTCGCCTCCAACGATACGCCGGATCAGCCGGCCTCGATGCCCGCAACAACGGCGGAGGCAATGGGCCTTGGCCTGGCGTCGGTGACGCCGGAAGTCCGCCACGCCTTCAATCTTGGGAAGGACGTCGATGGCGTCGTTATCACCAAGGTGAATCCCAACAGCGATGCGGCGGATAAAGGGATCCAGCCGGGGGACGTGGTCGTGTCCATTGCAAACAAGCCGGTGCATTCCCCGCAGGAGGTGAAGAGCCGGGTTGCGGATGCCAAGGCACAAGGGCGTTCGGCGGTGCTGATGCTCGTTTCGGGCCAAAACGGCCAGCGTTTCGTCGCCGTCAAGATTGATCAGACGTGAGTCAGTGTTCCGGACTTTGCAGGCGAAAGCCGGCAAGGTCCGGCCCCCGCGCGGGCGGTGGTGGCCCCTTCCCCCCGTTGCTGCTGCCCGCGCGGACCCTCTTTTTCAGCGTGCATTTGGATCGTAAATCATAGGAGCCGGACATGCGCATGCTCGTTGTTGAAGACGATGTTGAGGCGCAACGTTACCTGGTGAACGGACTGCGCGAATCCGGTCATGTGGTCGATGATGCTGCGGATGGAGAGACAGGGCTGACCCTGGCCCTCTCCCGGCCTTACGATGTGGCGGTGATCGACCGCATGCTGCCGAAGCTGGACGGCCTTCGCCTCGTGCAGGAGTTGCGAGAGCACGGCAACGCTACGCCGATCCTGTTTCTGAGCGCGCTCTCCGAAGTGGACGATCGCGTGAAGGGATTGAAGGCGGGCGGCGACGACTATCTCACCAAGCCCTATGCCTTCGTCGAACTCCTTGCACGCATCGACGCGCTGATGCGGCGCCGGCAACCATCCGCGGTGAAGACGCGTCTGCAGGTGGGAGATCTGGAGCTCGATCTTCTCACCCGCGCGGCCAAGCGCAGCAGCACCGCGATCGATTTGCAGCCCCGCGAATTCCGGCTGCTGGAATATCTTATGCGGCATGCGGGACAGGTGGTAACGCGCACCATGCTCCTGGAAAGCGTGTGGGAATATCATTTCGATCCGCAGACCAATGTGATCGACGTGCACATCTCGCGGTTGCGGGCGAAGATCGACAAGGGATTCGAGCCCGCTCTGCTACAGACGGTTCGCGGCGCAGGCTATATGATCCGTGCGAAGCCCTAGCGGCCGGCAGCGAAGGTCCGGCCGCCCCATCTTGTGAGCTGAGCCATGCTCGGCACGCCTCTGTTCCGTACGCTCGCCTTCCGCATCGTGCTTGCGTATGTGGCGTTATTCGCCCTGTCCGCGGCAGCGCTGGTGGGCTTTACCTACTGGAACACCAAACGCGCATTGGACGCGGAAACCGATCAGATCATCCAGGCGGAAATCGCTGGGCTATCCGAAGAATACCAGCGGCAGGGCCTTGGTGGGCTCACTGACGTGATTACCGCGCGGTCTATGCACGCCAGCCAGGATCTGTATCTGCTGGTCGGCTCGCTGGGCCATCCGCTCGCAGGAAATCTTGACGCATGGCCGACGGTGCGCCGCTCCGTGGGCCGTTTCGTGGAATTCGATTACGAACGCCGGGTGGCGGGAACGCTGGAACGTCATCCTGCGCGTGGGCGCGTGTTCAAGCTGGTCGGCGGTCTTCAGTTGCTGGTCGCCCGCGACACGCACGAACGTTCCGAAACGGAACGCATGTTCACCACCACGCTGCCTTGGAGCGTGGGCCTGATGCTGACCCTTGGCCTCATCGGAGGGGGGCTGATGAGCCGCAACCTGCTGAGGCGGCTTGACCAAATCAACAGCACCAGCCGTGAAATCATGGCGGGCCATCTTTCGCGGCGGCTGCCGCTCTCGCGCGCCGGTGACGAGTTCGACACGCTTGCCCGGAACCTGAACCGCATGCTCGAGCGCATCGAACGGCTGATGAAAGGCATGCGGGAGGTGACCGATTCGGTGGCGCACGATCTGCGCTCGCCCCTTAATCGGTTGCGTAACCGGCTGGAGGGCGCGCTGAAGCGCCTGCCTCCGGAAGGTGAAGAATCTGCCGAGATCGACGCGGCGATTTCGGAAACCGACCGGCTGATGGCCACCTTCGATTCGCTGCTTCTCATTGCGGAGGCGGAGGCTGGGGCGGCGCGGAACAGCATGTCACGTGTCGATCTTTCGGCACTCGCTCACGATGTGTGGGAGCTTTACGCACCGGTGGCGGAGGAGAATGGAATCGAACTCGATATGGCACCGGCGCAGCCGCTTCAGGTCCGCGGCAACGGGAATCTTCTGTCGCAGGCACTCGCGAACCTCGTCGACAACGCCATCAAATACACGCCCGCGGGCGGACGGGTCACGATTGCCGCCGAGAAGAACGGGCAGGGAGTCGTTCTGTCCGTGGCCGATAACGGTCCCGGCATTCCAGTCGAAGACCGGCCGCGCGCTGTCGAACGCTTCGTTCGGCTGGAGGCGAGCCGCCATTCCCCGGGCACCGGTCTTGGCCTCAGCCTCGTGGCCGCCGTGGCGCGGCTGCACGACGCACGGCTTGAGCTGTCAGACAACCATCCGGGACTGAAGGCGAGCGTCGTCTTCGCCTGAAGCGAATCAGGCGTGCAGTTTCGCCCGGGCGTTCGCTGTCCGGGCGGGTTCTCTGACGGCGCCACTCGTGAATCGCTGCTTTTCCCATGCTTTCCTGTGGATGGATGTCGCGAATCGCTGTACCTGATAGGGAATTGGAAGGCGCGGCGGATTCGTTTCGCTATATTTCGCCGACCGGAGCTCGGTATCGAAAGGGATTAGAGAATGAGCAAGACAGACTTCGTCGAGGCCGTCGCCAAGCAGGGAAAGGTCACTAAGGCCGAAGCCAAGCGTGCCGTCGAGACTGTGTTCGGCGCCTTGGAGACTGGTTTGAAGAGCGTCAAGAACGGGGGGAAGTATCAGATCGGCACGTTGGGCAGCTTCCGCGTGACGAAGCGCGCCGCGCGCACAGGCCGCAATCCACGCACCGGCGAGCCGATCAAGATCAAGGCCTCGAAAAGCCTGCGCTTCAAACCGTCTTCGCAGCTGAAGAAAGCTGCCGGCTGCTGAACTGCCGCGCTTTGCTTAAAAAGGCCCGCCGCGCTGGCGGGCCTTTTTGCGTCGGGGTTGGTCTGGAGCAACAGACCAAATGCGTTCGGCGCACAGGACGGTTAGAATGCGTCGATGAAGGCGTTTGGAAGCGCAAACGAACAGCTGCCATTGCCGTTCGACGGCGCACGTGTCGAGCGGACCTTCGACCAACTTGCTGCGGAAGAGTTTCTTTCTGCGCCTGAGGACGTTGCGCTGTTGCGCTCCACGTTCGGCAATAGCCCGTTCCTTTCCAGACTTGCGGTGCGTGACAG
The DNA here is from genome assembly GCA_036267515.1 of Rhizomicrobium sp. GTDB lineage: Bacteria > Pseudomonadota > Alphaproteobacteria > Micropepsales > Micropepsaceae > Rhizomicrobium. Next base: position 6,464 of record DATAVW010000015.1, read on the forward strand.
CGGATTTCTGGCAGTGCTGCTCGCGAGTGGCGTCGAGGCTGCGCTATCGGGCGTCTCGGCGCGCGTGGCGGCGGGAGCGCATGTCGAGAACATTTCGGAAGCGATGCGGGTTCTGCGCGAGAGCAAACGGCACGCCGCCCTTGCCATCGCTCTGGCGGACATTTCCGGCGCCTGGTCGCTCGAACAGGTGACTGCGGCATTGTCCGCATTCGCAGACGCTTGCGTGGGAAGCGCAGTGCGATTTCTCCTGCGCGAGACGGCGGCCAAGACCGAACTTGCGTCGCTTGCTCCCGATGAACTGGAAGCGGAAACCGGCCTTATCGTGCTTGCGCTCGGGAAGTACGGAGCGGGTGAGCTGAACTACTCGAGCGATATCGACCTTGTCGTCTTCTACGACGCCGATCGTTTTCCGTTTCGCAAGCGTGACAACGCGCGCGCAGCAGCCGTCGATCTCGCGAAGGGACTGCTCAAACTCCTGAGCGAAACGACGGTGGATGGCTACGTGTTTCGTGTCGATCTGCGGCTGAGGCCTGATGCGGCAGCTACGCAGATTGCCATCTCCACCGACGCTGCCGAGGCCTACTATGAGGGAATGGGGCAGAACTGGGAGCGTGCTGCTCTCATCAAGGTGCGCACCTGCGCCGGCGACCGCGAAGCGGCGGCGCAATTCCTCAGGAACATCGAGCCGTTCGTCTGGCGGCGCAACCTCGACTTCGCCGCTATCGAGGATATCCATTCGATCAAGCGGCAGATTCATGCCCATTCCGGCCATGAAAAAATTGCCGTGGCCGGCCACAACATCAAGCTCGGCCGTGGCGGCATTCGCGAAATCGAATTCTTCGTGCAGACGCAGCAATTGATTCTGGGCGGCCGCGATCCGGGTCTGCGGGCATCTTCTACGATTGCGGCGCTGGGCGCGCTGCGGGAGCGCGGTCTCGTCGCTGCCGAGGCGGCGGAAGAATTACGAACGGCCTATCGGTTCCTGCGCACGCTCGAGCACCGCCTGCAGATGATTGAAGACGAGCAGACGCATACGATTCCGCAAACACCGGAGGGCCTCGCGCATATCGCGACATTCATGGGCTTCGATTCTGTTGCAGCGTTCAGCGCCGCCGTTACGCAGCACCTCGAAGCCGTGCAGCGGCACTACGCCAGCCTGTTCGAGCGCGCGCCGCCCCTCGACAGCGCCAAGGGCAGCCTTGTGTTCACCGGTGTAGAAGATGATCCGGAAACTCTGCGCACACTCAGTGGCCTTGGCTTTTCCGACGTTCACCATGTGGCCGCGGCCATTCGTGGCTGGCATCACGGCCGCGTTCGCGCCAGCCGCGGCGCCCGTGCACGCGAACTGCTGACCAAGCTCGTACCGCCTCTTTTACAGGCGCTGGCGCATACCGTGGATCCCGACTCGGCCTTTACACAATTCGACCTGTTTCTCTCGCGGGTGCCCGCGGGCGTACAACTGTTTTCGCTGCTGCTCGCCAATCCACGCCTCTTGAAGCTGATCGCGAGCATCTGCGGCGCGGCGCCACGCTTCGCCGATCATCTGGCACGCTCGCCAAAGGTGCTGGATGCGCTGCTCGCACCGGACGCTGTTCGTGACGCGCCAGGTGCCGCGCAACTTGCGCACGCACTCGCCGAGCAGATCGCCGCCGAACCGGATTACGAGGGCAAGCTGGATGCCGTGCGCCGCTTTACGGCAGAACAGGACTTCCGCATCGCCGTGCGTCTCCTTGAAGGCGCAATTTCCGGCGAGAACGCCGGCCACGCGTTCTCCAACATCGCTGAAACCATCATCCGGCAACTGCTGCCGGCGGTGGAGCATGAATTTGCCAAAACCTTCGGCCCTGTAGCCGGCGGCGAATTCGCAGTGGTTGCGATGGGCAAGCTTGGCGGTCGCGAAATGACCGCGATCTCCGATCTCGATCTTGTCTTCATCTACGACGCGCCGCCGGACGTAGAACACTCGGACGGCGCCAAGCCGTTGCCCATCGCAGCTTACTACACGCGGCTGGCGCAACGGCTCATTGCCGCGCTGACCGTGCACACCGCTGAAGGCGGGTTGTACGAAGTGGACATGCGCCTGCGGCCCACAGGCAACAAGGGCCCGGTGGCGGTGCGACTGGAGGGCTTCGAAAGGTATCATCAAAATGACGCGTGGACATGGGAGCGCATGGCGCTCACGCGTGCGCGCGTTGTCTCCAGCCCGTCGGCCTTGCGGCAGAGGGTAGACACGGCGATCCGCGCTGCACTGAGGGCGCAAGCCGACCCCGAAAAACTCAAGACGGACGTGCGCGAGATGCGTGAAAAGGTGAATGAGCAACGTCCGCCGAAGACCCAATGGGATCTGAAGTACGCGCGCGGTGGTCTCGTCGATATCGAATTCGGCGCGCAATATCTGCAGTTGCGGGAGGCACATCGACGCGCCGATGTGTTGGAGGTCGGCACTGCGGCCGCACTGGGACATCTGCGCAGCGCAAACGCCCTGTCCGCAGACCAGGCGGCTACGTTTATCGGGGCTCTGCAGCTACAGCAGAACCTTCTCCAGGTGCTGCGCATCGCAGTGGGAGAGACGTTCGATCCATCGCGCGCCTCGCCCGGTCTCAAACAGCTTCTCGCCCGTGCCGCCAATCGTGCAGGCTTCGAATCGCTCGAACAGCATCTGTTCGCAATGCAATCGTCCGCGCGCGCGATCTATGATGCGCTGCTGGGCTGATGAATGGGGAGCTGTGCCTCAGGGCACCAGGCGTTTGATCCATTCCGGCAGGGCGAAGGCCGCGGCGTGAATGTCCGGATTGTAGTAATCCGTTTTCAGTTTCGCTGAAGCGAAGCGCGGGCGCGCGCGGCGAATACCGGCGGGCGTCCCGAGTTTCGCGTTGCGCCCATTGCCCGCCCACGACAGCGCCATGAAGCCGCCGATATAGGTGGGCACCACGGTGAGATAGAGTCCCGATTGCGGGAAGAAATCGGCGAGTTCTTTGAGCGCATCGGTGATTTCCCACGGCTGGTAGAACGGCACTCCCGTTTGAAAGGTGGCAAAGCCGCCCCGCTTCAGGGCGTGTTTCACGCGATCGTAGAAGGTCTCACCGAACAGTGCCTTGCCGGGCCCCACAGGATCTGGCCGGTCTGCCACAAGCAGGTCGAAGCGTCCCTTCGATTCCGGGCGCCCCAGATATTCGAACGCGTCGGCGATCTCGACCTTGAGCCGCTTGTCGCGGAACGCCTTCGCGTTGATCTCTGCGAAGTGCTCGCGGCACAGCTCCACCACGCGGCCGTCGATATCCACCAGCACCACTTCCTTCACGGATTTGTGCTTCAGCGCCTCATCCGCAATGGAGAGGTCGCCGCCGCCCACGATCATCACGCGCTCGACCTTGCCGTGCTCCAGCATGGGCAAATGCGTCAGCATTTCGGCATAAGCGCTCTCGTCGCGGGTGGTGATCTGGACGATGTCGTCCAAGGTCAGCGCGCGGCCGTTCGCCACCGTGTCGAAAATTCTTATCCGCTGATAAGCGCTCTTCTCCTCCGCCAGCGGGGCACCGGAGAGCTCCATGGCTTGCGCGTAACCTTTGTGAAGGCGCTCGGTGAACCTTTTCGCCGGCATCGTGTTCTCCAATGTCTTGAGCGGAAGTCGCGTGGAAAGCGGCGCCTTCTAGGGTGCACTGCCCGCGCTGTCCAGCAGCGGGCGATGCGTGCGCTCGCGGAGAAATGTGACAGTGGCGGCCGCGCACACCGCCGCCACGGTGGTTAGAGAAAATTGACGCTTGAGGCACAAAATTTCTTGCATGGGGGGGAAGGGGGCCTATATTCCGCCTTGCTCCGGTAACGGAGCAGAGCGGCGCGACGGCCTTCCGTCCGCTGCTTTTTTCTTCAGCCGCGTCCGAAGCCAAAGGAGGGCGATCGACGCATTGGGTGTCAACGCTATCTTAGAGGGTAGGTGCCAGAATGGCTCGACTCGAACTCGTAGCGGCGATCAAAGAAGTAAAGGGCGCCCGCGCCCGCGCTTCCGCGAGGACCGTTCCGGTTCCTATTTCCCTAGGGGATGAGGACCGCAAGGACCACTTCATCACTCGCAACGGACTGACCTTTGCGGGAAGTCACCTGATCATCGATCTGTGGGAAGCCGAAGGGCTCGACGACAGGGATTTGATCGAACAAGCGCTGATCGACGCGGTGAATGCCGCGGGCGCAACGCTTCTGCACATTCATCTGCATACCTTCACCGAAGGCGGCGGGATTTCCGGTGTCGCCGTATTGGCGGAGAGTCATATCAGCGTGCACACATGGCCGGAGCGCGGCTATGCGGCGTTCGACGTCTTCATGTGTGGAGACGCCGACCCGAAGAAAGCGCTTTCGGTTTTCAAACGGGCGTTCAAGCCCGGTCGTATGGTCGTCGGCGAACACAAGCGCGGCGTAGTCTAGCGAAGCGCGCGAGAGCGCGTTCGCAAACGAAAGAAAGCGAATTGCGCGAGAGCGCGTTCGCAAACGAAAGAAAGCGAAGTGCGCGAGAGCGCGTTCGCAGAATATAACTTCAAGGCGGAGTGGCTTTTTCCTCTCCGCCTTTGCTTTTTCAAGCAGCTATCACACACGGAATCGCTTGCCGGCTGTGGCGGCGATAGACCCGGAAATCCGAATCTGTCGTGAGTACCATTGGGTCCGTCATGATTTCGGTCATGCGCACGATACAGGCATCGGCGAAATTCATCGGCACCTGGCGATATTTCTGCATCAGTGCCAGCACGGGCGCGGCGCTCTCCGCAAAGCGGAACGCAGCAATCAGCACGTCCCGCTGAATCAGCGCCGCGAGCCCGTTGAAGCCAGTTGCGCCGAGGAGATGAAAGGCCTCCGAGAGTGCCGCCTCGCAGGTGATCCATTGTGGTGGGTGTTCGTTTGCCTGGGCCACTGCCCAGGCGTGGTGCGTATCGCGCCGATTGAGCAGCGCAATGAGGAAACCTGTATCAACGATGACGTTTACGGCCATAGCCTGTGGCTCGCAGGTAATGCTTCTTCCGGGCGCTGAAATCCTCCGGCAAACCATCCAGCGAGCCGATCAGATCCACGATACCATCCAGCGCGTTCCTCCGCGGGCGAGCTGCCTGTTGCAGCCGCTCCCGAATAACGTCCGAAACGGAAACCATGCGCGCGCGCGACTCCGCCTCCAGATCGTCGGCGATGGTTTCGGGCAGGCGAACCGTCACAGTCTTCATCTAAACAGTGTATGACATGCCTGCCACAATTGCAATACAGGGGTCGCGCATTCATCTCTGCTTGCCATCCCTGAAGGAACGCCTTCGGGACACTTTGCATCTATCGCCATTCCCCGCAGCGCGCGGCAAAAGCGAACGGAATCAGTCGTAAAAATAAATCCGTCCCCCGCTGCTGTTTCGGCCTTACACTCGCGCGCATGAAACGCATCTCGTCTCCGGCTATCCGTCACACGAGCGTCCGCGAGCAACGGAATCTTCGGGGACACGCAGACGCGTCTCGAGTGGATGGCCGTCTCGGAGAGAGGCCATGACGACCAAAGGTGCGTGCAGTTCGCCTGCGGAAATGTTCACCTCGACTGCCTCGTCCGGGCGCGAACCACAATTTCGACTATGGTGCGGAGTGGAAGAGGGGGTACCCCTCCATTTTTTCACCAAACAAAACGAACAATTCTCGCTGCGTGGTGGAGAACCAGCGGACAGGGGGAGGGGTGTGGATTCCGCAAAACGAGTCGATGTGGTGTGCCAACAATCGGACCACCAGATGTTGGAATGGCAGAGGAATCCGGGGTTTGCCCAGAGACAGCGAAGCCCCGGCCTTTCGACCGGGGCTAAAAGCTGACGGGGTCTCTCATGCCGCCCTTTCCATCAGCGGCAACCAACATTACGTCCGTTAGCTGGACACATTATGTCCGAACTCTAAATTCGGCTAAATGTTAGTCCTGCTCTAGGGAACCCGGAGGACCCGGACCGGGGGGTACCCCCGCCCTATTTTGAAGGTTCGAATAGGAACTTTTGCCATCGTGGAAAGGCCATTTGCCGGCGGACGGTGCCCAATGGCGCCGCTTCCGCCGCGTTGACCGGGCCTTTATGATCGTCCGTTTAAGAGTTGCCCCCAGAAGGACATCATGAACCAGGCCGCCACCATCCCGGGTTATGCCCGCCCCGCTTTCGTGCCCGACGCGCAAGCCGAGTTCGAAGCGCTGGTCGCGCGCCATCCGGGTCTCGAATTCGTGGATGCGGTGGTGGTCGATCTGTGCGGCACACTCCGTGGCAAGCGCCTGCCCATCAGCGAGGCGCATAAGCTGTTCGAAAGCGGGCTCCAGCTGCCGCACTCCATCTACCTGATGGACGCGCGCGGCGAGATGACCAATCCCTTCGGCCGCGGCTTCGGCGATGGCGACCCGGACGGCACAGCCTGGCCGCTGCCGGACACGGTTCGCCCCACGTGGGGCGAGGGAGCGCCGCGGGCGCAGATGTTTCTCACCTTGCGCGACGACGCGGGCGAGCCCGATCCTGCCGAGCCGATTTCGGCGCTGGAACGCGTGCTGGACTCTTTCCACGCTGCGAAGCTGACGCCGGTGTGCGCGCTGGAACTGGAATTCTATCTGATCGACCGCGCCCGCATCGATGGCGGCGCGCCGCAACCGCCGCTGGATCCGCGAACCTCGGCGCGCGAAAGCACCGGGTCCGTATATGGCCTGGACGATCTCGACCGTTTTCACGCGTTTCTATCATCGTTGGCGGAAGCGGCTGAGCGTGAAGGCGTGCCGGTGAGCGCGACCAGCAAGGAATATGCGCCGGGACAGTTCGAAGCCAATTTGAAGCATCAACACAATGCGCGGCACGCTGCCGATCACGCCGTGTTGTTGCAGCAGATTGTGAAGGCGGCCGCGCGCGCAAACGGCTTCGATGCCACTTTCATGGCGAAGCCGTACGCCGATCGTGCCGGGAGCGGCCTGCACATTCATTTGAGTCTTCTGGATGCGAACGGGCGCAACATTTTCGACAATGGCGCAGCGGAGGGCTCGGAAGCTCTGCGTCATGCCATTGCCGGGCTGCAGGCGGCGATGCCGGAATCGATGGCGCTGTTTGCCCCCAGTGTGAATTCCTACCGTCGCTTCCAGCCAGACATGTTTGCCCCTGTAAATCGCCGCTGGGGTGTGAACAACCGTTCGGCGGGTATGCGCGTGCCGGCGGGTCCGAGCGAGGCGCGTCGCGTGGAGCATCGCGTGGCCGGCGCCGATGCCAATCCCTATCTTGCCCTCGCGGCAGTGTTGGCGGGCGTGCAGCACGGGCTGGAAAACAACCTCGATCCCGGCGCACCGGCTGTCGGCAACGTGTCTCGCGATCCGGATTTGTCGCTGCCCTTCACCATCGACGATGCGCTTCAGCGGCTGGAGCAGGCCTCGATTCTGCCCGCCTATTTCGGTGAAGAGACGCTGGCGCTCTATCGCGAAACCAAGCGCATCGAGGCGCAGCGCGTCCGCCGCGCGATCTCGACTGTGGAATACGAGTGGTATCTTTAGGCGCGGCGCAGGCGGATTTCGGCCACGGCGCCTTCGCCCTGTTTGCCCGATATGTTGAGTGTGCCGCCCATGCGCCGGATGAGAGAGCTGGCGATGGCGATACCGAGCCCAGTGCCTGTTTCACGACCGGGGCGGTCGAAACGGGCGAAAGGCTCGCCGGCGTGTGCGGCTTCGCTGGCTGAAAATCCGTAGCCATTGTCCTGAACGGAAATCACAAGGGTTTCACTCTCATTGCGAATTTGCACGCGGACCATTCCGCCGTCACGGGTGTACTGCAGCGCATTGCCGAGGAGGTTGCTCAACGCGCGATGGAGCGCGTGTTCATCGGCGAGAATTTGAGCGATGTCCGGCAGCGAAACGGAAAGGCGGATTTTGCGCGAGAAGGCGCGGCCTGCGGCTTCTTCCACCGCATGCCTCACCAGAGCCGACGTATCCACCGGCGCCAGCGCAATCGCCTGCTTGCCAGCTTCCATGTTGGCGAATTCGAGAATTTCATCGATACGCGCGTGCAGCTTCTGGCCAGCCTGGTGGATATCGTGCGCATATTCTTCGTATTTGGGATGCCCCGCCTTGCCGAACAGCCCCTGCTCGATCACTTCCGAAAACCCGATAATGGCGTTCAGCGGTGTTCGCAACTCATGACTCATATGGGTGATGAATTCGGCCTTCGAACGGTGCGCTTCCACGGCGCGACGCTCGGCATCGGCTAAGCGGATGAGGAGCCTTGCTTCGTCATTGCGCTTCGCTTTCAGCAGCCGGTCGGCGGAATGGGGCCGGGTACGGCGCTCGAATTCGCGCACAAAAACGACTGCCAGCCCCGCGCCAGCGAAGGCGGGCCCCAGAATGAAGAAAAAATAGAGCGGCAAGGTGCCGTACCAGGCGCTCAACGCATCACCCATTTCCACCGAAGCGCCGGCCGTGACCGGCCATTTCGGTATGGGCGAAAGGGCGACCAATCGCCGGCCAGACGGGAGATCCAGCGCGCGCGTCTCAGACCGTGGATCGTTCAGCGCAAGCCAATCCGGGGACGGCAACTCGCGCCAGTTCCGACCGATGGCGAGAGTGCGGCCGTCGCGCGTGGCCAGCAGATCGTCTTCCATGCTGGCCTGCGGGAACAGTTCGCGCGCGGCAAGTTGCACGAGTACCAAGCGACCGTTCTGCGGAAAAGCGAGCACGATGCTTCCGCCCGCCTTTGCGGAAAACACGGCACGGCCGCTCGACGCCGCGGAAAGAATGCTGCCATCGAGCGGCAGCAGGTCTTTTGGCGCGTGCTTCAGTTCGAAAAGCGGCTGGCCAGCGCCGTCCAATACGGCGATGTTCTGCAATGCCGCTCCGCCGGCTTCGGATAGGGCCGCAGATGTTTCGGTGTTGGATTGCGCATTGGCGAAAGCCGCGCCAATGGCGTCATATCGATCGAATGTGGCGCTGAAATCCGACGCGATCTCCTGAGCGCGGCGCGTTTCCATGAACGCTGCCTGGTCCAGCGCATGCGCGCGGTCGCGGCGCATCTGGATCACTGCGGCGGAGACGAAGCTGCCGAAGATCAAAACGATGGAGATGAGGACGGTCCAGCGAACATGGCGCGTGGCCGTTTTCATCGCGCCGGAAAAGGTGCGGCTTGCAGCCTGAACTGGCGACAGGGCTATAGAACTCAAACCACGCCCCTCTGATTCGTTTCAGCAACAATGATAGGGGCAGCGGAGTCGCTGTCGATGCCGCAGCCACGCTTTTCCGGTGATTCGTCACCAGAAGATTTGCATGCGCATCCCGAAGCTGGAGTTACTGCAGCATCTTGCTAACCACTTCGAACAGGTTCGAAGAGAGTCCGGGCTGCTTGAGCGTGGTTTCCAGCTCGGCGCGCATCAGTGCCTGCCGTTCTTCATCATACCGGCGCCAGTTCTCGAACGCCGCGGCCATGCGTGCCGCCACCTGCGGATTGATCGAATCAAGGGCGCGGATGGTTTCGCCGACCAGCGCATAACCAGAGCCGTCCGCTTCGTGAAAGCGAAGGTGATTGGCCGCGAAGACTCCCACCAGGGCACGCACGCGATTGGGGTTGTTCATGTCGAAGGCCGGATGCTGCATCAGCGCGCGCACCTTGTCGGCTGTACCGGCAAGCGGTGAGCTGGCCTGCAGCCCCAGCCATTTGTCGAGCACCAGCGGATCGTTGGCGAAGCGGTCGTGGAAGTGTGCAAAGGCCTGGTCCTGCAAGGCGGAGTCGATGCGGGTGAGCGCCGCAAGCCCGGCGATCATATCCGTCATGTTCGTCGCGCCGCGATAATGCCGATCGGCCAGTTCTGCCGACGCTTCGTCCTCTTCCGCCGTCAGATAGCGCAGGCACACGTTCCGCAAGCTGCGGCGTCCGGCCGAGGCGGCATCGGGCGTGAACGGTCCGTCCGATTGCAACCTGCTGTACAGCGCCTCGAAGGTTTCGCGATGTTTTTCTGCCACTCCGCGAATGAGCGCCGCGCGCGCATCGTGAATGGCTTCGGGACCCGCCGGAGTCATTTTGAGCGCGAGCTCGCTTTCGCCTGGCGGCACCAGCATCTCGGCAGCGAAGGCATGATCTTCATCTGCGCGCGCCAGCACCTCGCCGACTGCATCGACGCAAACCGCATCGGCGCGCGGCGCGATGCCGGATTTCGCGGTGTCCGCCATCTCCAGCAGCACTTCGGTGGCGAGCGCCTGGCCCGCTTCCCAGCGGTTGAAGGGATCGGCATCACGGCTCATCAGGGCGGCGCGATCCGCCGCTTTCATCGGTACCTGGAAGTGCACCGGGGCGGAAAATCGGCGGCCTACGGAAAGCAACGGTTCTTCATCGACATTCACGAAAATGAAGCGCTGCTCTGGTTCCGTGAGTTCCAGAACGCGCTCCTCCGGCCCGACGGCGTTTTCGCCCTCCAGCGTCAGCGGCAGCGCGCGCCCATTACCGCCAACAAAGCCCAGCCTTATGGGAATGTGCATCGGCTTCTTCTCTGGCTGGCCCGGAGTGGGCGGAACGGTCTGCTTCAAGGTCAGCGCGTATTTCTTTGTGGCTGCTTCGTAACCGCCGCTTGCTTCGATTGTGGGTGTGCCGGATTGCCGGTACCACAGGCGGAACTGCGATAGATCGCGGCCGCAGGCATCCTCGAAACACTTCACCCATTCTTC
>DATAVW010000016.1:0-17066 GCA_036267515.1 Rhizomicrobium sp.
CGGGCACCACCCGCTCCGGCGCTTCTATTTCACCTCAATCGGAACGCCGGGCTCGCGCTTGCTTGGATGAATCACCAGCGACGACTTCACGCTGCCCACATTTCTTGCCCCTGTTAAGGTATTGGTGATGAAGGACTGAAAGCTCGAGAGGTCCTTCGCCACGCATTTCAGCAGAAAATCCACCTCACCGGAGAGCATGTAGCATTCACGCACTTCCGGCCAGCTGCGCACTTGCTCCTCGAAACGCTTCAAATCCGCGTCTGCCTGAGTTGAAAGACCGACAAACACGAAGGCGCTGACCTCGTACCCCAAATGCTTCGGTTCGAGCTCGGCGTGATAACCACGGATGTATCCCGCCTTCTCCAACGCCCGCATTCGGCGCAGGCAAGGCGGTGCGGTGATCTTCGCCCGCCGCGAAAGCTCCACATTGGTAATGCGGCCATTCGCTTGCAGTTCGGAAAGGATACGAAGATCTATGCTATCGAGCTTATGCTGTTCCATGGCAGGACGGGGTTCAAGTGACCGCCGCATTAAACTCCTGCCGCACGGTTTGAGCAATAAAGTTTCGTAGCTATAAAGAAAAAGAGAAGGCGCACTTCGCGGGATCATTGGCCGTCGGCCTGTGCACCCCTTCACATGGTTGCGAGCATGACAAAGCACGAGCGGGACATCGCCGAGGTGCTGGAAACGCTGGATGTCACCACATGGCGAGGTCCGGTGCATACCAATATGCCGGGAAATGCGGTGAGCGCACTGGAGGATGGGAAGGTCCTCTATTTTCCGCGCCTCGCCTTTGGACTTGCTGCGGTGGAACAACGGTTCCTCTCATCGGATGTGGCAGACACGAAGGCCAAGAATGTAAGCTTCGATGCAACCACCAAGACGCTGAAGCATGCGGTCGGGTCCGCTGGGGATCTGGACGCCATCAAGGCGATGATGGCCCGTTATTTTGAGCATGCGCTCGTGCTGGTGCACATGCTGCTGCCGCAGTATGCGAATGGGTTGGAGAGCGGCCGGACAAGTTTTCGTCCCTCGGAAATTTCCGGTCGCCGGTTAAGTGCGAAAAAGGACGATACCCGGCTGCATGTGGATGCCTTTCCGTCAATTCCCACAGGCGGCAAGAGAATCTTGCGCGTGTTCACCAATGTGAACCCGGACGGCCTTGGCCGGGAGTGGCGGCTGGGCGCACCGTTTGAAAAGGTGGCGCGCCTATTTGCCGTTCGCGCGCCGCGATATTCTGCAACCAGCGCTATTCTTCTGAATGTGCTCGGCGCGACGAAAGCACATCGCACCGCCTATGATCATCTGATGCTGAACATTCATGACGCCATGAAGGCGGACTATTCCTACCAGCGCGACGCGGAGCAGAACGCCTTCAGCTTCCCGCCGGGATCGACATGGATCGTCTATACGGACAAGGTCAGCCATGCCGCGATGGGCGGACAGCACCTGTTCGAGCAGACATTCTATCTTCCGGTGACCGCGATGGCGGATTCGTCGAAAGCACCGCTCCGGATTCTCGAAGGCATTACGGGCCGCACACTCGTATGAGTGCAACGCTCGCCGAAGAAACATGGGTGGTTACACAAGGCGCGGCCGGAATGGAAAACCAGTGCCTTGGCCTGGCCGAGCGGCTGCCGTTTTCTGTGCGCATTTTCCGCACGCAGCTCAAGAAGCCATGGCGATGGCTGGCGCCGCATTCATTCGGTTCGCCTTTCACGCACGCAACCGACGCGAGTGACAGGCCGGAATCGCCATGGCCGCGGCTTCTCATCGGCTGCGGTCGGCAAAGCATTCCGTTTTCGCGAGCAGTGAAACGGGCCAGCGGCAGACGCACTGTCACCGTTCAGTGTCAGGATCCCAGAATCGGGACTCGCAATTTCGATCTGGTTATTCCGACCGAGCACGACCAGATTTCCGGAACAAACGTCTTTCCCATTATTGGAAGCCCGAATCGCATCACGCGCGCCCGACTGGCCAAAGCCCACATGGAATTCGCACCCATTTTCGAGCCACTGCGCAAGCCCCGAGTCGCTGTGCTGATCGGCGGGGCAAGCCGTACTCATGGTTCGCTAGACGTAGCGGGGGCGAAACGTTTGGGCATAATGCTCGTGCAAATCGCGCCAAACCACGGCCTCATGGTCAGCACTTCTCGCCGTACGGGCAGGGAAGAAGCCATGATGCTCCGAAGGCACCTGACCAACACTGACGCTTTTGTGTGGAATGGCGATGGCGAGAACCCATACCTGGCTATACTGGCCTGGGCGGATGCCTTCGTGGTCACGGCCGATTCGGTGAACATGATCTGTGAAGCGGCGGCAACGGGAAAACCAATCCACGTCTTTCCCCTACCGGGTGGCCGTCACAAGGCGCAGGCATTCCAACAATCCCTTGCCGAACGTGGAATAACCCGGCCTTTTGAAGGGAAAATTGCGCAATGGTCGTACAGGCCCCTGGATGAAACCGGCCGGGCGGTAGAGCGAATCAAGGTGCTGCTTGACCTTGGGGCGGCCCCCTCCGATATGCAGGGGCAGGGGCCGTAAGCCACAAGGCGTACGCTCCTTCGGGAGCACAATGGCCGATACACACGCAAAGATCGTTATCCTTGGAAGCGGGGCTGCGGGCGCTACGGCGGCAATCTATGCCGCCCGCGCTATGCTGGAGCCGGTGATGATCGCCGGCCTGCAACCCGGGGGGCAACTCACCATTACAACCGAGGTCGAGAATTATCCTGGCTTCGCCGAGGCCATCCAAGGGCCGTGGCTGATGGAGCAGATGCAGGCCCAGGCTGCACATGTCGGCACCAAGATCGTGCAGGACACGATTACGACAGTCGATCTTGCGCGGCGCCCATTCACATTGATCGGGGATTCAGGTGATCGATATATCGCCGAGGCGCTGATTGTCGCCACTGGCGCGCAGGCGCGCTGGCTTGGCTTGCTATCAGAAGAGAGATTTAAAGGCTTCGGCGTATCCGCTTGCGCGACGTGCGATGGCTTCTTCTTCCGCGGCAAGCGGGTGGCCGTCGTGGGGGGCGGCAATACGGCTGCGGAAGAGGCGCTGTTCCTCACCAATTTCGCTTATCACGTGACACTTATCCATCGCCGTGCCGTGCTGCGCGCCGACAAAACCAATCAGATGCGCCTCGCTGCCAATCCGAAAATTGAAATCATTTATGATTCGGTGGTGGATGAGGTCTTCGGTAACGACAACCCGCGTTCCGTTACAGGGATTCTTATCCGGAACTTTGATACCGGTGAAACACGGACCTTTGCGGTTGACGGGCTGTTCGTGGCCATTGGGCATATTCCGGCGACGGAGCTCTTTTTTGGCCAGATCGATCTCGATGGCGACGGTTACATCAAGACCGCTCCGGATTCCACGCGCACCAACATAGCCGGCGTGTTTGCGGCAGGCGATGTTAAGGACAAGGTGTTCCGGCAGGCCGTCACCGCTGCCGGAATGGGCTGTATGGCCGCGCTGGAGGCGGAGCGGTTTCTGGCGGGAGCCCATTAGCGAGGAGCAACGATGGATTGGGACAAGCTTCGCATCTTTCACGCAGTGGCTTCTGCCGGCAGTTTCACGCATGCGGGGCAGATGCTGGCGCTGAGTCAATCGGCTGTCAGCCGCCAGATCAGCGCGCTGGAAGAAGAAATCAATACACCGCTATTTCAGCGCCACGCCCGTGGCCTCACACTCACGGACGAAGGCGAACTGCTTTACGGCGCGGTCAGCGATGTGCTGACGCGCCTCGGCCAGGCGGAAGAGGCCCTGAAGAATGCACAATCGGCGCCGCGTGGCTCTCTTAAGGTTACCTCCAGCCATGGCCTTGGTACTTACTGGCTTCTGCCACGGATCAATGAGTTCGTGGGCGATTATCCCGAACTCCAAGTGCATTTGGTGTTCGAGGACAGAGAACTTGATCTCGCTCAGCGAGAAGCTGATCTCGCCATCCGCATGCGCGCGCCAGTGCAGGCCGATCTTATTCAGCGCAAGCTGTTTACAGTACACTATCATCTTTGCGGCCACCGCGATTACTTCGCACGGCGTGGGACGCCGCAGACCGTTGAGGAGTTGGCGCAGCACACTGTGGTCGGCTACGGCGAAACGGTGGCACCAGAAGTACGCGACGTAAACTGGCTATTGGACACCGCACGTCGCGCCTCGAATGGCTGCGGCCACGCCCTGCGTATCAACAACATCACAGGCATCCTTCACGCGGTGGAAGCCGGAATCGGCGTTGCCGCGCTGCCCGACTACCTCACCGCCGAGCGGCCGCATCTCATTCGCATCCTGCCAGAGACGGAAGGCCCAACATTCGACGTACACCTCGTTTACTGCGATGCGCTGCGCCAGTCGAAGCGCGTTGCTGCCTTCCGCGATTTCCTCGTCCGCGCAGCCAAGGAGTGGAAGTACTGAGCCTCGCACGATCCAATGGCGCGCAAGACAGAGGCGGCCAAATATCTCTCCCGAATTCGTCAAGCCGGATGCGGCGACGAAAAGACTTCGTCAAGGTGGGCGGAAGCAGTATTCAATGATTGTTGGAACCGGTGCCGCGCGAGAACCGATCTTCATACTTCATGGATAATAGCGGCGACGAGTAGCTGCTGACCTCGATTTCCCACACCGTTTGTCCGCCATTCTCGGTGGGTACTTTCTGAAAGCCCAATTTTCCATAGTGATCCGCGACCATCGCGTTTTTCGCTGTAGGGATGTAGATGCCAATAAGTCGATGAATACCTCTCGCGGCCGCTTCTTGCATCGTCTTTTCCAACATCGCCTGCTCCACTTTTCGCCCTAGAACACGACAGCTCATGAGCCAAGTATCGATTTCCCAAGCGAAGCGATTGCCCGCGAGAGGGCGGCAAATCACAATTCCGATCATGCCGAGATCACCGAACTTGTCCGCGAGCCGCACTTGCAGCGTGAAAATGGAGGAGTTTGCTTCCATTTCCATCACCTCGCGTTCTGCATAACGGCGCGTCGTGAGATTGAACTGGTTAGTCTTGTTGATGAGCTGCGCAATTCGTTTCCGCCCCTGCGCGTCAAACGGCGCGAAGCTGATTTTCATCTCGAGGGAGGCGAGATATTCACCGAGATCGCGGGCCTTGGCCATCACTGCGGATCGCTGGGCGTCCGCAACATAGGAGCCCACTCGCAGACGATCTTCTGCAGAAAACGCGATCGCTTCGAAATATCCGGCTGCTCGCAAATACCAGGCGTACCAACTGGGATCGTCAGGCAACTCCGGCACAGCAACTTCCGACACTGCAGCGCGGACCTCGGCCCGTTCCGCCGCGTTGTCGTCAAGCAGAACAAGCGAGTCCAGGCCGATGTTCAGTGTCTTGGCGATCGCTTCGAGATTGCTGGGCTTGTCAATCCAATTTGCCTGGAACACCGCGAAGTGTTCTTCCTTCAGTAGCATCTCTGGATGCTCACGAAACGGCGCGCGCGCAACCTCCTCGTTATTCTTTGAGCACACTGCTAGGACGATCCCGCGCTCGCGAAGTTCAAGGGCCGAGCGCTGCACCGCAATAAAGGCCTCGCCGCGCGCATCACCTTGGCCGACAAAAAGACCGGTTACGCCGTCATCTCCAACAACACCGCCCCAGATCGTATTGTCGAGATCAAGCACAAGGCACTTGCGCGTCTTGCCGCGGATCGCGCCAACCAGGCGCCCAACATGATCGGAATAGATGGGCACACAGTCGGCGGAAAAAGGCAGTTTGTACGCCGCCCACTGCACCGGATCGAACCACTTATTGGTTCCAACCTGCTCGGCAATAGCAGCGACATCGAGCAGATAACTGCCAGTATCTTCTGCAAGATCGCCGATGATGCGGTTCGCTTCGCCAATCATAGACCGCACGCTGCCCCGCACGCGGCGGTCGAAACTGCCGAACAGCGGCATGGGCGGGATCGGGAGGGTCTGAAGAATTGCCGGCGCGCCGCTATTGTTGTGCAGAGCCTGGATGAGCTCTCGCAATTGCAGCATCTGACCGGCAACCGCTTGGGCGGCGTCCTGATCGAGCAGTGGCTGCTCAATTTTGAACCAACGGTGATCTACGGCAATCAGGATAGCGTCGGGTTTTGCTGAATTGATGAGCGAGGCGGGATCGAGCGCCTGCTGCATCACCTGATCATATGGTGCAGCGACAATTTCCAATGCTATTCCGTGCCGTGCGGCCGCGGCCAGTAGGTCGTCCAAAAGCAGATCGGACGTGGCACCAGCAAGCAAGCCCAAGCGAAATGGGGAGAGCGGCGCCAGGCTCTTGCCTTCCGTACGACAGCGGCGGAGTGCTCGCGCCAGGTGCGCCGCGTGTCGAGAGGTTAGCCGGAATCCGGCAAGAAACTGAAGCGCTTTGCCGATGGCCTCGCTACCCGAGCAGGCCGCCCGGCACCGCGCTGAAAAATCGGCGGGCACTTCCCGAAGCCAGGGAAGATCAATCACAGAAGTAGTCAAAACCGAAACTCACGTTCTGACAGCAAGCTTCCGCTGAACAAGATCGATGAGTGCGCCAACGTTCTTGAGCCCTTCCACTTCCTGAGACGAGAAACGAAAATTCAGCTCGTTCTCCAGTCCAATCAGGAGCTTTACCTGATTGATGCTATCCCAATCCGGCACTTGTTCCGCGGTGGAGGCTTCGGTCAGCTGTAGCGACTCGTTATCAACAACATCCGCGAGTATGTCTCGGATGGTGGACAGTAGCTCTGGGCGCGTGGTTCCACTGTTCATTGTTCACCCTCAAAGCGACTGCGCACATTCGAGCTATACATGGCCAATAGCAGCGCCTCAATCACGCGATCTGCCGGGTCGGACGACGGAACCGGTAAACTTTCCCGGCCAACATTGCGTCAAACATGAGCCTCCAATTGGCAGTTAGGGGCAAATTGGCTGGATTGCCTGTGAAGGCCTCTTCAAGGCGCGCCGCATAGAAATGATAGAAGCGTTCTCTGTAATCGCGAAATGCTTCTCCGGCCACCCGCTGAGGACCGGCAACCGCCTCGATCGCAAATCCCTGCCCCCTCCAAGCGAGTGCAAGCCACTCCACCTTGCAGCCTGTCGCGTGTGCAAGGAATGGGGCGCCATCGGTTAGCGGAAGTTGAGCGCCGAGCACCGACACCGTTCCTGCTTCTCGTCCATAGCGGCCATCGGGAGCCATAAAGGCCGGCTTTTCCGCGAGGAGCGCCTCCCGCGCAGCAAACAGCGCATATGCGCCATCACCCGCCGCGTACACGCCGTTCGCGGCGATCGCGACACCATCGGGGAAAAAATTCCGGAATAATCTGCGGAGAGTAACGGAAAAACTGCCGTGATAGGTGATCACCAACGCGGGAGCGAATGTCCGCTCCGGAGCGACAGCGGCCCTGAACGAGACGCCAACTTGATCGGCGATTTCCTTGAGGAGCCGCGCGGAACCGAAGCGCCTCAGGTTTTCATCGAAGGTTGTCGCTATCCGTACCTGCTGTTCCCAGTCCGCGCGGGTGATGGATTTCCAACGCGTTTTCCCATAAAGAAAGTCTAGGACACGCCGCTCAATCCCGATCTTGTCCGCCCCCTGCCGAGCATCCTCCAAAGCGTCAGCCAGCGTTTTAAAGCACTTACGCCGGGGTTCTTCCTGGTCAGGAGCCTCCATTGCGGGAAATTCAACCTTGGAAGAGTAGTTAGTTTCGGAATGCATGATCAGCTCGCCGCAGCGAGCGCCCCGTAGCACGTTATCCGCCAGCCTTTCAAGATTTTGCGTTCTGGCTTATGGAGGAGCGGCGCAGCGTGTTTGGATATCCGCTTCAAAAAACGGGCTTTTCGCGTGCAATTCGATCATCTGGGACTCGTGGTGAAATCCCTCGCGAGGGGGCGGAGTACCCTTGCAGAGGTCTTGTCGATTCGAGCATGGACCGCGGAATTTCGGGACGAAACGAATGGCGTTCTTCTGCAGTTCGGGCGTGACCCCGGCGGTGTAGTTTTTGAATTGCTGGAGCCGCTCGATGAAAAAAGCCCGGTCTACAATGCGCTGAGGACCGGCAAGGGGATTCTCAATCATGTCGCTTACCGGGTTGTCGATCTCGCCGCGACCGCTAGGCGAATGCGTGCAGCCGGATGCGCGCCCACTTCGGAGCCGAGACCAGCCGTCGCTTATGGCGGGCGCAACATTCAGTTCCTTATCACGCCTTTGAATATGATCATCGAATTAATTGAAGCTCCCGATCACGCACACGAATTCCTTCGTGCACCACTCGAGACTTGAGAGAACGCGATCCGTGGCCGATTTTTCGAACTTTCCTTCACTCGATAAGCTCGCCTCGCGTCTGCAGGACCTGTGGCCCGAGCACGCCACCTATCTCGATAAAAGCTTCGCGGAGCGTTCAGCGGACGTGATGAGCGTATCGGAACAGGTGGCTTCGTGTGCGCTGCGACTTGCCTCACATATGGAGGGCGGCCTTACGCGGCTATGCGACGATTATCGCTTCCTCTGCGAGAAAATCGTCCTGCCCGAAGAGTTCCATTTCCGCCGCCACAACGCTTACCGGCTTTCCTCTTTTTCTGACGCGCTGCGTGAATGCTATTCCAATGCTCCGTTCATGGAGCGCTATATGAATGGACTCCTGCTATCATACGCCATCTGGAACAACCATGCGCATGCGATTGCTGCTTATGTCCTGGAGTACCTGCCATCGCTTCGGCCAACTACCGATCTTCTGGAAATCGGGCCAGGCCATGGCCTGTTGTTGTTCTTCGCGGCAAGCAGTGGGTTCGAGGGTTCCGTTTCGGGCTGGGACGTCAGCCCGACCAGCATTGCACAAACGCGCCACACGCTTGATCTTCTCGGAGTAAACCGGCCCGTGACGCTCACCCTGCAGAATTTGTTTGAGGTAGATCCCGCTCGGCAAACGCGCCAATTCGACGCGATTACTATGAGTGAAATCCTGGAACATCTTGAGCAGCCGGTGGAGGCCTTGAAGGCGGCTACTCAGTGGTTGCGGCCGGGGGGGTCAATCTGGGTGAACGTACCGGCCAATAGCCCTGCCCCCGATCATATCTTTCTTGTGCGCTCGCCCGAGCACGCCGAGAGTCTCATGCGAGATGCCGGACTGGACCTTGTGGCATCGCGCGCATTCCCCATGACGGGAACCACATTGGAGAAAGCGCGCAAGGGAAAGCTGGCAATCTCTTGTGTGGTCGTAGGCCGCCGCAGTGACTGAGGGAGTCTTCCTCGGTCCCGAACTTCCTATCAGGCCGGCGACGTGCGCGACGCGAAGATGTAGCCCAACCCCGTGCTCAGAAAATTAATGCCGAGCAGAATTCCGAGTGCGATCAACGAGATTCCCGGGAGGCCGACAGCGATCACGAGCGCGAGCACGACGCTTGCAAGACCCGACAGCAGCATCCAGATCCAGCCCTGATGCGGGCGCATTTCAAAGGCCAACGTCACCTCAAACGCACCCTGAACCAGAAATATCGCGCCAACAACGATGGTGAGTGCAATGGCGCCGGCGACCGGATGGAACAGCAGGAACACACCCGCGGCGATCATCAAAAGGGCAATTAGCAATGCGCCAAAGAACGGCCCCGTGCCGTGAATGGTGAAGCTGCCTACAAAGAGAAAAATGCCCGCAAGCAGAAACATCCAGCCGACGAACAGCGCCGTTGCCAGCGTAGACACGATCGGGAAGACGATCGCCACAATGCCAACCAGCGTCATCGCCAGCCCCAGCCAGAAGAGTTGCCGGGACGAGGCGCGTAGTCTCGTGTGTAACAGGCCACCGCCGCTTGTCAGAACATCAGTCATAACTTCCCCTCCATTTTGCACCACACGCGGCGTTCACCGGGCGCCTCTAAGCCGCGGCTTTGCGGTGTGCCACCACCTGATCGGCAAGACGACCGGTCAACTCTGCGAGATGATCGAACTTCATCTCGTATGTGCCGACGCCCTGCGTCAGCGAGCGCAAATCGATGATCAGGCCGTGCAGCTCCGAAAGCGGCATCTGCGCCTCCACAGTATCCCAGCCTGTCCAGCCGTCTCGGGCGTCGTAGCCAAGCAACTGGCCGCGCCGGCCGCTCACCGCCTGGTTCACCTTCGACGTGGCGTCATTTGGCACATGAATTCGCACATGCATGACAGGCTCAAGGAGCACCGGCGCGCAGTTCGGCATGCCTTCCTGCATTGCAATGCGGGCGGCCGTTTGGAAGGCGGCATCCGATGAGTCGACAGCATGATAGGAGCCATCGACCAGGGCCACGGTGAAATCCACGACGGGGAAACCAAGCGGGCCTTCCTTCATGTACTCGACAATGCCTTTCTCCACCGAAGGAATGAACTGGCGCGGTACCACTCCGCCCTTGATCTTGTCCTCGAAGGCAAAACCGGAGCCACGGGGCAGCGGCGCAATTTCGATATGCACATCACCGAACTGGCCGTGACCGCCAGATTGCCGTTTATGACGGCCGTGCTGCTTTCCCGGTTTCCGGATCGTTTCTTTGTAAGGGACTTTCGGCACATGCGTGCTCACCTTGAGTCCGTATTTGCTCTGTAACTTTTCGACAGCCACCTTCAGATGAATTTCGCCCTGTCCTGCTAACGTCATCTGCTGCAATTCCGCATCCTGCCGGAAATGCAAAGAGGGATCATCTTCCTGCAATTTGTGAATGGCAGATGTGAGCTTCACCTCGTCCTTACGGTCGGTGGTTTCAATCGCA
Organism: Rhizomicrobium sp.; assembly: GCA_036267515.1. GTDB lineage: Bacteria > Pseudomonadota > Alphaproteobacteria > Micropepsales > Micropepsaceae > Rhizomicrobium. Next base: position 10,697 of record DATAVW010000016.1, read on the forward strand.
AGTTCGTAGACCGGTTCCAGCTGTTCGATTGGAACCTTTGGAGGAGCCACTTTGGAAGTGGACAGTGCGTCGCCCGTAACGACGCCCTCCAGCCGACCGAGTGCCACCGTGTCGCCCGCCGATGCTTCGCCGAGCTTGGTTTGCGCATCGCCTTTGACGGCAAACACGCCGGCTACCCGAGCGTCATTGCCTTCGTGGCCATGCAGCACCGCGCCATCCTTCAGCGTGCCTATAAGCACGCGCGCGAGCGAAAGCTTGCCATGCGTGCCGTTGAACGTCTTCAGCACCTGCACGACGGTATCGCCAGTGGACTTCACGCCAAGGCGCTGGGCCGCCGCCGCAACATCGGGCACCTCGTGCCGCAAGGCCTTCAGCAAGCGGTGAATGCCATTGTCGCGTTCCGATGAGCCAAGTAACACAGGCACTACGAGCCCTTGGGCCAATTCTTTCGACAAATCTTCGAACACTTCGTCGCGCGGCGGCTCGACATCCGACAGCAACTCTTCCATCAGGTGCTCGTCGAAATCCGCAAGCTTCTCCAGCATCTGATAGCGTGCCTGCTTCTCCTCGTCCTGCACGTCACCGATCAGTTCGATTGCCTGGGGCTCCGCGTGTTCGCGGTACACAAAAGCACGCTCCAGCGCGAGATCGACAAAGCCGGTAATAGTGCCGCCATCCATGATCGGGATCTGGCGCATGAGCAGCGGCTTATCGCTCGTTTCCTGCAATCGCGCGAGCAGATCACCTACATTGCCGCTCGCCTTATCGATCTTATTGACGAACAGGAAGTGGGGAATTCCAAGGTCGCTTAGTCGTTTCAGGAACGGCTTCAGCATCTGCACTTTGCCACCATCCGGCTCGCAGACGACCACCGCGGCATCGATGGCGGGGAAAACGTTCAACGTGTCCTGCAGGAATTCAATGGAGCCGGGGCAATCGAGGAATGTGAAGGTCTCATCGAGATACTTCGTGGTCGCGCAATTCACGTCCACGCTCATCTGGCGGGCGCGCGCCTCTGCGGTGAAATCGCCCACGGTGCTACCCTGCGCCACAGAGCCCTTGCGCTGCACCGCGCCCGTGAGCATGAGAATGGATTCAAGCAACGTCGTCTTGCCGCTACCGAACGGTCCTACCAGGGCCACTGTGCGTGGTCCACTTCCTCCGTTTTTTCTCGACATTTATCGCAACCTCCGATGACGGGCCGATGTTCGCGCCGTCGATGGTGGCAAGGCAAGGGGGCAAGGGGGCAACGGCACATCGAAAAAAAGGGCGGGGTTCCCCCCGCCCGAATGCTCACTTCGAAGAATTCTCTTTGGGTGCTAATTCACAGTGACATCCGCGCCCTTGGAGGCGGTGCCATTCACGACCACCGTTAGCGTACTGGCACCAGTTTCGCAGGATGACGGCACATCGAACTGGGCCGTTGTCTTGCCGACCGTCACCACGCCCATGGTCGAGAAGTCGTGACTGCGCGCGAAGCAGATATCGCCGGAGTCCTTGTTCTTGATCATCACAACCGGGAAGTTGGTCGACTCCTGCGCATCGTCGCCGTAATACGCACCTTGCGTGAAGCCGTTGAAGTTCTTCCCCGAGATTTTGTTATTGGTGCTGCCGCGTGAGAGTGAATTTGGAACGCTGGTGATCTTCGGCAGCCAGGCCTTGTTGGGTTTTCCGGTCGGCGTGTAGACGGCGACGACGGGCTTTGAGGGCGATTGCCCATCGTTGCTGTATAGAACTTCACCGCTTGGCAGAAGCAGGAACCGACCTTGGAACGAAGTATCGTTCTGTGCATCGTCCGGATCGCTCACCTGCGTGAACTTACTGCCGTCCCATTCGAAGAAGTGCGCGGGCGCCGCAAACACGCCGGGGCTCGCTTCAACCAGCACGTTTCCGCTCGGGAGCGCAACGGCCGGACCATCGGCAACATCATAGCCATTCAATGGGAACGCGGGCGCGGAGCTGAAGGTATTGGTCGCGTAATCGTAGATGTTGTTGTTCGGAGCCCCTCCGAACCAGATTACCGAGCCGTCCGGGCGCAACACCCCCGGTCCAAGCTCGTGGGAGCCGGCATCGACCAGATTGGCTGTCGTATTCGGGCCAGCAGTCCAAGCTCCGGTCGAGGGATCATACAGTTCGCTCAGTGAGAATTGCTGCCCGAGCCCCTTGTTTGCATCCACCACCACGATCTTACCGTTGGGCAGTTGCGTCCAACCTTCTTCGTCGTTGATGTCAGCCTTTCCGGCGCCGGTGGTCTTCCATTTCACATTGGTGCCTTTGATCGTCGCGATCGCCTGTTGCGATGTGCAGCAATCGGCCAGCATGTAATTTAAGGAGGGCAAGACAACACTTTGCGCATCTCCAATCTTGGTCCATCCGCTTGGCGGGGACACCGAAGTCCAGCTGTCCGACACGGGATCATAAAGCGCGCCCTTATTGGTCCAGGCGCCACCGCCGCAATTGCCATCCGTCGAATTGTATTCGCCGCCGTTGATGATCATGCGCCCGTCCGGCAGAACCTCTGACGCAAAGAAGAACGGGAAATAACCGGAGGGGAGGCTGCCTGCTGAACTCCACGTCCCGTTGATATAACTCCCCTTGCTGTCCGGCGTCAGATGGTACCATTTCGACGTGCACCAGCTGTGCATGAGTACAGTTCCATCAGTCATCAGCAAGGCAGTATCGGGCCCCGTCGTTCCCGGGAACGTCTTTTTCAGATTTGTCCACTTTCCGCCGGCTGGCGTCTGGTATGGCGCCTCAACCGGTCCGACACGTCCTACCGGCCCGCGCGGATGGAGTGTGAAGTGGTGCGCACTGGCGCCTGTCGAGTAGGCAGCGGCAGCAGCGAGAACCAGCGACGAAACACTCGCCGCCAAACGACGCTTCAAGATCATGTTTGTCTCCCCTAGGCGATCCGCACCTGCGGAAAGCAGGACAGACCAGTGCCGTGATTGGCGGCAGGGAATGTGCCGCAAAGTGTGCCTCAAGTCACGATGGAAAGGGTCATATTTTTACTGTGATGATGGAAGACAAATCCCACCTTCGCCACCGATAAAACCAAGTTAATCAGGAATGCCTGTGATCTCAGTCGCATTGCACCGGCCGCCGGTGTTATAGAGCCTTCATCCATGTGCCGTGCCCGAGTATCCTTTTTGGTTCTCAGTTTGCTGCTTGCGTCCTGCAGCGAGGACGACAAGCGGTTCCTGCTGACTTACGATCATCCGAAATCGGACCAGACGGTTGTGGCCAGTGCAACCACGCCAGCTGCCGAAACGCCGGAGCCCGGACCAGCCCCGCAGGATGTTGCGGTCTCGCCTTCTTCGACGCCAGCGCCAGCGGCATCCGAAACCACGCCGGCCGCCACAATTCCTGCGTCTACTGCATCAAGCGACATAGCTACACCTCCACCGACGGATCGCGAGCCGGTCGCTTCAGCACCTGCGCCAATAATGCCGCAGGTTATTGCGGCCGCGCCTTCTTCGGCAGCAACGCCGGCGGGGCCAACGTCAGAGACGACTGAAACGCCTTCGCCCACTGCTCCGGTGTCCGCCACCGCCGAGTCGGCGCCTGTGGTCCAGACCGCGTCCCAGCCAGCCGAAGAAACTGCCCCTGGCCCATCGCCTTTAAGCGGAGAAGGAGTGCCCGCTGCCGAAACATCGGCGGCGGCACCGCCGCCGCCTTCGCCGCCGCCACCCCAGGTTGTATTGCTGAGGCCGCCGCCAGCTCCAGCATCATTCCCGGCATCACAGATTCACCGCTCGATCCCGGCAATGGTGCGACCTGTCCCACCGCCGCCGGAGAGCGCACCACCGGACGTGACCGCCACAGTTGTCCTGCAGAACGCCCCCGCGGCCGCGCCAGGTCCGCCTGCGGGAGTAGCCACCGGTGTTGAGGCTGCTGCTGCGGCCGCGCCGGCAGGTGTGTCGGCGGCAACGGATGCGCATTGCAAAACCGTCGCCGGGCAACGCAAGAAGGACGCTGCCGTCAACGGCTACGACGATGATATGCAGCAACACATTTTTGACGGCACATATAAAAACTGCCTCGATTGGGCAGTACAGCACCCGGGTGCTGACTACTAGCGCAGGCTGGCGCAGAAGCGTTGGAGGCGCCGGCACGCCTCTTCAAGCACCGTGATTGAGGCGGCATAGGAAATACGGAAAAAGGGCGAAAGTCCGAAAGCAGCACCCTGGACCACCGCCACGCCTTCTTCCTCCAGAAGCTCCCGCACGAACTCCGTATCGGTTTGAATGGTGCTGCCGCGGCGGGTCGATTTACCGATCAAATTCCGTATCGACGGGTACACATAGAATGCGCCCTGCGGCTTGGTGCATTCCAGACCCTGCGCCTGGTTCAGCATCGAAACGACGAGATCGCGCCGCTCCTCGAAGGCTCGCTGGAACTTGCCAATGAAATCCTGAGGGCCGGTCAAAGCTTCCACCGCCGCCCATTGTGAGATGGAGGCGGCGTTGCTGACGGTCTGCGACTGCAGTTTCGCCATCGCTGCAATCAAGCGCTCCGGCCCGCCGCAATAGCCGATCCGCCAACCGGTCATGGCGTACGCTTTGGAAACGCCGTTCATGGTTAGCGTCCGCGCCGCAATGCGCTGGTCTACCGAAGAAAGGGTGTGAAAACGCAACCCGTCGTAGACCAAGTGCTCGTACATGTCGTCAGTCAGCACCCAGACCTGGGGGTGGCGCAGCAGCACGTCTACAAGGGCCTGCAGTTCCTCCCGGCTGTAGCAACCACCAGAGGGATTCCCAGGCTGGTTGAAGATAAGCCATTTGGTCTTCGGGGTGATCGCCCGGTCGAGTGCTTCCGGCGTCAGGCGGAAACCATCTTCGATCATTGTTTCCACAATGACCGGCCTGCCGCCGCCGAGCAGCACAATTTCCGGATAACTCACCCAATAGGGCGCCGGCACGATGACCTCGTCGCCAACGTTTAGCGTGGCCATCAGCGCGGTGTAGATCACCGCCTTGCCGCCAGGCGCAACGAAGGTTTGGGCCGGTGTGTAGTCGAGGCCGTTCTCACGCTTGAATTTGACGCAAATCGCCTCTCGCAGTTCGCGAATGCCTTCCACGGCAGTATATTTTGTTTCGTTGCGGCGGATGGCGGCAATGGCGGCTTCCTTGATGTTCTCTGGCGTATCGAAATCGGGTTCGCCTGCGCCGAGAACGATTACGTCGCGCCCTGACGCCTTCAGCGCCTGCGCCGCCTGCGTTACTGCAATTGTGGGTGACGGCTGAATGCGCGAAAGCGCCTCGCTCAGAAATCCGGGCGGGAGATTTTGGATTGGGTCTGGCATCGGCAGATCAGGACCCAAAATGCCGACGCTGGCAAGCCTACCACTTGGTGAGGCCGAAATATGCGGCGAGCGCAAGAAATCCAAACGCAACGAGGTGATTCCATCTGAGCGCCTCGCCCAGATAGGTGACGGAGAAGATGGCAAACACCGTCAGCGTGATCACCTCCTGGATCGTCTTAAGCTGCGCGCCGGAATAGACGTGGTACCCAATGCGATTCGCCGGCACGGCCAGGCAATATTCGAAAAAGGCGATCCCCCAACTGATCGGGATAACGACCCAAAGCGAGGTCGCGGGAAATTTCAGCTGGCCGTACCATGCGAACGTCATGAACACGTTCGACATGGTCAACAGCAGGATTGGCGCGACATAACTCCAGCTCATGCGGTTCCTTTCACCGGGATTTGAAGGGACGGGTTCGGCTCCGGACAAGAAAGCGGCGGAAATGACGGAGGATCGAAGCGCACTTCCCCTGCCGGTCACACGACAGTGAATTTCCGAACGATGCGCCGGACGCCCAAGAGGTGTAACATTCCATGGCATCTGGGAAGGGTAAATGCCATGAAATTTCTCCCGGTATTCGTTGCCATTTCGCTTTCTACAATTGCGGCGGGAAGTGCCAGCGCGGCCATAACTGTGATCGGCACCGGACTTGGCGCCAATTGCTTCCAGATGGCGGAGTTCGGCGGCGATCCCGGACAGGGCATTCAGACCTGTACGCTCGCGATCGAACAGGAGCCCCTCAACCTTTCAGACCGTGCGGCGACCTATATCAATCGGGGCATCCTGCGCTCACGCACCGGCGATGCGGCCGGAGCACTCAGCGATTACAATTGGGGTCTGAGCATGGATGGCGCACATGGCGAAGGTTATATCGACCGCGGCGCCACCTACATCGCGATGCAACGCTATCAGGACGCGTTGGAAGACATTAACAGAGGCATCGAGATGGGTTCGAACAAGCCGCACATCGCATATTACGACCGCGCCATTGCGGATGAGGCACTGGGAAATGTTCGCGCTGCCTATCAGGACTACAGAAAAGCGGTGGAGATCGAACCGAATTT
>DATAVW010000017.1:0-16685 GCA_036267515.1 Rhizomicrobium sp.
ACCAAGCGGTTTTTACGTTCTGACGAACAGCTACGATGCATCCGCGGACGGCACCTACCGTTCTTCCCCAATCAGCGCCCCTTTCAGCGGCTATTTCGAAGCGCTCGGCAACACGATTTCCGGCATGAAGATCAAAGCGGACGCCGGAGGCGCCGTCGGACTATTCGCACATTTGACAGGCATTCAGGGGTTCGGTGTGGTGCGCAACCTGCGGCTCACAAACGCTTCGGTGAAGAGCAGCCACGCGAGCAACATGGGCGGGATCGCGGGCTTTGTCGAACAAGGCTCGATCATCTCCCAATCTTCCGTGACTGGCGAGGTGAAAGCGGGCGAGAGCTCTGACGCTGGAGGTGTTGCCGGCTTTATCAATTTTGGAACTGTGACTTCGTCGCGGTCGTCCGTGAACGTCGCCGTCGGAGGAGAGTTCGCGCAGGCGGGCGGCCTGGTTGGTGCGTTTGGCGACGGAACGCTAAAAAATTCCTATGCCACCGGCGCGGTGGCAGGTGGCGATGAGAGTGAGACCGGCGGTCTCGTCGGTTACAATGGCGCTCCGGTTGCGGATTCCTTTGCCACGGGCGCCGTGCGCACCGGCGCCCACGGCGAGGCGGGGGGATTGGTCGGCCATAACGGAGGACGGGTCAAAAACAGTTATGCCGAAGGCGATGTCTCCGCCACTGGCGTCGGAAGCAGTCTGGGTGGCTTGATGGGCCGGGACGAGGCGGGCGCAGTGGCGAGTTATTCGACCGGCAAAATAACGGGAGTTTCAGACGTCGTTGGTGGTGTCGTCGGCACCGACTGTTCCGGCGGCGGTGAGGAGTGTCGCCCGGGCGGTTACAGGAATACCGACTGGAACACGACGACGAGTGAGCTTTCGCAGGGTGCAGGAAACATCAACGACGACAAGGGGCTTCAGAGTCTCACCAGTCACAAACTGCGCTCGGGATTGCCGCAAGGGTTCAGCGAAAAAGTATGGACGGAGCAAGGAATAACGAACCGCGGCTTCCCCTATCTGATTAACAATCCGCCACCGCAGTGAGAGAGCCGAGACCAGCAACGATCGGGTGATGTTTGCTAGCACTGTGATGGCACTTACGATGCTCTCCGGGATAGCGCACGCCGGAGTCAACTCGCCGAAACACGGTTCGCTCACTTACAACGGTCGTGGCGTATCCTGCGCGAAGATGGCGGAGTCTTGGCGCAAGCTGCGGGTCAAGCCGCTGCCCTGCCATGAATCCAAAGCCGCTCACGGCGGGCGCGCTCAAAAGCAAGCTAGGACACCCGCTCCCGCAAATTAGGACAGATGGCGTAAAAGCAAAGGCCCGCACGCGATGGCGGGCCTCTGAGATGCTGCGAATCTACTTCCCCAGAACTTCGAAACCCGCGGCGGCCAAAGACTCCAACGGCTGCCAACCAGTTCCGTCATTGAACGCTTCATTTCCTTCCGCCACGCCCGATGTTCTGGAACAGGCTGCCGCGGTCGGGCTGTTTGAGGCGCGCCAGCCTTGGTAGCGAGTAGCATTTTGCTGCTAGCAGGCTAAAGGCGTCCGATCGCCGCTCTTGAGAGGATCGGCTTGGCGACTGCATTGTCGTTATCTGTTGCTGGGTCTTCCACGAAGAAGGTCAGACGTTCTTCCGCCAGCTTGTCCCAAACTTCGGCCATTCGCTCGTAGTGGCCTCTAAGGTCTGAGCCGGCTGCCTTCACACCAAATTCACGGCACTCTCGGGCGCGCTGGCGGTACTCTCGAACTTTTTTCAATGAGGAACGCCCCAAGCCAAATATGCGGCCAGCACGGCCGCCACCAACCTCAACGGGTCAAACGTCAAATGGTTTCAGCACGTTACGGCAAAGATTGGCGGAGGCACGCTCAACACGTTCATGGGCGCCTGTCCGGGAACCATTTTGCGCTGGCGGTAGTTTTCACGCCCATAAAAATGAGGCCGGCGGCTGCTACGCTGGCGTGGGCACAGGAGACCGTGGATTCACTCAGAGGTTGGGGACATGGAAAACGATCTGACGCGGGCGCAGCGTTACCGCGCTCTTGCTGCACAAATGCGAAGAAACATCGCAAGGCGAGTTCGATCCAAAACGGCGGAACGAACTTATGAGCCTCGCCGAGCAATATGAGCACCTCGCGGACAAACTGATCGGCAACGGCAGCGCGAGCAGAGCTCCCGCGCAGACGCAGCCTCACGGCACTTAGTCTGTGCTTCCGCCGATTGAACGAACGGGCATCAGCGCACGCACTCTGGTGTCTTTTCCTGGGCTCCGAATTCTACAGCGGAGCGTTCCGTGAACGACAGCAACAACGACAGGCACCAGGGAAGAAGAATTGGGCCAGGGCAACCCGCGCGCGATCAGCGCGTTGCAGGAGACGATGTGTGATAAATTGCGGCTAGGCGGTCAGCGACTGCATGGCGCATCATGAAAGGAAGTACAATGCAAAATAGACACGCAAGGCGCGCCGCCAAACGCGCCGCACGCCGTGAAGATGGAAGTCGGACGAATTCGGGATTCATCGGGTTGGTGCGCGAGCGACCGTTGCTGGTTGTGGGCGCAGGCATTGCTCTGGGAATGGTGCTCGGTGCGCTCCTGCCCTGGGATAGCATCGATGAGGAGTTTCTCGGCGATCAAGCCGAAAAGCTGAAGGATGGTGCGCTGGATATTGCGAGTGACGGTTACGAAAAGGTCAAATCCGCTGCCCAAAGCACCTACAATGCTGCCGCCGAAACACTCGGCGTGAACAACAACGGTTCTGGCTCGGGCGAAAGCTCCACGGGCCGGTCAAACCAGACTTACGGAACGTCCCGCACTTAACCGAGTGCAGCCAAGCAGCCTGATTGTGAGTAGCCCAGCTTGTCGTGAACAGATTTCGGGTGGAGATGTCGGCGTGTTCATGGCCTCGCTCCACCCGCTTGCCCAGAGAACGCATGAGGCGCTGTTCATTTGGTAGTTCCGCACCGCTCGACAGCGCCTTGGGCTCTGAGTCCGGATGTTCGCATCGCCCGACTACGGAAACGTCGCGCTGTTCTTCGTGCTTCTCAACGGAGATCAGAACGAACTTGCCGCCTCGCGCCCGACACTCATCCTGGGCAGTGGTTATGGCCCTCGCCTTGCCACCTTCGAAATCATAGGTGGTGCAGCCGACTAACCCGAACGCTATCAATCCAAGATATACAACCGGCAATCGCATCTGATCCCCCTTCCGAAAATCTACCTCTACAAGGTCAATGGCAGGGAAGCCACGCAGAGGCGACTCGGAACGCGGCGTTTGGCAGACACATAGGGGCCTTATAGAACTCAATGTGCGGGCACCCCGTCCGCCAGTAAGGCCCATCGCGCGACAGCTTCCTGCCGCTGAGGTGAGCCCGTATCGGAAGCCGAGAGTATGACGCAGGAAATCAGGCCGGTGGCTTCCCCGAACACGCTCGCGGCGGCAATTCTGGAAGCGGCCGGACGTCTCGCGACGGATCGCGAGACGGCGGAAGAGCAGGCACTCGAAATTCTGAAAAAGGCGCCGGGGCAATCGGAGGCGCTTGCCTTGCTGATCGGCGCGAAGCGGCTTGCCAACGATCTTTCAGGCGCGCGCGATCTGCTTCAGGCAATGGCGGACAGAACGCCGAACCTCGCCAGCCTGCAGTACGAGTTGGGGATAGTGCTGCACGAACTTGGCGACTTCGATGCTGCGGCCGTTGCGTTTTCGCGAGTGGTTGAACTCGAGCCGTCGCATGCGAACGCGTGGCGGGCCTTGGCCGACACATTCGCGAAAGTGAATCGAGCACCGGAGGCGGCGCGGGCCTGTGCCAAATTTCTTGAGCTGTCAGTAGCGAACATCCAGCGTCTGGAGACAGCCGCCCGAAGCGAAGCGAGCCAACTGTCCGCCACCGAAACATCGTTGCGGGATTGGCTGCAGAGACACCCCACCGATGTTTTTGCGCTTCATCTGCTCGGCACAATCTATCTTCGCCTTTCGCGCCACGAAGAAGCCGAGCAGCAGCTGTCGAAAGCGCTGCTTTTGGCGCCAAACCACACGCAGGCCCGGTTTCGCCTTGCCGGAACGCTTGTCTATCGCGGCGACTGGAAACGGGCGCTGGAGACCGCCGAGAAGCTGCTGGAGAATGATCCGGAAAATTCCGACTATCTGGACCTGAAAGGGTTTGCGCTTCTGCGTCTCGGCGAGTTCGAAGCGGCGGCCGCCGCCTATCGGGCTTTGATCGCCAAGCATCCGGCCGCAGCCAGCTGGAAGACATATGGGCAGGCGCTGAAGGCGCTCGGGCGAACGAACGAGGCGATTGCCGCGTATCGGCAGTCGTTCGCATGCACGCCGACATATGGGTTGGCTTACTGGTGCCTGGCGGAACTGAAGACCTTTCGGTTCGAGCCGGCCGACATCGAAGCGATGACGCAGACGCTGGAGGCGAAGGATATCGGCGCACGCGACCGGGCCCTTATCCATTTTGCCCTTGGCAGGGCGTATGAGGATGAGCACCAGTACGAAAGCTCGTTCGAGCAATTTGGTCTGGCGAACGCCACCGTCCGGAGCTTTGTGCGGCACAACACGGAGCAGAGGGCCGGTTTCGTCCAGCGCAGCAAGATCGTCTTCACGCCGGAATTCTTTCGCGCGCATTCGGATTGGGGAACGCCGCGCCGCGATCCCATCTTCATTGTCGGCCTGCCCAGATCGGGCAGCACGCTAATCGAACAGATTCTGGCAAGCCACAGCCGCGTGGAGGCGACCAGCGAGCTCCAGATTCTGGAATCGGTGATCCGCGATTTGTCGATGGGTGAGGACCGCAAGGGGCGGCAGTACCCGGAACTGATGCAGTATCTGTCACCTGAGCAGGTCCGGCGCGCCGGCGAGGCGTATCTTGAACGCGCCCTTCCCTACCGCAAGCTGAACCGCCCGTTCTTCATCGACAAGATGCCGAACAATTTCAGTTATCTCGGAACGATCCTGACGGCGCTTCCCAACGCCAAAGTGATCGATGCGCGACGCCATCCGCTCGGCGGCGGGTTTGCCATCTTCAAGCATTACTTTGTGGATGCCTACACCTTCGCCTTCGATCTCGCAGATATCGGCCGCTATTACCGACATTATGTGGAGCTGATGGCGCACTTCGACAGCGTGCAGCCGGGCCGCGTGCATCGTGTCCTCTATGAGGCCATGGTCGCCGACCCGGAGCACGAAATCCGCAAGCTGCTCGACTATTGCGGCTTGCCGTTTGAGGAGGCGTGCCTGCGCTTTTACGAAAGCGGGCGTGCGGTGCTCACGCCCAGTGCCGAGCAGGTGCGTCGGCCAGTTTATTCGGAGGCAACAGAGCTGTGGCGTCGTTACGAGCGGTGGCTCGGTCCACTCAAATCCGCGCTGGGCGATGTGCTTGAGCGATATCCGGATGCGCCGGACTTTCCGGATAGCGCGGCATCGATGCAATGGGGATTTTCACGGCCGATCCGCTGGAGCGGCACGGCACCGCCGTAAGAGGCCCGCGCCGCGCTAGTCTATTTTTCCGCATCGATGCGGAATACCCGACCTTCATATGACGTCAGGTGACAGGCGGCACGGGTTACGACTAAAAGACCGTTCAAATCCGACGAGGGGGAAATTTCCGTGAAAGCGATTTTGCTCGTATCTGCAGCCGTGCTGGCCCTTGGCGTACCGGCTTTGGGGCAGAACGTACCGTGGCACGGTTACGGCGGTGACGCACAGCATAGCGCCCAGGCACCTGCGACGGGGCAGTCGCTTTCGGTCGTCCACTGGTCCATTCCGGTCGATCTCGCGCCGCCTGGTTTCCTCGGCATTCATTACGCCGAGCCCATGATCACCGCGGCGAACACGGTGCTTGTACCCATTAAGGTGAATTCGCAAGGCACATACCAGATGGAGGCGCATTCGGCTGCAGACGGCTCGGTGATCTGGAAAGACACGGTCAGCTACCGCTTCCCGCCCTACGACTGGATCCCCAGCATTCCGGCGCATCTGACGGAGCAGAGCCGGCTTTATTTTGCGGGTTCTGGCGGCACGGTCCGCTTCCACGACGCGCCGGACTCTGCATCGGGGGACGAAGGCACTGTCGTCTTCTACGGCAAGAAAAACTACAAACAGAACAAAAGCGCCTACGACAGCAACGTGATGGTGAGCACGCCAATCACGGCGGATGCAAACGGCAACATCTATTTCGGCTTTACCGTTATCGGCTCAACGCCGCTTGGGCTGAAGAACGGCATTGCGCGCATCAGTGCGGGCGGCAAAGGCACCTGGGTTGCGGCGACCGATGCCGCCAACGATGCGCAGATCGATTCCGTGCCCACCAACTGCGCGCCGGCTATCTCTCGCGACGGCAAGACGATTTACATCGCGGTGGCTGATGACAATTCCGGCCGCGGCATCCTGCTCGGTCTCGACGCCAAGACGCTGAAAACAAAGTACAGCACGCCGCTGACCGACCCTTACTTCAAACAGCCCGCCCTTGTTTGGGATATTTCCTCTGCGTCTCCAACCATCGGGCCGGATGGAGACGTGTATTACGGGGTAGTGGAATCAGATGGCTTTACGCACAACGATCGCGGCTGGCTGCTGCATTTCGATGCGACGCTAAAGAAGGCGAAGATACCCGGCTCGTTCGGATGGGACGATACGGTGTCCGTTGTGCCGAGCAGCATGGTGCCGTCCTATACCGGTTCATCCAGCTATCTGCTGATGAGCAAGTACAACAACTATGACGGCATCGGCACCGGCGACGGACACAATAAGATCGCCATCCTCGATCCGGGCGCGAAGGAAAACGATCCGGTCCTCCCGTCGGTCAAGGTGATGAATGAGGTGCTTACGATTTTGGGACCCACACAGGAGCCCGGCGAGCGCAAGGGCGTCGTCTACGAATGGTGCATCAACTCGGCCGTGGTGGATGTGGCAAACAAATCCGTTATCGCGAACAGCGAGGACGGCCATACCTACCGTTGGGATCTGACCAACAACACGCTGACCTCGGCGCTTCCCCTGAATGCTCCCACTGGAGAAGCCTACACCCCCACGCTCATCGGGCCAGACGGGCAGATCTACTCGATCAACGACGCTCACCTGTACGCAATTGGGAACTGATCCGGCGGCAGACACCTGAGGCAAGTACTCCTTTTCATGCTTCGGGTGTCGGCGGATATTACCGCCATGTAATTCACTAGTTGGCGCCTGCAATAGAATGGGGCAGCCAGCTCTTCGTCTGGCGCATGGCTGATTCCGTTGGTCTCACGCAGGTGTGACGCCACATTGTCCTCATACTGCGGGCAATAATGCGACCCGCAGCCTGACAATCGAGGGAGCCGATGCGGGCGCTCACCCAAGCCAGCATCCGAAGTCCGGCCGCAGTCGCGGTTGGCGTCGCCATTACGATCCTGTTCGGCGCGTTCGCGCTGAACGCCCTGCCCGTTCAGCTTTTTCCGGACATCGACCGGCCGCAGATCGGCATCGGCACCCAATGGCGCGCCGAGACACCGCGGGAAATCGAATCGCAGATCCTCGAGCCCGAGGAGGAAGTGCTGCAGGGCATCCCCGGCCTTCAGGAGATGGACGGTTATTCGAATGCGGGCGGCGCGTACGTGGCGCTCACTTTCGCACTCGGCACCGACATGAAGAGCACGTTGGTGGATGTGATCGGCCGGCTCAACCGTCTGCCGCCGCTGCCCGCAGATGCCCAGAAGCCGTTTGTGCAGCTCGCCAGCACGCAGGATTCAAACGCCACCCTGCTCTACGTCTTCATGCAACAGCTGCCAGGCAACAAACACAATATCAACGATTACGAGCAGTTCCTGAAGGACGTGGTGATTCCGCGCCTGGAGTCGGTGCCGGGCGTCGGCAGCGCCCAGATCAATTCCAATGGCGGCAACGCAGAACTCGATATCGTTTTCGATCCGGTGCGCGCGGCGGAGTTGGGTATTCAAATCCCCCAAATGGCGCAGCAGATCAGCGGCTCCGAGGACGTTTCCGGGGGCACCATCGATGTGGGCCGCCGGCAATACGGGCTGGAGTTCCGCGGCCGCTATTCGGTCGCCGATCTGAAGAACCTGATTCTGGAATGGCGGGATGGCAAGCCCGTGCATCTGGGCGATATTGCCGATGTGCATGTCGGGCGCAGCAAGGCGCAAGGCTTCGCTTATCAGAACGGCAATCCGGCGCTGGGTATTCAGGTGTTCCGCGCCTCCGGCGCCAACGTGCTCGCCACGGTGAATGCCGTGAAGGCGGAGTTGACCAAGATCAACGAGGGCCCGGCGAAGGACCAGCACGTCTTCCTGCAATACTCCTTCGATCCCTCGCATTTCATCAATCAGGCCATTGGCATGGTGACCTCCGACCTGTTCCTCGGGATACTGTTGGCGATTGGGGTGTTGTGGTTCTTCCTGCGGGAATGGCGGGGCACGCTGATCATTTCTTCCGCCATTCCCGTGTGCCTGTTCGCGGTGGTGATCCTGCTCAATATCGCAGGTCGCACCCTGAACGTTGTATCATTGGCGGGTCTCGCTTTTGCGACCGGCATCGTTCTCGATGCGGCGATCGTCTGTTTCGAGAACATCCTCCGCTTGCGCGAGCGCGGGACGCCATCTGCAGAGGCCTCACAGAAGGGCACCGAGCAGGTCTGGGGGGCGCTGCTGGCTTCCACCGCCACCAACGTCGCAATCTTCCTGCCTGTCATCTTCCTGAAGGACGTTGAAGGCCAGCTCTTCGCCGATCTTGCGCTCACGATTGCCTTTGCTGTGTTTGTGTCGCTGATCGTGGCTGTCACCGTCGTGCCGGTTGCCTCAACATTGTTCCTGAAAACACGGCCGAAAGTAGCGCACCTCACCAATGTCTGGCACCGCATTACGAACGTGGTGATGAATCTCACCGACACGCCGCGCAAACGGAAGTTGTGGATCGGCGGACTCATTCTGGGTTCGCTGGCCGGAACCTGGCTGCTGATTCCGAGCCTGCAATATCTTCCGCAGGTGAAGCGGGCGGCCATCGACGGCTTCATCCAGTTCCCAGCCGGGGCCACGGTTGATTTCGCCGACAAGAATTTCGCCCGGCCCATCATGAATGCGTTGCAGCCCTACATGACGGGGAAGAAGCAGCCGAAGCTGCTCAATTACTATGTGAAAATGGACGGCCCCGGCTTCATGGATATGGCCGTGCGTGTGCCGAACGATAACGACTTTCCGCAGCTCGAGCAGATCGTTCGCTCGCAGGTGATCAAAGATCTGCCGGATGCGCAGGCCTTTGCGCAAATGGGCAGCCTGTTCGGCGGCTTCAGCGAAGGCGGCGGCATCTCGATCAATCTGCAGTCAAACGACCCGGAGGCCATGCGCAATGCAGCCAAGGCCGGGTTCAAGCTGCTGACGCAGAAATTCCCTGAAGGCGTGGTGAACTCCAATCCGACGCTGGAATACGACCAGCCGCAACTCAAGATGATGCCCGATGACCGTTCCATTGCCGAAGTGGGCTGGACGCGGCCGGATGTCGGTAACCTGGTGCAGACGTTCGGCGAAGGCCTCTATGTCGGCCAGCGGTACGATGGCGAGCGCCAGTTATTCCTCATCCTGAAATCCCGCACGCTCAATTCGCCCGATGCCGTGAGTGGCGCGCCGGTGGCGACACCGAAGGGCGGTATCGTACCGTTCGGCCATCTTATTTCCATGCAGGAGACGCTGGCGCCGAGCGGCATGTATCGACTCGACCGGCGGCGCACCTTCGCGCTTAACCTGCAGCCGCCACGTGGCATGGCGCTGGAAGATGCGATGAAGATCATCAAGAGCGACGTCGAGCCCGGCATCAAGAAATTGTTGCCGTCCGATGGACAGGTAACCTACGGCGCGGCCGCAAACCATCTCGATAATGCGCTGTGGAACATGGGCAAGAATTTCGGCCTCGCCGTACTGCTCCTCTTCCTCATCATGGCGGCTCTGTTCAAATCGGTGAAGGATTCCGCAATCGCTACCATTGCGCTGCCGCTTGGCACCGTGGGCGGCATGGCGGCGCTACGCCTTCTCGGCCTGTTCGTGTTCCAGCCGCTGGATCTGCTCACCATGATTGGGTTCATCATCGTGCTGGGCCTGGTGGTAAACAACACCATCCTGCTGGTCGCGCGCACGCGCCAGGCGGAAGCCGAGGGCATGACGCGCGTGGAAGCGGTGCGTTCGAGCCTCGAGACACGGCTGCGGCCGATCTTCTCGAGTACCCTCACCGCCATTTTCGGCATGTTGCCGCTGGTGATCGTCCCCGGCCCCGGCGCGGAGATTTACCGTGGCCTTGGCGCGGTGATTGTCGGCGGTATTCTGGTCAGCCATGTGTTCACGCTGATATTGATCCCCGCGATGTTGCGGCTGGGCGAGAAATCTTCGGCGCTTCGGGAGGCGCCGGAGACGCCGGCAACACCGCTCGAAGGTTTGAGGGCTGCTGCATGACAAAAGTCGGTATGCGTTCTGTCGGGGGCATCGCGGCTTGTGTCGTGCTTGCGTTCGCACCCGTGGCAATAGCGCAGCAGGCGCGGCCTTCTCCGCCGCCAAAAGTGGGCGTGGTGCAGGCGCGCGCAGTGAAGATGGCACCCCAAATGGTGCTCCCCGGTACGGTGGTGGCGCGCAACGACTCCCATCTTGCCTCCGAAGTCGAAGGCCGCGTCGCCTGGGTTGCCGAAGTCGGCACGGTGCTGAAGGCAGGCGACGTTGTCGCGCGGATCGACAAGAACGTCGCGGGCATGCAGCTCACTTCCGACAAGGCCAACGTGGCGCGTCTTTCGGCACAACTGAAATTCGACCGCAGCCAGGCCGATCGCATGGACCGGCTCTTTTCGCAAAGTGCCATCGCCAAAGCCACGCGCGATCAGGCGCAGTCCACGCGCGAGATGGATGAAGGCGCCTTGGCACAGGCGCAAGCCTCAATGAGCAAGAGCGAATATCAGTTCAACCATAGCACAATCCGCGCGCCTTTCCCCGGCCGCGTGGCGGCGCGGCTGATCAATCCCGGCGAGTATGCAACGCCGGGCAAGGACATCGTGCGGCTGGTGGACATCGATTCCATTGAGGTGAAAGCGCAATCGCCCATCGACACTGCGCATTTCCTGCACGAAGGCATGCCGGTGAATGTGGAGATTGCGCATCGGCAGATCGCCGCGAACGTTCGCGCCATTGTGCCCGTCGGCGATGAAGCGAGCCGTACCATCGAAATTCGCGTGGCACTGAAAGCCGGACAGGGTTTCGTGGGCGACGCTGCCAAGGTAATGGTGCCGTCCGCCGCGCCGCGCAATGTGCTGGCGGTACCGCGCGACGCGCTCGTGCTGCGCGAAGATAATACCTACGTGTTCAAGGTGGATGGGAAGAACGTGGCCACGCGCGTGGCGGTGGAAACCGGCACCTCTGAAGGTCCGCTGGTGGAAATCCGGGGACAGATCCGCACGGGAGACCGTGTCATCGTGCGCGGCGCGGAGCGGCTCGAAGCCGGTCAAAAAGTCCAGCCAATCCTCGCGTCCTAATCCGCGCCCTACCGCGTCGCGGTGTGGTAGTAATGACGGTGGCCGTAGCGATCCACGTAATAATGGCGGTGATGATGGTAATAGGCCACGCGCCGACAGCCATTGCCGGACAGGCGATGACCGATAAATCCGCCGCCGGCCGCACCAGCCAAGGTGCCGATCACGCTGCCATGCGTGACCACATTGCCAATCACGCCACCGCCCGCCGCGCCAAGCACCGTGCCGGTTGTTTTCGCGCGCTCGCACACCGCGCCTGCGCCGGCCGTCCCGAGCGCCAAGAAACCCGCCGCAAACGCCGCTGTTGCAATCCTTTTCATCGCTATCTCCCTGGCCGCTCCGCCCAAGGAAATGCGCGAAACGACAGGCGCGTTCCTCTAGCCGAGCATGGCGAGCGCCTGCCCCAGCCGCTCCGCCAGAGCAGCGGCTTCGGCGCGGCGCTCCTTCTGCTCGTCCACCACCTCTTCCGGCGCGCGCGCGACGAACTCGGCGTTGTTCAGTTTGGTGTCGATCTTGGCGATCTCGGACTGCGCCTTGGCTAACTCCTTCTCCAGCCGGCCGCGCTCTTTGGCGAAATCGATGACGTCGCCGAGCGGAATGGCGGCTGTAGCTTCGCGCAGCACGAACTGGGCAGAGCCTTGCGGGATGGTGTCGGCGGTGTGCGCGGATGCGAGCCGCGCCAGGGTCATGATCTGGTCGCGATGGCGTTCCAGTCGTGCCGCTGATTCCGCATTGGCATCCTTCAGCACCAGCGCCACCTTGGCCGAGGCCGGCACATTCATTTCCGCGCGCACCGAGCGGATGCCGGAGACCAGATCAATCACCCAGCGCATTTCGCTTCCCGCGGCTTCATCCTGCGGCAGGTGCGCGAGCTGCGGCCACTTCGCTTCGATCAGCAAAACATCGCGCTGGGACGACGTGCGATCCCAGAGTTCTTCGGTGATGAACGGCATGAAGGGGTGCAGCAGCGCCAAGATCTGGTCGCGCGTCCATGCGGCGGTCATGCGGGCTTCCGCTTTGGCGCCTTCGTCGGTGCCGTTCAGCAGCGGCTTGATGAATTCCAGATACCAGTCGCAGAACACGTCCCAGACGAAATGGTAGATGGCGCCCGCCGCCTCGTTGAAGCGCATGGCTTCCAGATTGCGGGTGACGTCGGCCGCCGCACGCGCCGTTTCCGCCACGATCCATTTGTTGATGGTGTGCGTTGCGCCCGCGGGATCGAAGCTGGCGCGGGTTTCGCAGCCGTTCATCTCGCAGAAGCGCGCCGCGTTCCACAGTTTGGTGGCGAAGTTGCGGTTCACCTCCACCCGCGAGGGGCCGATGCGCATGTCGCGCCCCTGCCCCGCCGCCAGCGCCAGTGTGAAGCGTAACGCGTCGGCGCCGTAGCTATCGATCAGCTCCAGGGGATCGACCACATTGCCCTTGGTCTTCGACATTTTCGCGCCCTTCTCGTCGAGGACGCGGGTGTGGATGAACACCTGCCGGAACGGCACGTCGTGCATGAAGTGCAGGCCCATCATCATCATGCGCGCGACCCAGAAGAAGATGATGTCGAAGCCGGTGACGAGAACGGAGGTCGGATAGTAGCGCTTCAGTTCCGGCGTTTCCTCCGGCCACCCAAGGGTGGAGAACGGCCACAATGCAGAGGAGAACCACGTATCGAGCACGTCTGAGTCGCGCCAAATCGGTTCCCAAGACGCTTTTCCACTTAGCTCATCATCAATAAGGTGTTGATAGACTCCGCTGTGAATACCCTCGGTGTAATCAGAAGGCGGTTCACTGAGGACACGAATCTGCTTGCCCGGATATTGGTCTTGCGCCAGCCGAATTGCTTCGGCCTCAGTCTCGGCTACGAACATTTCGGGTTCAGCGAACGTCCACTGGTGCGGCCCGGTGAACTTGCGGCCATACCAAACGGGAATCTGGTGGCCCCACCACAGCTGGCGGGAAATGCACCACGGATGAATGTTCCGCAGCCAGTTGAAATACACGGTTTCCCACTGCTCCGGGACAATGCGCGTGCGGTGGTGCTCGACTGCTTTTACCGCTTTCTCAGCCAGCGGCGTGACGTTCAGGTACCATTGCTCAGTGAGCAGCGGCTCCAGCACCACCGTTTTGGTTTTCTCGTCGTGCGGCACCGCATGGGTAATCGCCTCGACCTTTTCCAATAATCCATCCGCCTCCAGACGTGCTACGATTTTCTTTCGTGCTTCAAAACGATCGACGCCATCTAAGTTCAGCGTCTCAGCATCGGGATTGGCGCCATCTAAGAACGCGTAGTTTCCTTGGAACCAAATTCTTCCTTGACGATCTAAGATGCTGATGAGCCGTAGTTGGTGGCGCTTGCCAACTTCGAAATCGTTGAAGTCATGCCCCGGCGTGATCTTCACCGCGCCGGTGCCCTTCTCAGGATCGGAGTATTCGTCCGCGATGATGGGAATCGGACGGTTGGCGAGCGGCAGGATCGCGCGCTTGCCTATGATGTCCCTGTAACGCTCGTCTGAAGGATGCACCGCCACGGCGGTATCACCCAGCATGGTTTCCGGCCGGGTGGTGGCGACGGTGATAAACTGCCCCGGCGCGTCTTCAATCGGATAACGGATGTACCAGAGGTGCCCCTTCATCTCGATGTTTTCGACTTCGAGATCGGAGACCGCCGTCTGCAGCCGCGGGTCCCAGTTGACCAGCCGCTTGTCCTTGTAGATCAGCCCCTCGCGGTACAGTTCAACAAACACTTTAACAACCGCGCGCGACAGCCCTTCATCCATGGTGAATCGCTCGCGCGACCAGTCGGCAGAAGCGCCTAGCCGCCGCAATTGCTGGCCGATGGCGCCGCCGAATTCCTCCTTCCAGCGCCACACTTCTTCGAGAAATTTTTCTCGGCCCATACCGACGCGGCTCTGCTGCCGCTCGGCGAGCCGCCGCTCCACCACCAGCTGGGTGGCGATGCCGGCGTGGTCCATGCCGGGTTGCCACAGCACGTCCTTGCCGCGCATGCGCTCGAAGCGCGCCAGCACATCCTGCAAGGTGTTGTTGAGCGCGTGCCCGACATGCAGCCGGCCCGTCACATTGGGCGGCGGGATGACGATGCAGAACGGCTCCGCATCCGGGCGGCGGCCGGCGCGAAACGCACCGCTTTCTTCCCACTGCGCATAAATGCGCGGTTCGACGTCTTTGAAATTGAAAATTTTGTCGAGCATACAGGTCGCTTTACCTCCCCCACGTGGGGAGGTCGGAGAATTACGAATGGAGTGAGTAATTCTCCGGGTGGGGGGAAATTAGCAACCCCCACCCGAAATTCATTCGCTGTTGCTCACGAATTTCGACCTCCCCTCAAGGGGAGGTGAAATCTGGGAGGAATTACCGGCCTCCGCGCGCCCTGATGACGCGAGCGACTTCGTCCCGTACCGCGCCTTCGAGCAGCGCGGGGAAATGATCGTCCATCCAGTCGCGGAGCAGAGGTTTCACCGCGCTCAGAAGATCGTCCTGATGCGAGCTCATCCATTGCGCCAGCACGGGATCGACCGAACCGCGCACCGCGCGCTCGAACACTGCTTCGACAGAATTTCCTTCCGCCGGCTGCATCGCAGCGGGTTTCACCGATTCCATTCTGGGGGCCTCCTGGATCCGATCAAGACCGGCAAAGGCATCATCGATTGCCTGCCGCGATTTTTCCGAAAATATGCCGTCATGCGAGACTTGCGCGGAACTGCTCACGTTGGTTTCCTCATTTAGGGGCATTTGGATCACGTTCTCGGCCACCGAAGCAGTAGGTTCCGCCACCGTTTCACTCGCCGCCAGTTCCGATGTGTCAGACGCTTCGGGCTGGAGGTCGAGCTCAACGTGGGACGGTTCGGAAATAACCGGCGGCAATTCAGGTTCGTCTTCGACTTCGTGCGTCAGTTCGAGAATTTGGGCCTCCTGATGAACAGGTGGCGCCGAGTGCGCCTCGTTGGCATCCTCGGAAATGATTTTCCGGATGGAAGCCAGAATCTCTTCCATCGTGGGTTCATGTTGAGCACTTGAAGAAGGCATGTCGGGTCTCCGCCGCCGGGCCGAAAACCCTAGGATAGTTAAACAGAGAAGGAAATATCACGTTAATGCCAGTAAAAATGGCCGGCGGTGCGGTCGCGGGCAGAAAAGCTCAAAACACGAAAGATTTGGGCCGGGAGAAACCGGAGAGTAGCGGCACCGTGGCATCGAAGTCGGCGCGGCTGCTGGTGCGGCCATGCTCGCGGAGGAACAAATTGCCTCGACCCTGCGGGCCGGTGCGAACGACAACCACCAGCCTTCCCCCTTCCGTCAGCTGCTTTTCGAGCGCCGAGGGCAATTCTTCGACGGCGCCGTTCATGAAAATGACATCGTAAGGCGCGCCGGCCGCGTAGCCGTCCGCGAGTTTGCCTTGCACGACGCGGGAGCCAAGCCTCAAGGAAGCCAAAAGATCAGTCGCGACCCGCACCAGCTCGGCATCTTCTTCCAGCCCGATCACCTCGCGTGCAAGCCGGGCCAGCACCGCCGTCGAATACCCGGAGGCACACCCCACGTCGAGAATGCGATCTGTCGGCTCAATCTCGGCCAGTTCTACAAGTTTTGAGAAGGTGCGCGGGTCCAGCAGAAACCGCCCGGGCACCACCTCCACAATGGTGTCGGCATAGGCGATCGCCTGCTTTGCGGAAGGCACAAATCGCTCCCGCGGCACCTGCCGCATCGCTTCCTGAATGCGAACGTCCGTCACATCGTTCGTGCGCACCTGGGATTCAACCATGTTCAGGCGCTGGGCGCGAAAATCCGGCATTCGAGACTCTATGGAAGCGGCGGCGGCTTATACTTGCCCGCGGAACCGCTGACAAACCGGCCAAATCCGATACCTGCGATCTGCCAGTGGCGTGGCCGCAGGCCTTCTGCTATAGGCCCGCGCCTCAAGGCCACGTGGCGGAGTGGTGACGCAGCGGTCTGCAAATGCGCAAACAGCCGTCCCGCCCTGTCTCAACCAGTGCCGCGCCATGCGGGAAAATCAGGGAATTAGCGGGAACTATCGGGATTTGATCCTGCTTCGTCCCGCCTGATACTCTGCCGTCCGGTGGCAATTCCGGTGGCAATATGATGAGCATTAAGCAGGTGCCGGAACTGCATCCAATCGACATCTGGCGCGCTGCGCATTTGCTGATCGAAATGTTGGCGAAGATGCTGTGCTC
>DATAVW010000018.1:0-2397 GCA_036267515.1 Rhizomicrobium sp.
TTGAGAGAGTGTCCCGCCCGATGGTCATGAGGCGAGCGATCGTTCTGGCCGGCGGTATCCGCTGTAGGTTTTCTGCATCGGCCTTTTCGGCCCGTCGTCTGCGCGTTGCCCATTCGCCGACCACCCGCAGCGATCCTCGGAAGCCGCGCGGCGTCAAACGGCGCCAGAGTTGAGCGCCGTTGCGGCATCCGGCCGCCCATTGCTCGTCGAGCCATGGCAGATGCACATCCAACGAACTCTGCCGCGTCCGAAAGATATCGTTGCGCTCGCCGCGGACGACCTGACGAACCAGCTTCCTGCTGTGGCCGGTTTGGCGCACGATCTGCTTGATCGCCATTCCGCTTTTCGACAGCTCCAGGATCGCCGCGTTGGTCTCTTCCCGGCGCAGGTAACCCTCGTACTGGATGCGCTCGGCCGCCGTCAGCAGCTCGGGCTCAATCCTTGTCGCGCCGATGACGTTGCGAACCTGGCGCATCGATTTGCGGACAGCATCGAGGAAAGCGCGGCTAGCGTTCTCCATCAGATGCCAGCGATCCGCAACCTGCACCGCGTCCGGCAAGGCCTTGGCCTGCTTCACCATATCCACCGCCGCGGTCGCGGGCGATGATCTCGATGGTCGGATGAGCGGCAAACCACGCCTGAGCGGTCGCACGCTCACGATCCGGCAGAAGCGTGACAATCCGATGTCTTTCCAGTTGCAGACGATGCTGGCGTATCGATGGTTCCGTCGCCAAGCCCAGTCATCGATGCCGACGACCTTGAGTGGGTCTGCCGGAGGGCGGCTACGGCGCCTGACCACCCGCAATAGGGTGTCGTTGCTCACTGGCAGCATCAACCGTTTTGCAAAGATCGCCGCCGGCCTGCCCCCGAGCGCAAGGCCGAGGTGATGGATGATGCCGTCGAGTCTGCTCGTGCGTCGCGCCGATGGCGCCAACACCCCTTCGGCAAAGCGCTCTGTGAAGATGCGCTGCCCGCACAGGACCGCGTCGCAGCGAAAGCGCCGAGCGATTACCACGAGCCCGACCACCCGCCCCGACAATGGAAGGTCCCTGACCCGGCGTCGGTAGTGGCTACGAACGCGGCGCGAGACTGTGCCGCACGATGGGCAAAGACCAAAGCCAATCGATGGGCGAACAGTGATAACGGCTTTATCTGCTTCATAGAACGCAATTTCCACAACAAACCCGGCCGGCACCAGACTGGAGCGGCAAAGTGCTTGCTGCATGGCGCTGATTCTCCGAATGGGAACGCCACGCGAATCCAGAACTGCACCAAAAATGAGTCAGACCCGCTTTTGCACGCGAAAATCCCCCTCAGGGGGTCGTTATTGCGCGCGAATTTACAATCGGTCTTGCGGCCTTGAACATTCTTCACGTGGGAGGCATTGGCAAGCACCAGCGTGAACTCGTTGTCCGAAAGAATCTGCCAGACCGGCTTCCAGTAGATTCCTGTTGCCTCCATCGCGACGTGGCTGCAGCCATGTGACGCTAGCCACTCTGCCAAGCTCACACAGGCTTGCAGTCGTTGTATTGAATGTCTGCACCTCGGTGACGACCTCACTACCCGATGCGATGCGTACACAGGCAACCACGCTCTCTTTGTGGATGTCGAGACTGGCACACCGTGGATATAGGATTTCCATCTGACCCTCCTCGCTACGCAGTGTCGGCGTGGAATCCGTGTTATTCGAAATCTAAGAAGCGCGCTCCTTGGTCGTCTCCGACCATTGGCACAGTCTGGGGATGCTCAGGGATTCCGGGTCCAACTTTTTATCGGACTTAATCGCACCATTGAACTCGCCGACCTCAGTGCCGACACCGTGCTCAGCTTATCACGTTTCATGCGCTGCGGGTCGGGAGGCCCCCGGTCCAGAACTTTTTAGCGAATTGATGTCGGCGTCGCAGTGCTGAAGCTTGAGGATGGACCTCGGGCTGGTGGGGCGAGCGGCCGCGGCGGCGCATCGAGGTACGGGGTCGAGTCCTGATCGCCGGGGCTGTTGTGTAAATTCGCGCGCAATAACGGCCCCACTCCAAATGGGGGTCGCGGTTCGATGCGATTTGACACCGATGACTCTGCACGACGACTCCCTCGCGCGCAAGGAAGGCGGAGAGAACTGTGGCGCCGCGGTGTGGCCGGCAGCGCGCCAGAAGAGAGCCGCATAAGTGTGCGCGCGCTCGACCTACAAGCTCACTTGGGAAACGCAGGAAGGGAAGTGAGTAAATCGCCAGCTGGAGAGGAATTTAGGCGCTCATTTCGGGCAACCTGAAATACAACCGATCACAAGGCTTGCGATTGCACTTCGATCTCGCAGGCGAGGCCGTCCGGCCGCCAAACGAACCGCGACTCCCCAGAAAATTGGGCACTCAGCGCCCGCTGCAGCAGTCGGAAGCCAAAGCC
>DATAVW010000019.1:0-3206 GCA_036267515.1 Rhizomicrobium sp.
GTGCAGATTTGATTACGACTTTGCTGCGCCGGCATATTTTCCGCGTATCTGATACAGCAGGAACGAAAGTGCGGGAGCGTTTCCTGACGATGGTCCAGGACACTGCACACTGACTGAGCTGCTGGAATCTCCAGCGCAGCCCAAGCTCTTGCTCCCATATCTTGGGTTGCGCCATGTAATATTCGCCGAGCGCAACAATGTCGGCGCGGCAATCGTCGCAAAGAAGTTTCAGTCGCTTCATTGGACCTGTCCCCAACCGGATGGCCATAGCCATCATAATGTTTCAGGGTGGCCCACATGAGCCACCTGATTTTTCCTGCCTGCTCTATTCGAACTCATGAAAATGGTTTCATCGGCGATGCAGATAACCGGTCGGTTTTGCAATGCTGGCAGCGGCTTTGATGACTGGTTGCAAAGTTCGACAGCGTACGAGGAAGCCGTGAAGGCAGCAGTCCTCATATTAAAAACTCACACGCCACACTATCGATTCCACGACCGCCGCATCCGAGACGGAACAGGCGAAGCAATCGCAGAAGCTGTTTTGAAACAAATACGTGAGCAGAAGACCGAAAAAGCAGGCGAAAAGAAACAGGAGGCATAAGTGAAGGGGCATATCCGCGAGCGGTCGCCCGGCTGGTGGGCATCGTCATCGACGTGCGCGACGGCGCCGGCAAACGAAAACGGAAGTGGCACAGCTTCAAAGGAACGAAGCGCCAAGCGCAGGACGAGCGCACCCGCCTACTGAGCAGGCAGCTTCAAGGCTCCTACGTCGAACCGACGAAATTGACCGTCGAGCAGCATCTGCGCGCGCGGCTCGCCCAATGGGAAGCCTCGGGCAAGATCGGCGCCAAGACCGCCGAACGCTACGCCGAATTGATCAACAATCAAATCGTTCCTCGCCTGGGAGCCAAGCTGGTGCAGAAGCTTAAGCCACTCGATATCGAGGCTTGGCACAACGCGCTGGCGATCGGTGGCCGGAAGGATGGCGGCGGCGGCATCAGCGCTCGCACCATCGGCCACGCGCACCGGGTGTTGTCCAAAGCGCTGCGAGAGGCGGCTCGCTTCGATCTCGTCACCAAGAACGTGGCGGCAACCGAACGGCCGCCCAAGGTTGACGACGAGGAGGAGGTTGCGATCATCGAGGAACACCGCCTCGGGGATCTGCTCAAAGGGCTCGCCGGGCGCGCCATGTACCCCAGGGCGGTAACGGCGCTGTTTACTGGCGCGCGCCGCGGCGAGTTGCTGGCGTTGCGGTGGGGACGCGCCGATCTCGACGGAAAGGCCATTGAGGTCGCCGAGGCGCTGGAACAGACAAGGGCGCACGGCATCAGGATCAAGAGGCCGAAGACCAAGGCCGGGCGCCGGACCGTCACCCTGCCCGATATCGTGGTCGACGCATTGCGCGAACATCGCCGCGCGCAATTGGAACTGTGGCTTAAGTTCGGGTTCGGCAAGCTGTCCGATGACGATCTTCTGTTCCCTGCCCTCGACGGCGGCCCGATCTCACCCCGCGCGTTTAGTGCCGAATGGGCGGATGTAGCGGCATCGATCGGCATGCCCGACGTCACCTTCCACGCGCTGCGCCACACCCACGCGTCGCAATTGATCGCTGCCGGCATCGACGTGGTGCCGATCAGCAAGCGCCTCGGGCACGCCTCGCCGGCCATTAGGTTGAAGGTATACGCGCACCTGTTTCGGAAGCGCGACGACAAGGCGGCCGACGTGATCAATGCGGCACTGGCAAATCTCGGTGCGGTTCGGTAGCAAAGCGGTAGCAGAGTCGCCAAATGTTTTCATGGCACCTCCGCTAAAGCGTTGAAATATCAGGTTTGGAAGGGTGGCCGAGTGGTTTAAGGCACCGGTCTTGAAAACCGGCAGGGGGTTACGCTCCCTCGTGGGTTCGAATCCCACCCCTTCCGCCAGTTGGCCGCCAAATATTTCTGGCGCGAGCGAGAGCTGGTCCTGATCGAGCGCGCCTGCTTCTCGTTGATCTCCGCGGTGAGCAGGTCGCCGGTGAAGCGCTGCAGTTTATGCTGGCGTTCGATCGCGGTGGCTGATCGACGCGGCCTTAGATCCCTCAATCCCCGAGTCGCGCGCATGTCCGCATCCAGATCTCCCGGTATGCGGCCTCTACCTGGCGGACATAGTCGCGGCTGCACCAGTTTGAGAAACTTTCGAACCGGGCGCGAACCGTGTCACGCGCGCTGGGCGAACTTGCCTGAGCACCTCCCAGCTCAATGGCCTTGGCGACATACTCGTCTTTGCTGAAAGCAATGAACTGATTCAGTTTCATTGACGCGAGGATCGAGGATCCGATCCGCGCGGATGGTTCGGCCCCGTAAAGCGTGACCATGGGTACGCCTTGCGAGAGTCCATCAAGGCTGGTTACGCCACCGGTCACGGGAAATGGGTCCAACGCCAAATCGATGCGATCGAAAGCCGCCAGGAAACCTTCCTGCGGCTCCGCGCCTTCGAAGCGCAGGCGCGCCGGCGCCACGCCTGCTCGAGCCATGACGTCGAGGATCCGGTTCCGAAGTCGCGCCTCGCCGATGTAGCGGTCCTTCAATGTCAGGGTGGCGTCGGGACACGCCCGCAGAATATCCGCCCAGCACCGCAGGTTTTCCTGGTTCAGCTTGTCGTAACGGTTGAAGCAGCCGAACCGGATGCCGCCGCCGCCGCGCGCGCTTGAAGGTGCCGCTGGCCGGCGCGGAAGCAGATCCGCATTATAGGGTTGCGCGCAACCAACACGCATGAGGTGTTCACTGAAGCAATGGTCTTCGTCCGGCGGGACGATGATGCTGTCGGTCAGCAGATAATCGATGCCGGGGGTGCCGGGCCCGGCAACATAGCCCCATGCCGATAACTGCACGGGCGCCGCGCGCATCGCGAAGAGGCCAAGGCGATTGCGGTTGAAGTGACCATCGAGATCGACGAGCAAGTCGATGCCATCGTTGCGAATCACGTCGACCGCCGCCCTGTCGTCCAGACCCGCGATTGAGCGCCAACCTGCCGCGGCGAGGCGGATTTTGATTGTAAGGCTGTCTCTTCTGCGGCGCGTCGAGTAGCAATGAATTTCGAAATTGTCAGGATCGTGATGCAGGAGGACCACGGAAAAGACTTTGGCTGCGGCATGATTGGAGAAGGCAGCGGATACATATCCCACCCGTAGCTTGCGTGACGGATCGAACGCATGTCTCCATTCAATC
>DATAVW010000020.1:0-25860 GCA_036267515.1 Rhizomicrobium sp.
CCCGACGCTGAAAGTTCCCATTCGAACCTCCGGAAATTGGGTGGGGGTACCCCCGCCGATTTCCCCACTGCTCCAACATCTGGTGCGCGGAACTGGGCGCACCACATCGACTCGTTTTCGGGGAATCCGCGCCCCTTCCCCCTGACGGATTTTCTCCCGCTGCGCAGCAGGAGGGCAGCAGCGCGCCCGCCGAGAGCGCGTAACGAAATTGTTCGTTTTGTTTGTCGAAAAAGTGCACACGCCCTCCACCGACATTCGTTTGCAAAAAACAGGGGGGAGGGGTCCCCCGCGTTTCCACCGTCATGGCCGCCCACTGAGGCCGCCATCCATCGCGCAAGCGTCCGCGAGCGCAAATGACTCTTCCTCGCGCGTGGATACGGGCGGATGGATGGGCGGCTCAAGGCCGCCCATGACGAAATGAAAAAGACGTTCATGCACGTGAGTGTAAGGCCGAATCCGCAGTGGGGAACGGATTTATTTTTAGCGCTGATTTCATTCGCCTTTTCGCCCGTGTAGTGGCGAACGGCGGCAGATTCATCGCGTCATAAACTCTTTACTTTGGCGGATTGGCGAGCAGATAGGGATAGCCGCTGTTGATGCTAGGTGATTGTCCCCAAATCTTCGGATCGAAACCATCCGGCAAGCCAGACTTTGGCTGCGTATCGCTGAGGCCCGCAATCCCAGGATCGTTCTCTACGTTGCCGGCGCCGCGACTTGGATCGCTTACACCCATGTCCAAATCCCAATACGAGTCATGAATACTTCCCGGAGCAGCTTCGTCCTCGCCAATGAATCCTCCAATATGAACACCCTGCGAATGGCTCGTAATTGGGCCAGCAGCGTAAGAGGTCTCGATCTGAGCGCCGGGAGCGTTTTCACCAACCAACCCTCCATACCTGGAGGTATCATTGTTCTTGCCATCAGCTATATGATTCCGAGCATAGCTATCGACTATGATGCCGGTATTCTCACCGACCAAGCCGCCGACGTAAACCAACGTACCATTCCTGAGAGCAACTGATCGGATGGCATAAGATGAGCTAATCAAGCCGTCATTGAATCCCACAAGCCCTCCCAATGTTTTCCATGGGTCATAGCCCTGTACGCGTACCTGGGCATAACTGTTCGTGATTGTGCCCTCGTTTCCGCTAGTGAGACCACCTGCGGCCAGCGAATTCGAGAGTGAAATCGAACCGTTCGTCCAACATCTTTCGATGAGACCAAAACTGTCGCCGCCAACGAGCAATCCGATACCATGCGATGCACTCGCAGACAGATTGGCTTTGACAATTCCAAGATGTCGTATGATGGCCGGAGAATCGATCGCGGGGAAAAGCCCGATTAGGGCGCCCCCACCGCCTGATCTGATAGACAAAGAAACGATCTCGTTGCCGAGCCCTTCCAGCACCCCCTGAAATAGCGTAGTTATAGGTGCCGCTGAATACGCTCCATCCACGCTCGCGTCGTATGACTTTGCCAGCGCGTAGAAGCCGGATGGGTTGGTGGCGATGTCAGACGCGAGAGTCTTGATATCGCCGACCAGCGTGTACGCATTACCGTCAATCATCAGGCTGCTCGACAAATCCAAGAACTGCACGCTGCCGTGCTCCGGCACAATGATGAACTCGCCGGCTTTATTCTTCGCCTTCGCGCCGCCGGTATCGTTGGCGACGACGGTGAGTGCGCCCGTTCCGGCCACAGTGATCTGCTTCTTTACGGTCACGGATTGCTGCGCGTCCAGAGTCAGCCGGCTGGTACTGCTCCATGTGAGCGGCTGGTCGATATCGATGTCTTTCGCGAGGGTGCCGGTTTTCACTGTGACGTCGCCGCTGGCCAGCATCGTGGTGAGGTCATCGACATTGAGCACCGCTTTCGGCGCCGTCGGCATGCACACGCCCGCAGAACAGCTCATGTTTTGCGTTGGTTTGTTGGAAATCGAAACGTCAGCATTCGCGGAGCAGCACAACACCAGCATCGATGCAGCAGTTACAGCCGAAATCTTCATGAACATTCCCCACTCGCGCATTCGCTGCCTTCAACACTACCACGGCCCGCCTCTTCCGTCATGGCCGCCGTCGAGGCGGTCATTCATCCGGCTCACGTCGGCGCGCCGACGAGTCGTCTGCGCTCGCGGACGCTCGCGCGCTGGTTGGCCCGATCAAGCCGGGCCATGACAAAGGGGGGGTGCGACAGGGGTTGCCGAAACGACCTACTTCACGTCGCGGAAGGATTTGCTGTCGGTAACGAGCCGCACCAGCAGGGTTGACGGTTTGAATTCATCGCCCATTTGCGATTGCCATTCGCGCATGCGGGCGAGAACCTTGTCGAGGCCGATCAAGTCGCCGTACCACATCGGACCGCCGCGATAGCGCGGCCAGCCATAGCCGTTGATCCATACCACATCGATGTCGGAAGCACGGATGGCTTTGCCTTCCTCCAGAATCTTCGCGCCTTCGTTGATCATGGGATAAATGCAGCGCTCGAGAATCTCCTCGTCGGAAATCTGCCGCACAGCGGCGCCGCTCTGCGCTCGGAAATCCTCGATGATCTTCGTGGTGACGGGCGACGGTTTGGGTGTGCGGTTCTCATCGTAATCGTAGAAGCCTGCGCCGGTTTTCTGCCCGCGGCGATCCATCTCGCACAGCACTTCGCGGATGGTTGCGCTCTTCGACGTCTCCTTCGACCAGCCGATGTCGAGCCCTGCGAGATCGGCCATCTGGAACGGCCCCATCGGGAAGCCGAAATCGTACAGCACGCGATCCATATCCCACGGCATGCCGCCTTCCAGCACCAGCCGGTTCGCCTCGCGCTGGCGTTGCGCCAGCATGCGGTTGCCGACGAAGCCGTGCCCCACGCCCACCAGCGTGGCGACTTTGCCGATCTTCTTCGCCACCTGCATGGCGGTGGCGATGACGGGCCTGGAGGTTTTGTCGGCACGCACCACTTCCAAGAGTTTCATCACATTGGCCGGCGAGAAGAAGTGCAGTCCGATGACGGATTCGGGACGCTTGGTGGCGGACGCAATCTCGTTGGTGTCGAGATAGGAGGTGTTGGTAGCGAGAATGGCGCCCTGTTTCACGATGCCGTCAAGCTTGCTGAACACGTCCTTTTTGATGTCCATGTTCTCGAACACGGCTTCGATCACGAGATCGCAACCGGCGAGGTCTTCCAGCGCCATGCTGCCTTTCAAAAGGCCCATGCGCTTTTCGACATCAGCCGCGGTCATACGGCCCTTCTTGGCCGTGTTCTCATAGTTCCGGCGGATGACGGACAGGCCGCGCTCCAGCGCTTCCTGCTTCGCCTCCACAATGGTGACCGGAATGCCGGCATTGGTGAAGTTCATGGCGATGCCGCCGCCCATGGTGCCGGCGCCGATGATGCCGACCTTGTTCACCGGAATGGTGGGCGTGTCGGCCGGCACATCCGGAATTTTCCACACTTCGCGTTCGGCGAAGAAGGCGTACTGCTGCGCCTTGGATTGGGGGTCGTTGTACATCTCCATGAACAGCTCGCGCTCGCGCTTCATCCCTTCGTCGAACGGCAGGTTCACGGCCGCTTCGAGGCATTGGACGCATGCTTCCGGCGCCTTGAAGCCGCGGAAGCGCCGCCCGTTCTCCTTGCGGAATTTCTCGAAGATTTCCGGATGGCCGCGCGCGGCCTCCACCTTTGCATTGCTGTCGCGCACTTTGCGGAGCGGCCTGTTCTCCGCCAGCACCTTCTGCGCGAACGCGATGGCCGCGTCTCGCAACTGCCCTTCCGGCGCGAGTTCATCGACGAGCCCCATTTCCAGGCACTGCTTCGCCGGCACGTGACGTCCGCTGGTGACCATGTCGAGCGCCACCTCCA
Source organism: Rhizomicrobium sp. (assembly GCA_036267515.1). Taxonomy (GTDB): domain Bacteria; phylum Pseudomonadota; class Alphaproteobacteria; order Micropepsales; family Micropepsaceae; genus Rhizomicrobium. Next base: position 3,847 of record DATAVW010000020.1, read on the forward strand.
CGCCAACGATGCGCGGCAGGCGCTGCGTGCCGCCCGCGCCGGGAAGCAGCCCGATGTTCACTTCCGGGAGTCCGCATTTGGCGCTCGGCACCGCCACGCGATAATGGGCGCACAGCGCCACTTCGAGGCCGCCGCCCAGGGCCGTGCCATGAATGGCGGCGATCACCGGCTTGGGCGTGTTCTCGATGACATCTTCGAGATCACGCAGGCTGATGCCCTGTAGCGGCTTGCCGAATTCGGTGATGTCGGCACCGGCGATGAAGGTTTTGCCTTCGCAGATCAGCACGATGGCGTTGGTTTCGGTGGCCGCGGCCGCCTGCCGGAACGCGTCGGCCAGACCGTCGCGCACCTTGGCGGACAGTGCATTCACCGGCGGCGAATTGAGGCTAATGACGGCGATCGCGCCCTCCAGGGACAGATCGGTAACGTCGTTAACGGCGGTCATGGCGATTCCTGATGGCGATCCGGCGCGAGGATGCGATGTGGGGCGAGGCCAAGTCCAGAACAGCGCCGGAGACCTGCGTTGCAACCGCGCAACTCTCGAAAAGTTAACCTGGAATTGTAGCTGCCCGGCCACGTTTTGGCCGTATCTCTGCGTTGATACGGCACCGCGGCGGGATTATCTTTTGCGGGACGGAGGGGGCTTGGGATTCCGGCCATGGCTCGGGGGAATCGGTTGCAATTTGGACTTGTCTTGACGGGGTTGGCCGCGCTCGCCGTCGCGGGCAGCGGAGCTTTGGCGCAATCCACTGCGCCCGCAAGCCTCGGCCTGCCGTCACCCATCACCGCGAAAATCTCGGTCGCGAGCGCCATGCCGCTCGACCTGTTCGCGGATGAGGTGAAGATCATCAATGTCACCGATCGCCTTCACCTTCACATCGCGGAAGAAAGCCTGGCGGGCTGGCGCGTTCCGACTGCGCTCCAGTTCACCGTCCCGAACAATGCATCGACCATTACAGATCTGCCGCAGTCTCACCTCGAAGCCGGCAGCCTGGAGTGGGATGTTTCGAAGTGGGGAAGCCTTGGGCTGACCGCGGAGAGCGGCACCGGCGTGTCCACCATGCTTGGCGACTTCACGCCTGCGCCGCTCAGCTTCAACGATAGCGCGCGAACATCCGCGGCGGGTCTTTCCGCGCATGTGAAATTCGGCGACGGCTGGGTGACGAGCTTTTCGTACAACATGGACGTCACACAGCTCGATCTGAAGGCTGGCGCCTCGCCCGCCCTCGCGACAACGTCCGTTCAGGGGCGTTCCTACGGCCTTACCATCGCGAAGCATGGATTGTTCGACAACGCCGATGCGCTCGGCCTCTCCGTGAGCCGCCCATCAGACGATTATTTCGGCAGCGTCAGCCTGGCCGGCACCGGGCTTGAGAGCGGCGTCAATCTGCTCGAGCGCTATCCCGGCGTTGCGTTCTCCAGTGGCACGAAGGAAACGGATGTCGCGCTCGGCTATGTCACCACGTTCTTCAACGGCGCGCTCTCGCTGCAGGCGAATGCCGGTTATCAGATGAATGTCGGCGGACAGAATGGCGCCAACGCCGTCACCGTCCTCAGCCGCGCCAAAATCAACTTCTGAATCTCTGAAGCTGCTTTCATGTTGTGGCGAGCCGCTGCGGGCTTTTCTTTCTGCTTGTGAACAACGGCTCCGCGCCCTAGAACGCGCCGCTTCCACTAAAGAGCGACGGGTAAAGAGCCATGGCCGGGCCGCAATACGTATTTGTGATGAAGGGTCTCTCGAAGACCTATCCCGGCGGCCGGCAGGTGCTGAAGGACGTCTGGCTGTCGTTTTACCCCGGCGCGAAGATCGGCATCGTCGGCGTGAACGGTTCGGGCAAGTCCACGCTCATGCGCATCATGGCCGGCCAGGACAAGGACTTCACCGGCGAAGCGTGGGCGGCAGACGGCATCCGCACCGGCTATCTGCCGCAGGAGCCGGAACTGGACCCCACGAAGGACGTGCTTGGCAACGTGCTGGAGGGCGTCGCCGCGAAAAAGGCGCTGGTCGATCGCTACAACGAGATAGCGGCGAACTATTCCGATGAAACAGCCGACGAGATGGCGGCGCTACAGGACAAGATCGACGCCGCCGGGCTGTGGGATCTCGACAGCCAGGTGGAGCAGGCGATGGACGCGCTGCGCTGCCCGGAACCGGACGCTGAAGTGGGCAAGCTATCAGGCGGCGAGAAGCGCCGCGTGGCGCTCTGCAAGCTCTTGCTGAATGCGCCCGACATCCTGCTGCTGGACGAACCAACCAATCATCTCGATGCCGAATCGGTCGCGTGGCTCGAACACACGCTGCGTGAATACAAAGGCTGCGTGATCCTGGTTACCCACGACCGCTATTTTTTGGACAACGTGACCGCCTGGATTCTGGAGCTGGATCGCGGCCGCGGCATTCCGCACGAGGGCAACTACACATCGTTCCTCGAAATACAGGACAAGCGTCTGCTGCAGGAAGGCAAGGAGGAAGAAGCCCGCGAGCGGACCATCGCCCGCGAGCGCGACTGGATTTCCAAATCGCCAAAGGCACGACAGGCAAAATCCAAGGCCCGCATCCAATCCTACGAGGAGCTGCTGGCCAAATCGCAGGAGCAGCGGCAGGGACCGGCGCAGATTCTCATTCCGATTTCCGAGCGTCTCGGCAGTGTGGTGGTGGAGGCAGACGCCGTCGAAAAAGCTTATGGCGACCGGTTGCTGTTCGAGAACCTGAATTTCAATCTGCCGCCAGGTGGCATCGTCGGCGTGATCGGTCCCAACGGCGCCGGCAAAACGACGTTGTTCCGCATTCTGACTGGCCAGGAGAAGCCGGATGCTGGGAACTTGCGCATCGGCGACACCGTGCAGATCGGGTATGTCGATCAGTCGCGCGAGGCGCTCGATCCCAACAAGACAGTCTGGCAGGAGATCTCCGGCGGCACCGACATTCTTGAATTCGGCAAGACGAAAATGAATTCCCGCGCCTATGTGGGCGCGTTCAACTTCAAGGGCGGCGATCAGCAGAAGAAGGTCGGGCTGTTGTCCGGCGGCGAGCGCAACCGCGTGCATCTCGCCAAACTTTTGCGCAGTGGCGCCAATCTGTTGCTGCTCGACGAACCCACCAACGATCTCGACGTGGAGACATTGCGTGCGCTGGAAGCGGCGCTGGAAGATTTCGCGGGTTGCGCGATGATCATCAGCCACGATCGCTGGTTTCTCGACCGCATCGCCACCCACATGCTGGCCTTCGAAGGCGACAGCCATGTGGAGTGGTTTGAGGGCAACTACGCCGACTACGAAGCAGACCGAAAGCGCCGTTTCGGGATCGATGCCGACCAGCCCCATCGCATCAAGTACAAACGCTTCGCCAGGGCCTGATGCTTAAAGATCTGGTGTAATCAACCTTACGCTCGGAAAATGCGTCCGATATCGGCGGGCATCGCGAGTAAGAATCGGCAAATCGGATGTTTGTGCGTGCGCGCCCAGGAAAAAATCAGGGAGCAAACTGCTGCGGGTCCCACCGGATGCGCGATATTTGGCAAATGCTTGCCCGGCGAGGTACATCGCAGAGACTGGTATGCGCTCAAGCGAGACGCTCATCCGCTCCAGATTTGCGCGCAAGGATTCCTCGCTGGTGCTCCGCGCCGACAGCTCAGCGAACACAATTTCGTTGATCAATAGCCTGCCTGAAGCAGCACAGCGATCCAGAGCTGCTTCCGACCAGTCGAACCAGACCTTGTCGCCGGTAAAGATGTCGATCAGCACATTGCTGTCGACAAGCGTCATTTGTAGTCGTCGTCGGGATCACCACGCGTCATGAGCATGATCTCGTCTGTGGTGCCGCGAATGATCCGCTGCCTGGCGATTTCACGCAGCCGCCTCTTGTAGTCGCTCATTGCGCCGGGCTTTTCGACAATGATCGCGCCGGATGCCGTCGCGCGCACCTCCACCCGATCGCCGGGCTTGATGCCGACGGCGTCGCGCACAGTCTTGGGCAGTGTAACCTGCCCCTTTACTGTAACGGTCGTTGTCATTCCGATTCTGGTATTACCGATGCAATCAGGTAATACCGATCTTAGCGGAAGTCAATTCGCAGCGAGACGGGCTAAATCCGGCCGGTTGAGCGCACCCGTTCGGTGCGCTGGCGCAGATTGGCAATCAGCGCTTTGAGGTCGCCATTGTGCTGGGCGAGAAACGCGCTGAAATCTTCCTGCTCGGTGATGGCGAGATCAAGACCCGCGACGACGATATCGACGACGGCGTATTTGCCGCTGCTGTTGTACACGCGGAAATCCACCTCGATGGGTTCCTGCCCCGCTGGCGCGTGGGGATCCACCAGAACGGTACGCACCAACTCATCACCGGGGGCGCGCTGAATTGAACCAGTAATACGCAAGGTCTGACCGCCGTATTTGGAAAACTCCGCGCCATAAACCGCAAAGGCGTAATTGCGGAACGCGTCCACGAACGCGTCCTGATCGGCCGGGCTCGCGGTGCGGCGCACAGGCCCGAGCGTATAAAGCGCGATGCGGCGGAGGTCCGTCAGGGTCAGCAGGAAACCGCGGAACTGCTCCTGTCGCTGTTCTTTCGAAAGACTGGTGTTGTTCAGAATTTGGAGGCCGCGCTGCACGTTGCTCTGAACGAATGCTTCAGCACCAGCGCTCGCAAAAGCCGGTGACGCAAGCGCGATGAAGGTACACAGCGCCAACGCCACGCAAGCAGCAATCGCTGTCGAAATCGATCTCACGGACTTAATCATCGCATTACCCAAGTGTTTCCGTCCGCAATGGTTCCGGTTCGCCCCGGTGTTGAATGACGCTGTCAGCCTACAGATTCGGCAGATTCGTCACGTCGGGCTTGCCGTTGCGGATCTCATTGTTGCGGTTCTGGCGGTAAAGGCTGCGGATCGAGGCGTACAGGTCGATAGACTGCCGCTCGATCGATTCCAGACTCTCGATATTGCGCGCGCGCAGATCGACGCCTTCCAGCACGGTTTCGCCTGCGGACCACCAGAATTTGCTGCGGAAGTGCGGCCAGTAGGTCCAGGGGTCAAGGAAGATATCGACAACCTGGCCTGCGGCATCGCGCGGCGGATCGGGACCGACAATCGGCAACACCAGGTACGGCCCTTCGTCCACACCCCATACCGCCAAGGTCTGGCCGAAATCCTCCGTGTGGAACGGGATGTGAAAATTCCTCGTGGCGACATCGAACAGCCCGCCGACGCCCATGGTCGAGTTGATGGTGAAGCGAAGGAACGTTTCGCTGCCCCGCTCCGCCTCTCCCTGAAGCACATCGTTCGCGAATGTGATCGGCAAGTCGAGATTGGTGACGAAATTATGCACGCCCTCGCGCGCGGGCTCCGGCACCACATCCACATATGTTTGGGCAACCGGCTTTATGACCGCGCGGTCTACGTCGTGATTAAGATCGAATACCTTCCGGTTGAACGACTCGTACGGGTCGTTCGCGCCCGAAGGATCGGGCGCCGTCGCACAACCCGAAAGGAACAGCGCCGCACCGGCGCCAACAACCGCAAAAAAACCCCGCATGCACCACCATCACCCAAAGACTGTTCACGAAACGCGCGACGAGTGTTTCTGGCGCCCGCGCCGACGGATCATGGGACAATAGTTGGGAGGACAGTGGCGAAATCAAGGGCCCTCTTACCTCGATAACCATGTGGGCGGCGCATTTTGAGACGCCGGGTGACCGCAGGGCAACGTCCTTGCATAAACACATAAAGATATGTTTATGTGCAATGTACGAGAGAACCTTCGATGGACCGTTTGCTTTCCATGCTCCAAGGGGTCGCGGACCCGACTCGTCTGCGCCTGCTTTTCCTGCTCAGCGAAGTGGAGCTGACAGTGACGGAGCTAACCACGATCCTGCGGCAGAGCCAGCCACGCGTATCGCGCCATCTGAAGCTCCTTTGCGAGGCGGGGTTGCTCGAGCGCTTCAAGGAAGGCAGCTGGGTTTTTCATCGCCTGAGCGACGAGCGGGTGAGTGCAAGCTTTGCCGCCGCGCTGAAGACACTGCCGATCGATGATCCCGCCGTCTTCGAGGCCGACCGCGCGCGGCTTGCCACCGTACGCGCGGCTCGTGCGCAAGCGGCTGCCGGATTCTTCCGCGCCAATGCGCCGGAGTGGGAGCGCCTGCGATCGCTCCATGCGCCCGAAAGAAGCGTGGAGAACGCAGTGCTCCACCTGCTCGGTCCGGCGCGGATCGGCTCTCTTCTGGATGCCGGCACAGGCACGGGCCGCATGCTGGAGCTGCTGGCGCCGCACATTCGGCGCGGCGTCGGCGTGGACGTGAGTCCAGAAATGCTGGCGATTGCCCGCGACCGGCTGGAACGCTCCGGTGCCCAGCACTGCCAGGTGCGGCTTGCCGATATCTATCGCCTGCCGTTCCGGACGGCGACAGCGGAAGGCGGTTTCGACGCCGCGCTGTTTCATCAGGTGCTGCACTATCTCGACGAACCGCACGCAGCTGTTGTGGAAGTCGCGCGTGTCCTGAAGCCCGGTGGACGATTGTTGATTGCGGATTTCGCGCCGCACGATCTGGAATTCCTTCGCAAGGAATTGTCGCATCGCCGCCTCGGATTTTCCGACCGCGAGGTGGAGGCCTGGTTTGCAGCGGCGCATCTGGCGCCGGTGCAGGTTGAAACAATCGCACCCGAGCAAACGGGATCGGGTGAAGCAAAGCTCACGGTGAAGATCTGGATGGCCCAGGCGCAGGACGTGCGACGCGCGGCGGAGGCGGCATGAGCCTGCAACGCCTTGCCGCGCACAACCGGCCGCTGAAAGTGTCATTCGAGTTTTTTCCACCGCGGACGCCGGAAACGGAGGAACAATTGTGGCGCGCCATCCGCCGCCTCGAGCCCCTGGCGCCCGCATTCGTTTCTGTGACCTATGGCGCCGGCGGCTCCACGCGCGAGCGCACGCACGCAACCGTCAAACGCATCGTCGAGGAAACCACGCTGACGCCTGCCGCACATCTGACTTCGGTGGCTGCCACGCGCGCGGACATCGGCGAAATCGCCGCAAGCTACTGGAATATCGGTGTGCGCCACATGGTGCTGTTGCGCGGCGACATGCCGGACGCCTCGCCATATGTTCCGAATGCATCAGGTTACGCCTCGACGCCGGAAATGATCGCAGACATCCGCGCGGTCGCGCCATTCGAGATTTCCGTTTCCGCCTATCCGGAATGCCATCCGGATTCGCCGTCGCTCGATCACGATATGGAACTCTTGCGCGCGAAAGTGGATGCAGGCGCGGCGCGCGCCATCACACAATTCGGGTTCGACGCCGGTGTGATTGCGCGATTCCGCGATCTGGCGCGCCGCCGCGGAATCGGCGTTCCCGTTATTCCCGGCATCATGCCCACCACCAACATCAAGGGCGTACGGCGCATGGCAGCGAAAGCGGGCGTGCGCGTCCCTGAATGGCTGAACCGGCTATACGAAGGACTGGATGACGATCCGGAAAGCCGCAAGCTGATTTCGGCGGCGGTGCTCACGGAACAGGTGGAAGAGCTGCTTGCAGAAGGGTTCGACCAGTTCCACTTCTACACGTTGAATCAAGCCGATCTCACCTATGCGGCGTGCCGGCTGTTGGGCATTCAGCCCCAGGCAATTCCCACGGAGGCCGCGGCATGAGTTGGAATCGTGAATCCCGGCTCGCCTGGCTGAAAACCCAGGCCGAGCGGCGCGTCCTGCTGCTCGACGGCTCATGGGGTGTGATGATCCAGGGCTATGGCTTGAGCGAAGCAGATTTTCGAGGGCAACGCTTTGCCGATCACAGTCACGATCTTAAAGGCAATATCGATGTCCTGACATTGACGCGGCCCGATCTCATCCGCGAGATCGGCCAGCTTTATCTTTCGGCCGGTGCCGACATCATCGAGACCAACACCTTCACCGCGGCGGAATCCTCGCAGGGCGACTACGGGCTTTCGCATCTGGTCAGCGAGTTGTGCGAAACCGCCGCGAGATTGGCGCGCGGCATTTGCGACCAAGGCTCCACGTCCGAGCGGCCGCGGCTGGTGGCCGGCGTGCTCAGCCCCACCAATCGCACGGCATCCATTTCGCCGGACGTCAACGATCCCGGCTTCCGCAATATCACCTTCGATGATCTGCGCAGCACCTATCGCGATGCCACCCGAGGTCTCATCCAGGGCGGCGCCGATCTGCTGATGATCGAAACGATCTTCGACACCCTGAACGCCAAGGCAGCGATTTACGCGGCGGAAGAGGTGTTTGAGGAATTGGGCGAGCGGCTGCCCTTCTGGATTTCCGGCACCATCACCGATCTCTCGGGGCGCACACTGACCGGCCAAACCGCAGAAGCCTTCTGGCATTCCGTCCGCCATGCGAGGCCGTTCGCCGTCGGGCTGAACTGTGCGCTGGGCGCCAAGGAATTGCGCGCCTATGTGGACGAACTGAGCCAGGTGGCCGACACGCTGGTGAGCGCCCATCCCAATGCCGGATTGCCCAACGAGTTCGGCGGGTATGACGACACGCCCGACTCCATGGCGGCACGGATCGGCGAATTTGCGCGCTCCGGCATCGTGAACATCGTCGGCGGCTGCTGCGGCACCACGCCGGCGCACATCAAGGCTTTCGCCGAAGCGGTCGAGGGCGTCGCACCGCGGCGCGTGCCCGAGAAACCCCGTTACCTTCGCCTGTCGGGCCTGGAGCCGTTCACGCTCACGCCCGACACCAATTTTGTGAATGTCGGCGAGCGCACCAACATCACCGGCTCCGCCAAGTTCCGCAAATTGATTGCCGCCAATGACTACGAAGCTGCCATCGAAGTCGCGCGCGGCCAGGTGGAGAACGGCGCGCAGATTCTCGACGTCAATATGGACGAAGGCCTGCTCGATTCCGAGGCCGCCATGCGCCGCTACATCAACCTCATCAACGCCGAGCCGGACATCGCGCGCGTGCCGCTGATGATCGATTCCTCCAAATGGAGCGTGATCGAAGCGGGGCTGAAAGTTTGCCAGGGCAAGCCCATCGTCAATTCCATCAGCATGAAGGAAGGCGAAGAGCCGTTCATTGCGCACGCCAAAGAGGTGATGCGCTTCGGTGCCGCCGTGGTCGTGATGGCCTTCGACGAGCACGGGCAGGCGGACACCATCGCGCGCAAGGTGGCGATCTGCGGCCGCGCCTACGACATTCTGGTCAACAGGGTTGGCTTCCCGCCGGAAGACATCATCTTCGATGCCAACATCTTTGCCGTGGCCACCGGCATCGAGGAGCACAACGATTACGGCCGCGCCTTCATCGAAGCAACAAAACAGATCCGCGCCGAGTTGCCGTACGCGCATATCTCAGGCGGAGTCTCGAACTTTTCCTTCTCCTTCCGCGGCAATGAACGGGTGCGCGAGGCGATGCACTCGGTGTTTCTCTACCACGCCATCAAAACCGGCATGGATATGGGCATCGTCAACGCCGGCGCGCTGCCCGTGTATGAGGACATTCCGCTCGATCTGCGCGACGGCATCGAGGACGTGCTGTTCAATCGCCGTGAGGATGCGACCGAGCGGCTGCTCGATCTGGCGCAGCGCTTCAAGAACGATGCGGGCAATGTGCAGACGGAGACGACGCTCGCCTGGCGCGATGCGCCGGTGGAAGAGCGGCTCAAATATGCGTTGGTGCACGGCATTGCCGACTTCGTGACGGAAGACACCGAAGAAGCGCGGCAACAGGCAACGCGCCCGCTGGATGTGATCGAAGGGCCGCTGATGGCGGGCATGAATGTGGTCGGTGACCTGTTCGGTTCGGGCAAGATGTTCCTGCCGCAGGTGGTGAAAAGCGCGCGGGTGATGAAGAAGTCGGTGGCGCACCTGCTGCCCTACATGGAAGCCGAGCAGGCGAAGAACGCGGTGAAGGAACCGGCGGGCCGCATCGTCATGGCCACGGTGAAGGGCGACGTCCACGATATCGGCAAGAACATCGTGGGCGTGGTGCTGCAGTGCAATGGCTACGAGGTGATCGATCTTGGCGTGATGACGCCGGCGCAGAAGATTCTGGATACCGCGCGTGAGAACAACGCCAACATCATCGGATTGTCCGGCCTCATCACGCCGTCACTGGACGAGATGGTGCATGTGGCGAACGAAATGGAGCGGCAGGGGTTCGAGATTCCTTTGCTCATCGGCGGCGCCACGACGTCCCGCGTTCACACGGCGGTGAAGATCAGTCCCAGCTACAACCGCGGGCCCGTCATCCATGTCTCGGATGCTTCGCGCGCGGTGGGCGTCGCCTCCAACTTGTTGAGCAAAACGGCGCGCGCGGGTTTTGCGATAAACACGCGCAAGGAATACGAGGACATCGCCTCGCGGCATCGCACGGCGCATGCGCCGGGGCGACGGCTCTCGCTCGCGCAGGCACGTGCGAATAAGTTGAAGTTCGATTGGAGTGCCTACGCGCCGCCAAAGCCCACGTTCTTGGGCCTGCGCGATTTCGGGCCCTACGATCTCGGCGAGCTCGCGCGGTATATCGATTGGGGTCCGTTCTTCCAGACCTGGGAGCTGGCCGGGCCGTTTCCGCAAATTCTCGATGATCCGCAGCAGGGAGAAGCTGCACGCAGCCTTTATGCCGATGCGCAAGCGATGCTGAAGCGCATCATCGACGGCAACTGGCTGGCGGCACGCGCGGCAATCGGCTTCTGGCCCGCCAATGCCGACGGCGACGACATTCTTCTTTATGGCGATGATAGCCGCAGCGTGACCGTTGCCACACTGCACACCATTCGGCAGCAGATGAAACGCGAGAGCGACAAACCCAATCTGGCGTTGGCCGATTTCATCGCGCCGCCCGGCACTCCCGATTATATCGGTGGCTTTGCTGTGACATCGGGCATCGGCGAGGAGAAGCACATCAAGCGGTTCGAAGCCGCGAAGGACGACTACAGCGCCATTCTGCTGCGCGCCATCGCCGATCGTTTCGCCGAAGCCTTTGCCGAACGCCTGCACGAGCGCGTACGCCGCGAATTCTGGGCCTATGCGCCGGACGAGAACTTTTCGACGACAGAACTGATTGGTGAAAAATATCGCGGCATCCGCCCGGCGCCGGGCTATCCCGCGCAGCCCGACCACACCGAGAAAGCCGCATTGTTCCGCCTGCTGGATGCGGAGAAGCGCGCCGGCATCCGCCTCACCGAAAGCTTCGCCATGTGGCCCGGCTCATCGGTGAGCGGGCTGTATTTTTCACATCCGCAGGGGCGCTATTTCGGTACCGGCAAGATCGAGCGCGATCAGGTGGAAGATTACGCGCGCCGCAAAGGCTGGAGCATCGACGAAGCCGAACGCTGGCTCTCACCCATCCTGAACTACGATCCTCGCACGGCCGCGGCGGCCTAGAGTTCCGCCATGCCCATAGAAATCGGATCCGTGGAGGCGATCTTTCGCTATCCGGTAAAGTCGATGCGTGGTGAGCGGCTGGACGCCGCCACGCTGGGCTGGCACGGAATCGAGGGCGACAGGCGGCTGGCCTTTCGCCGCCTCAACAACCGCAGCGGCTTTCCCTGGCTGTCGGCCACCAAGCTTCCTGACCTGCTGTTGTTTACGCCTGAGTTGCGCGCGGGCGGCGCCGACGGGCTTCTCCCCACGCATGCGTGCACGCCGGATGGCGCACGGTTGCCCATCTTCAGCGCGGTATTGGCGGCGGAGGTTGAAGAGCGGTGCGGCGAGCCGGTGCAGATGATGCAGCTGCGGCAGGGCATCTTTGATGACGCGACGATTTCGGTGATCGCCTCTAACACCGTAGACGAGATATGCCGCCTTGCGGAATGTCAGCTCGATGTGCGGCGATTTCGCCCAAATATTCTCGTCCGCGCGCTCCGGCCGGTTGCCTTTCAGGAAGACACCTGGCTAGGCGGCGTACTGTCGTTCGGTGGTGGAGAGAACGCTCCCGCTGTCGCCGTCACCATGCGCGATATTCGCTGCGCGATGATCAATCTTGATCCGGATTCCGCCTCTTCGTCACCGCAGATGCTCAAAGCTGTTGTTCGCGCAAACGCCAACAATGCGGGCGTTTACGGCACCGTGACCCGCACTGGCCAACTCGCGGCGGGGCAGACGATAACCCTGCACTGGGCAACCTGACGGCGTTCACCACGGGCGTTCGCCGCTATCCCAATTGAGGAATTTGCCGCTATTGGAAAGTGTGAGACCGGCGATCACTTTTCGCATGCCAGAGACGCTTTGCTCCGGCAACAGCGGTGCACCGGCGCCGCCCATGTCGGTGCGCACCCAACCGGGTGAAATCACAACTGCAATGATTCGGTCCCTCCGCCAATCCACCGAGAGGTTGCGCATCACATTGTTAACCGCTGCCTTGGAAGCGCGGTAGGCGAGATACCCACCTTCGGTGGTCGCGGTGGACGCCATGCCGCTGGTGATGGTAATGAGTCTCTTCTCGCGGCCGCGCTTCAGATTCTCATGCAGCGCCTGCGACAGCGCCAGCGGCCCCATTGTATTTACGGCGAAGGTATAGGCCCAGCCCTCGAAATCCATGTCATCGGCGTCCTGCCGCTTGGGGCCATAGGTGCCGGCGTTGTTGATAAGGATGTCGATGGGCTCGCCCGCAAGGTCCTTACCCAGCGCGGCACAGGCTGTGAAATCGGAAACATCCAGCGGGCGGACGTCAATCATGCTGTTGGCGACGGAGAGTTCCTTCAGGACATCGGCATGGTGCGGATCTCGCGCGCAGGCGATAACTTTCGCGCCATCGCCTGCATACTGACGGACAAATTCAAGCCCGATACCACGGTTGGCGCCGGTGACAACGACAGTGGTCATTGTGGTCCTCCAAAGCCGCCGCCGCCCGGAGTGGCAATGACGATCTGATCGCCCGGTTCCAAAGTCACTTCATCGCGGCCTTTCAGTGTTACTTGTTCGCCATTCACCCGGACCACTGTGTTGACGCCCGGCTTTGCGTCTTCCCCGCCATTCAAGCCGAATGGCGCAGTTTCACGGCGGGTCGAGAGAATGGCGGCCGTCATCGGTTCGCGGAAGCGGATACGGCGGAACGCACCATCGCCCCCACGGTGCTTGCCGTTTCCCCCGGAACCTTCGCGGATTGAAAATTCCTCCAGCAGCACGGGGTAGCGCGACTCCAGCACCTCGGGATCGGTGAGACGCGAATTCGTCATATGTGTCTGCACGGCCGATTGCCCGCCGAAATCCGCGCCCGCGCCAGCCCCGCCGCAGATGGTTTCGTAATATTGATGCCGTTCGTTGCCGAAGGTGAGATTGTTCATGGTGCCCTGCGCCGCCGCCATCACGCCCAGGGCGCCGAACAACACATCCACGACCGCCTGGCTGGTTTCCACATTGCCCCCGGCGACAGCGGCAGGCGGGCGCGGATTGAGCAGCGAACCTTCCGGTACGACAATTTCCAGCGGCTTCAGGCAACCGGCATTCATGGGAATGTCGCTGTCCACGAGACAGCGGAAGACATAGAGCACCGCCGCTTTGGTGACAGAGCGTGGCGCGTTGAGATTGTTCGGCTGCTGAGGACTCGTGCCGGTGAAATCCACCTGCGCGATGCGGTGCTCGCGATCGACCGTGATCTTCACCCGGATTTCTGCGCCGCCATCCGTCGGCATGGCGAATTCGCCATCCGTCAGTGCGCCGATCACCTTGCGCACGGATTCTTCTGCATTGTCCTGCACATGCAGCATATAGGCGGTGACGATATTCGCGCCGTAGAGGGTGCAGATGCGTTTCAGTTCTTCGCTGCCGCGCATGCACGAGGCAGCCTGCGCCTTCAGGTCCGCGATGTTCTGCGCGGGATTGCGGGCAGGATATTCGCCGGTTTCCAGCAGCCCCCGAACCCCATTCTCGTCGAAGTGCCCGCCATGCACCAGCGGCACGCCATCGAACAGCACGCCTTCCTCAGAAATATCTTTGGAGAAGGCCGGCATGGAACCAGGTGTGATACCACCGATATCGGCGTGGTGCCCACGGCTCGCGACGAAGAAGCAGCGCTCGCCTTGCACGAACACAGGGGCCACGACCGTCACATCCGGAATGTGCGTGCCGCCATCATAGGGCGCATTGGTGACGAACATGTCACCCTCGCGCATCTCGGCATGTTTGCGCATGACGGCCGTGACGCAGTCGCCCATGGAGCCCAGATGCACCGGCATATGCGGCGCGTTCGCTACCAGCCCGCCGTCCGCGTCGAAGATCGCGCAGGAGAAATCAAGCCGCTCCTTGATGTTCACGGATGACGCGGTGTTCTGCAGGGTGGCACCCATTTCCTCCGCGATGGCCATGAACAGGTTGGTGAATACTTCCAGCAGCACAGGATCGGCTTCCGTGCTTGCGCGGTGCGCAGCACGGTTGCCAGTGCGCGTGAGTACGACGGCGCGCTGCTCCGTAACCTGCGCTTGCCAACCCGGCTCAATCACGATCGTCTGATGCGGCTCGATCAGCAGCGCGGGACCGTTCACACCTGTGCCGCTTTCCAGGTCTTCCGTGCAATGCGTCACTGCTTCATGCCATGCACCGCCGGAAAAAAACCGACTGCGCTCTTGTCCTCCCCCGCTTGCGGGGGAGGTGACTGCCGAATGCGAAGCATGAGGCAGACGGAAGGGGGAAATTCCCCCCTCCGCCTCGCTTCGCTCGCGCTCGCTCGGCACCTCCCCCGCAGGCGGGGGAGGATACGTCGAGCTCTCAGTTTCCACTTCGATGGATTCCACAATCAGCCGCTTGCCTTCGAAGCCGAAGCCGAACAGGCGCGCATGCGCTTCGGCGAAGGCAGCCGTCATTTCGTCCAATGAAGCGAGCGCAACCGGCATGGTGGTGTCGCTGCCTTCGTAACGGATGTGTGCGCGCGCGGATGATTGCGTAGCTTTCGCGCTTTGGGCGAAAAGATTCGCCTCGGTTTGGCGCCCTAGTTCAGTGGCTGCTTCAAGGAGAACCGGCACCAGCGACGGCGCAAGCTCCTGTCCAATCGCGCGCTGGCGCATGCTGCGCAGCTGCGCGAGCTTCATCCCATAAGCTGAAAGCACTCCGGAGAAGGGATGAATGAAGATTCGCGAAACGCCCAAGGCATCCGCTACCAAACAGGCATGCTGGCCGCCGGCGCCGCCGAAGCAGTTGAGGGTGTAGTCGCGAACATCATAGCCCTTCGCCACGGAAATGCGCTTGATCGCATTCGCCATGTTCTCGACGGCAATGCGGATGAAGCCATCGGCCACCTGTTCCGGCGAACGGCCGTCAGCAATTTCGCTTGCCAGCGCCGCAAACGCCTTCGACACACCTGCATGGTCCAGCGGCTGATTTGCGTTCGGCCCGAAGATATGGGGGAAATATTCGGGCCGGAGTTTCCCGACCATGACATTCGCGTCCGTGACACAGAGCGGCCCGCCGCGGCGGTAGCATTTCGGACCCGGATCGGCGCCGGCCGAATCCGGTCCCACGCGGAACCGCGCGCTATTGTAATGCAGGATGGAACCGCCTCCCGCCGCCACGGTGTTCAGCGCCAGCATCGGCACGCGGAGGCGCACGCCCGCGAGTTCTGTTTCATAGACCCGCTCATAAGTTCCGTCGAAACGGGCAACGTCAGTGGAGGTGCCGCCCATGTCGAAACCGATGACACGATCAAACCCGCCTTCGCGGCCGGTTTCTGCCATGGCGATGACGCCACCGGCGGGACCCGACGCAATGGCGTCCTTGCCGCGGAAAAATTGCGGCGAAGCCAGACCGCCGTTGGAGGTCATGAAATACAGCTTCACACCGCCGAGCGCGCGGGAGACGCGGTCGGCATAGCGCGACAGAACCGGCGAGAGATAAGCGTCCGCTACAGTGGTGTCGCCGCGGCTGACGAACTTCATCAGCGGCACGGTGTCGTGGCTGATCGAGATTTGGCCGAAACCCAGCTCACGCGCGATTTCCGCCGCGCGCCGCTCGTGCGCGGGATGGCGATAGCCATGCAAGAACACAATGGCGCAGGCGGAAAATCCCTCCGCGCGCGCTTCGGCCAATTTTGCGCGAAGACCTGCTTCGTCGAGCGGCCGCAGCATCTCGCCTTCTGACGTCACGCGCTCGTCCGCTTCGATCACGCGCGCATACAGCATGTCCGCCAGTTCGATTTTCAGCGCGAACAGCTTCGGCCGGTTCTGGTATCCGATGCGCAACTGATCCTTGAACCCGCGCGTGGTGATCAGCACAAGCGGCTCGCCGGTTCGCGTCAACAGCGCGTTGGTGGCGACCGTTGTGCCCATTCGGACTTCCGCCACGCGTTTCGCGGGAATGGGTGCGCTGGAAGCTACGCCAAGATAACGGCGGATGCCCTCCAGGGCCGCATCCTCATAATCCGGATGTTCCGACAGCAGCTTCAGGCCGCTGAGCGCGCCGTCCGGCGCTTCCGCGACAATATCCGTAAAGGTGCCGCCGCGATCGATGTAGAAGCGCCATTTACTGGATGCTGACATTGCGCCGACATTCGCCTAAAGATTCGCCCCATGTCTATCTGGGGAAAAATCGGCGGCGCGGCGGCCGGACTGCTTGCGGGCGGCCCGGTAGGCGCGGCCTTCGGGGCGCTGGCCGGCCATTTTCTTGTGGATCGGCCTTCAGCGGCGCCGTCGAGGGCCGCAGATCCGGGCGTTGCTTTTACCATTGCCATGATCGCGCTCGGCGCGAAAATGGCGAAGGCGGATGGCGTCGCCACAGGCGATGAAGAGGAAGCCTTCCGGCAATATTTCCGTGTGCCGCCGAGCGAAGAAGCCAATGTGCGCCGCATCTTTCGCCTGGCGCGCCAGGATACGGCGGGGTTCGAAGCTTACGCTCGCCAGATCGCCAATATTTATCGCGGTCAACCGGCTGTGCTGGAAGACATTCTCGACGGCCTGTTCGAGATCGCCAAAGCCGACAGGATTCTGCATCCCGCGGAACTCGCCTTTCTTGAACGCGTGGCGGATATTTTCGGCTTCGCACCGAACGAGTTCCGGCGCATCCGCGCCTCGCACTTTGCAGACCGCGAGGACCCATATCTTATCCTCGGGGTTGCGCATGACGCGAACGAAGACGAGATCAAGCGCACATACCGGTTGCTCGTACGGGAGAACCACCCCGACAGCCTGATGGCCCGTGGCGTGCCGGAAGAGTTCGTGAAGCTCGCGAACGACAAGCTCGCGGCCATCAACACGGCATACGAAAAAATTGGGCAAGAGCGCAGATTCGGCAACCAGGGATGAACAAACTGCTGATCGCGTATCGGCGCGTGTGGAAATCTGCGCCATGGTTCTGAAGCGTATTGAACGACCTTCACCCAACCACGATGCGCGGGCCGAAAGCCCTGTGGACATTCTCGTGATGCACTATACCGGAATGCGCACGGCGGAAGAAGCACTGGCGCGGCTGTGCGATCCCGAAGCTAAAGTTTCGGCACACTATACGGTCGATCGGGACGGCACGGTTTACGTCCACGTGCCGGAGGAGCGGCGCGCCCGCCATGCCGGCGTTTCCTGGTGGGCGGGCGTGCGCGATGTGAATTCGCGTTCCGTCGGCATCGAGATCGTCAATCCCGGGCATGAGCTCGGCTACCTTCCGTTTGCCGAGGCGCAAATTGAAGCAGTGGTCGCATTGTCGCGGAGCATCCTGTCACGGCATCCAATTCCGCCGTCACGGGTCGTCGGCCATTCGGACGTGGCGCCCAACCGGAAGCAGGATCCCGGCGAATTGTTCCCTTGGGCCAGGCTCGCTGGAAACGGTATTGGCCTCTGGCCGCAATCGCTGCCGGCGCCGCCGCCCGAAACACCCCTCAACCCGAACGAGCTTAATGCGTTTGCCGCGAAGCTTCGGCAATACGGCTATGGTGTTCCGCCGGATGTCGAATGGCCGCTGCGCGATGTGGTCGCCGCATTTCAGCGGCACTTCCGCCCAGCGCGCATCGACGGCATCGCCGACACGGAATGCGCGACAATTCTGGATGCGCTGCTGGAAACCTGAATGCGTTCTTCAGTGATGCCGATGATGCTGAATATCGGTCACCCGCAAGCCGGTCACGCCATAATGATCGATCGTCTCTTCCCAGGAGAGAAATTCTTCGATGCTGAGGGCGTAGCGCGCACAGGCTTGCTCCAGGGTGAGGACACCTTCACGCACAGCTGCAACCACTTCCGCCTTGCGCTGCGGCACCCAGCGCTTGAGGGACGGCGGCGGCAAATCCACCATCCTGATGGGACGGCCGTTGCTGTCCTTAACCAGGTGAATGATATTCCGTCCGTCGCGCGCCATCGGGAGGCTCCTGAGCAGGTTCGTTACCCCACCAGAATTCGGCCATGCGTCAGTGGTTTCAAAGTTCCGCAGCGGCTCTTGTAATCGCCTAATGAATGGTGAATGCCTCCCTTTAAACTTGCAGAAAAAGTCATCTGTCTCGCGGGGCGTTCGAGCCTCGATCGGAGCTGTGGAATGAAATCCCGCTGGTCGGAATCAGAAGCAAAGGAATACGTCGCGCGCTATGCAGAAAAAGCCGTGGGCGAGGATCTCGCGTTGCGTGTGTATACGACGCGGCTTCTGGGCGGTGATCCGAAGCTAGTGCTCCATGGCGGCGGCAATACCAGCGTCAAGACGAAGATGCGCGACCTGCTCGGCGATGAGGTCGAGGTTATCTGCGTCAAAGGTTCCGGCTGGGACATGGGCAACATCGAGCCGGCGGGATTACCAGCGGTACGCCTTGCGCCGCTGCGCCGCCTGCGCGTACTCGACAAACTTTCCGACGAGGACATGGTCAACTTCCAGCGGGTGAATCTGCTGGATTCGTCAGCGCCCAATCCGAGCGTGGAAACCCTGTTGCACGCCTTCCTGCCGCACAAATTCATCGATCACACGCATTCGACCGCATTGCTGGCGCTGACCGATCAGCCGGACGGCGAGGCGCTGGCGCGCGATGTCTTCGGCAAGCGGGTGGCGTACGTGCCCTACACCATTCCGGGTTTCGCGCTGGCGAAAAGCGTGGCTGAGGTGTTCGACCGCAATCCGGATGTGGAAGGCGCCATCCTGTTGAAGCACGGCATTTTCTCGTTCGCCGAAGATGCCAGGACCGCTTACGAGCGGATGATCGAATTCGTCACGCTGGCAGAAGAGCGTCTGCAGCGCGGCCGCAAGACATTCGTGAAAGCACAACTGCCCTCCAATCTTGCGCACACCGCCGAAATCGCACCGATCTTGCGCGGCGCCTGTGCCATCTCACGCGACGAGCAGGCTGGCACAGTGAGGCGGCAGATCTTCTGCTTCCGCACTAGCCCTTCTATTCTGGACTATGTGAACGGGGCGGAGCTGGCGCGCTACTCGCAACAGGGCGTCGTGACGCCGGACCACACCATCCGCACCAAGAACTGGCCGCTGATCGTGCCCGCGCCGGAAGCCGGCAAGCTCGACGCCTGGCAAGGCGAAGTCGAGAAAGCGGTTGGCGATTTTATTGCGCGCTATCACGAGTACTTCGCGCGCAACAACGCGCGCGCCGAGCCGAAAAAGAAAGAACTCGATCCGCTGCCCCGCGTCATCCTCGTGCCGGGCAAGGGCCTGTTCGGCCTTGGTGCTTCGGCGAAAGACGCAGCCATCGCCGCGGACATCGCGGAAAACACGGTCGAAGTGATCACCGATGCCGAAGCGATCGGCCGCTACCAACCGATTCCCGAAGCTGACCAGTTCGATGTGGAATACTGGTCACTGGAGCAGGCGAAGCTCGGCAAGTCGGCCGAGAAGGTGCTGGCGCGGCAGGTGTGCGTCGTCACAGGCGGCGGCTCCGGCATCGGTGCGGCGACGGCGCGCGCCATGGCGGCCGAGGGTGCAGAGGTGGCCGTGCTGGATCGCGACCGTGCCGCGGCCATCGAAGTGGCGCGCAAGATTTCGAAAACTGCGCTCGCCATCGCCTGCGACGTGACGAAGCCAGACGAGGTGACGCGCGCCTTTAATGACGTGGCGAAGACGTTTGGCGGCGTGGACATCGTGGTCTCGAACGCGGGCGCCGCCTGGCAGGGCCGCATCGGCGGGCTCGACGACGAAACCCTGCGCAAGAGTTTCGAGCTCAATTTCTTCGCGCACCAGGCGGTGGCGCAAAACGCGGTGCGCATCATGCTGGCGCAGGGCACGGGCGGCTGCCTGCTGTTCAACACCTCCAAGCAGGCGATCAATCCCGGCAAGGATTTCGGCCCGTACGGATTGCCGAAAGCCGCCACTTTGTTCCTGATGAAGCAGTATGCGCTCGATTACGGCAAGCACGGCATCCGCGCGAACGCAGTGAATGCCGACCGCATCCGCTCGGGCCTGCTGACCGACGACATGGTCGAGAAGCGCGCCACGGCCCGCGGCGTTTCACCCGAACAGTATATGGGCGGCAATCTGTTGGGCCGCGAAGTGTATGCGAGCGAAGTGGCGGAAGCCTTCGTCTATCTGGCGCACGCCGAGAAAACCACCGCTGCCGTCATCACTGTCGACGGCGGAAATATCGAGGCCAGCCTGCGGTAATGCGCCTACATAGGCGCACGTTGACCCTAGCGCCCATACAGCTTATATTAATGACCCTCGCGCAATGGCAAACGCCGAAACCAATCGAGCCAAGCTTGTCTCCCGCCTCTTGCGCGAGGGCTGGGAATTGGCCCGGCATGGCGCCGCGCATGACGTTTATCGCCATGCCGTCAAGGGCGTGGTGGCGGTGCCGCGGCATCGGACACTCTCAGCCGGAGTGGCGCGCAGCATCGCCAAGGCGGCCGGCTGGCTCCGAGGAGTAATGTGAGAATGGCGCGATATATCGCACTGATCGATGGCAAAACGGGCGGCTACGGAGTCGTATTTCCCGATCTGCCGGGCTGTACCGCCATGGGAAAAACTATGGACGAGGCACTAACCAATGCCGCAGATACGCTGCACGATTGGGCTAATGTTACGGAAGAGAATGGCGGCAAAGTTCCTCACCCGCGCGCGCTGGAATCTTTGCGCCGGGATACCGAGGTGAAGCGGGCGCTGGCATTGGGAGCGGGACTCGCAACCGTGCCGTTGGTGCGCGAAACGGGCAAGCCGGTGAAAGCCAATCTGTCGATCGATTCCGGCGTGCTTGCCGCCCTCGACGAGGAAGCGCAACGCCGCAAGCTCACCCGCTCCGCGCTGATCGAGCTTCTGGCCCGCGAAACGCTGACGAAAGTGGCCTGACCAGCGCGATCATCATCAATGGCCGCAAGGTCGAAGCTACCGTAGCTAACGCGCTCCATTGCTCTTTTTTGGATGGGCCGGCTTCACACCGTCTACGACAGTTTTCCACGCCACCTCACCCTGGAGCTTGCCTATTTGCTTCTGCACATTTTGTAATTCTTGGGTCAGGCGAGCATTCTTCTGCCGGGTGGTCATTAGGACCTTTTGATTGAGGGACAACAAGCCTTTCGCTTTGGCCTTAGCAGCAGATTCCTTCTGTAGCCTTTTCACGATACGGACATTCGGATCGCGCAGAATTCGTTGAGCATCTGCAAATGCTGCATCGAGCTGCTGTTTCACAGTCTGCAATTCCGCTTGCATACGTTCTATGAAGCGGCGGATTTGTTTTTCGACGGTGTTCGGATTCTCGATCGCGGCGCGATCAAGCATTCCGGAAATCCGATCAATGGCGGCGCAAATTTGTTGATGATGCAGGAGTAGTTCTTCGTTATCCTCTGAGCACGAGACTAAGCCCATCTGTGTCCCCCAAATAAATACGCAAAACTGTACTACCCCCCGTTTGCCCGGAATAGCTCCAGCGTGCGGTGGCGGGCGAGGTTGGCAGCGGCTTCGTTGTGGTGATCGGGCCGATCCGAATTGAAGCCGTGGCCGGCATCGTAAATGTACACCGGCACGTCGGGATGCGCAGATTCGAATTTCTTTACGCCGTCGAGCGGAATGCCGGAATCGTGTTCGCCGAAATGGGCAATGACTGGGCATTTCGGTTGCCGGTCGGCCATCGCGGGCAACTGGCTGCCATAGAAGGACGACGCAGCAGAGAGGCCTTCGCACTCGCACGCCGCCCCCCACACCACCGAGCCACCG
>DATAVW010000021.1:0-8671 GCA_036267515.1 Rhizomicrobium sp.
TTGGGGTGAGGGGGAGTTGCGCGATGCCGTTTTACATCCGGGCGGACAATGCGAGCGCGCCGTTCTAATCTTCTTTTGCTGGCGACCCTGTCGTTCTTTGGATGCACTACCGTCTACAGCGGAGCAGTAGGAACGTCCGACCAAGCGATTTCCCTAGCGCAGCAAACATGTCGGAAGGTAGTTGGTTCGCTCCAACTGTCGGGTAATTGGCATGCACGCTACGAGCACATCCGTTGGTTCGTCTGGCACGACCCGGACTACTCATTGGAAGTCACCATCGATACTCAAACCGGTAAAGCGATGAGTCCGGGCTGCCTAGTTAATCCGCGTGACGGTGTGCACATCGGTGACTAACACCCCCTCACCCTGTATCCCTCTCCCAGAGGGGGAGAGGGAATTCTGTATGGAGTACGTGTGTCTGACGATTTGCATGTTCAGCTGAATGGCGAACAGTTGCAGCTCCATCCTTCCGGTGCGTTGTGGTGGGCGGCGGAGCGGACTCTGGTGTTCGCCGATCTGCATTTCGAGAAGGGCTCGTCATTCGCGCGTAGCGGACAATTGCTTCCGCCTTACGATACGCGATCCACGCTGGCACGCATCTCAGCACTCGCGCGAGCTTACGGCCCAGAGCGCATCATCGCGCTGGGGGATTCCTTTCATGACCGTGATGCCGCCGACCGCCTCGATGACAACGAACGCGAGGTCCTGCGCGAACTCGGCGACACCGCCGAATGGATCTGGATTGAAGGCAATCACGATCCGCACCCGCCCACCTGGCTCGGCGGCTTCATCACCTCGGAAATCGCCATCGGCGGACTCATCTTCCGGCATCTGCCGTCACCACATCCCGCGCCGGGCGAAATCGCCGGCCATCTGCATCCGTGCGCAAGGGTCACGCGCCGGGGGCGCTCGATCCGCGCCCGCTGCTTCGCCTCCGATGGCAATCGCATGGTGCTGCCGGCTTTCGGCGCCTACACTGGCGGCCTCGATGTCCGCGAGCGCCCACTGCGCTCGCTGTTTCCCAACAAATTCCTCGCCTACGTCCTCGGCTCTACGCGAGTCTACGCCGTGGCTGCGTGACCTACGCCTGTCTTCGGAACAGGAATGACGAGCCCCAGCCGAGCAGCATGGCCATCGCTACCGTGGCAAGTCCGTAGGCGTACGGCCGGCCATGCGCGAATCTGAAGAGCCGGCGCTCGAGCCCGATCTGGTCCACGAACAGCGGCGTGGTTTGCGCGCTCACCACGTTGCCGTCACGAAAGAGGTAGACCTGCACCGCGTATTCGCCCGTCGCCACGCTGGCAGGAACCGGCACGCGCACCCGGAACAGCGAGTAGCCGAGGAACTCCACGCCGGCCGGCGCTTCCGCGTACAGCTTTTGCCGCTCGCGCAGGCGGATGGCCGCAAGCCGGAACGGCTCCCCCCTGCGCGGCGAGTGCGTGCTCTCGGCCTTGGGCCGCAGATTGGCGAGCCCGATTTGGTATTGTGCCAGCGTGTTGGCAGAAGCGATTTTCGAAAGCGGGCGCGTGCTGGCGGCATAGTAATATGCGGGCATGCCATAGAGACTCATCTTGTTGCGATTGATCCAGATGCCGGCCACACGTGCCTTCCGCCGCACGGCGAAATCCGCATCCGGCCCGCGCACCACCACGACAACGTCGCGCGTACCCGCCGTTTCGGAATTTTCCGGTGATTCAATCGCGCCGAACACGACAATATCGGTGCCGGCATAATTGGAGGTGATCTGGATCTGGTCCTGCGAGAGGCCGGAAACGAGATCTTCCGCCGATGCACCGCTTGCAAGCGCGCATAACGCCAGTGAAGCGAGCAGCCGCCTCACGGCGTACCCACCGCAACCGTATAAAGTTCACGCGGAGTGATCACCAGGCCATAGAGTAGCCGCGCACCAACGGCGAGCACCAGCACCGCCAGCAGCAGCCGCAACATCTCGCCCTGCATGCGCGCAGCGATGCGGACGCCATACTGCGCGCCGATGACGCCGCCCAAAATCAGGAACAGGGCCAGCACGATATCAACGCTAAAATCACTGGCCGCATGCAGGATGGTTGTCATGGCGGTGACGAACACGACCTGCACCAGTGACGTACCCACCACGACGCTGGTGGGCATGCGCAGGAGATAAATCATGGCCGGCACAATCACGAACCCGCCGCCGACACCCAGGATCGACGACAGAATGCCGACAATGAAGCCTAGGACAATCGGGGGAATCACGCTGATGTAGAGCCGCGAGGTGCGGAAGCGCATCTTGAGCGGCAGCCCGTGAATCCAGTTGTGCCGTTCCGTTGCTGGCTGCCTGGTTGCCGCTTTCGCCGCCCGCAGCGCCCGCAGGCTTTCGTTCAGCATCAATCCGCCGATGCTGCCCAACAGGATCACGTAGCCTGCGGAGATGACGATGTCCGCCTGCCCCACCCGGCGCAACAATGCGAACAGCTGCACGCCAACGATGGTTCCGGCCAATCCGCCCGCCAGCATCACGCCCGCCATCTTGAAATCAATCACCCGGCGCCGCCACTGCGCCACCGCGCCAGACATGGATGAAGCGGTCAGATGACTTGCGGTGGTCGCAACGGCCACCTCCGCAGGCACGCCATAAAAGATGAGAAGGGGCGTCAGCAGAAAACCGCCACCCACGCCGAACATGCCGGAGAGAAATCCCACGGCAGCTCCTATGCCCAGCAGCACCAGCCAGTGCACGCTCATCTCCGCGATGGGCAGATAAATTTCCATTCGGCCGTCGTGATTCGGCGAAAGAGTCAGGCGGCGCGACTATACCGGCGGAGGTGCATCCAGCAAATTCCTGCCTGGGCGTCCACCGCTCGGAGAGAGGCGGGGTTCAGAATGCAGCCGACAGCTTAAATCGGCATTGGCCTAAACGCTTACGCGATAGCGTGTCACAGAACGGGCCTTTGCTTTCGCCGCCTCGGTGGCGCGATCGCGCGGCGGTGTGTTGGTCACCAGTTCGGCCAGCAGGTGATGCGCTGCGTGCGCAACCTGATCCACCGCACGGTTGAATGCCATTTCGTTCGCCTTGGACGGCCGCGTGAAGCCGGAGACCTTGCGCACGAATTGCAATGCGCTGGCGCGAATTTCCTCATCGCTCGCAGGTGGGGCAAAGTTGTGCAGCGTCTTGATGGCCCGGCACATAGCGGCACTCCGGTTTGTCTTTTAAAACGCCACAATAACCCATCACAGGGGAGCAATGGAAATACCAGATCCGTGCATCACGTCTTTCCCGCGGCGCGGCGGCAGATGTCGGTGAGTTCTGGAATCCCGTAGCGCTCGCATTCCGGCACCAGCGCCACCACCTCGGCTTGCCGGCCCGCGGCGCGCAGGACTTCGATGCGTTTGGGCAGCAGCACTGGCGAGTTGTCGAAGCGCCTCACCGCTTCATCCATCAGTGCCTGTGCCTTCACATAATCGTGCCGGCCGATATAGATGTCCACGAGCCGCGAATACACTTCCCATGACGGTTCCGGACTGCTCGCCGCCTTGAGCAGTGCCGCCTCGAACAGCGCGTTCTGCCGGCCCAATTGGTAGTACTCCGCCGCGACAAACTCCGTGTACGCATGATTGGCGGTCGGCATTCCCGTCGATGTCGCCACGGAGAATCGTGCGCCCACATCGGTTCCTTGCGTGCGATCCGCCACATAGGCGGCCGCGTCCTCGGCCATCGTGTAGTGCGACATTAGCGCAACGAGCTGCGGCTTCAGCGGCGAGGTGCTCGCCGGGCTCCACGGCACCGGCTTGGGATCGACGAAAACGATGTTGCGGTATTCGCGATAGGCGTATGCACTCAGCAGGTTGGCGCGCTCGGTGGCCGGATGGTGCGATGTGGCGTCTTCCGCCATGCCGTCCACAGCGGCGCCGAACGCCGCGACTGCGAGGTTGGCCCACGCCAAGGGACTTGTCCCGCCGCTGATCACCACACCGAGCACGCCCATACCGATGTTCATGCCGTTCGCCGTGGCCTCGGCGGAGTTCTGCTTCTGCGCGGCTTTCGCTTCCATCGCCGCTCTTGACGCTTCCGCCTCCTGCTGCGCGAGCTTGTCCATCACCGCAAGGGAAGCCTCAGGGTCATAACCTGCGCGAATCATCAGGTCGAAACCGAGCGCATCGGCCGCATCTTCCTGGCCGCGCTCCATTTGCGGCATCAGCACATTGTCGCTGAGCTTTTCGAGATGGCGCGCGAGGTTGATGACGCTGCCAAGATAGGGCGTGGCGCTTGCGGCGATATAGGCCGACTGCGCCACCGCATCACGCGAAGTGCCATTCACCACGGCATAGTATTGTGACTTCTTCGCCCAGTTCTTCGCTTCGTGGCGGTAGATGGCATGCGCCACTTCATGACCCATCACGAAGGCCAGTTCGTCTTCGTTTTCGATCTGCTCCAGCAGCCCGACCGTGACGACCAGCGTTCCGTCCGGCGTGCATTCGCCTGCGAATTCCGGCGCGGCGAGAATACGCACCTCCGGCTTGAAGGTCGGCGGCAGATTTACGCCCTGCAGCAGCCGCACCAGCACGCCTTTGACGTAATCGTGCAGCTGCGGCGACGGCACGAAGCCTTGGGCACGCGAGCGCAGAATACCCAATGCGAGCGAGCGGCCCCGCAATGCCGGCGTGTAATCGGCTGCTGGCGTCAGCTGGTCGATGGCTTTGCCGCGTGCGGGATAGCCGTCACCCTGGGCTGCGAGGCAGGCGGGCGCGGAAACGGCGAGGCTTCCGCATATCGCCAACGCTGCAATTGCTTTACGCATGGGCTCACTCCCCCGCCATTGTGCGAGCCGGCTAACGCCTATCCGCTGCCGGCCGCTTTTTTGCACGCATCCGTCAATTCATCGATGTCGTAGGTCTTGCATTGCGGCACCAGCGCGCGCGCTTCGCTCATCCGGCCGGCGCCGCGCAGCACTTCGATGCGCTTGGGCAACAACACGGGCGAGTTCTCGAACCGCACAACGGCGCGATCCATCAGAGCCTGTGCTTTCGGGTAATCGCCGCGCGATACATAGATGTCGGTCAGCCGCGAATACACTTCCCATGATGGTTCCGGCCCGTTCGCCGCCTTCACCAACGCTGCTTCCGAAAGCGTG
Source organism: Rhizomicrobium sp. (assembly GCA_036267515.1). Taxonomy (GTDB): domain Bacteria; phylum Pseudomonadota; class Alphaproteobacteria; order Micropepsales; family Micropepsaceae; genus Rhizomicrobium. Next base: position 5,112 of record DATAVW010000021.1, read on the forward strand.
CCCTGGCGTCCCAGATCGTAATATTCCGCGGCGACGAACTGCGTATAGGCATGATCGGCCGTGGGATTTGAGGTAGACGACGCTACGTAGGTGCGAGCCGACGCATCGCTGCCCTGGGAACGATCCGCCAGATAGGCCGCCGCATTCTCTGCCAGGCTGTAATGCGAGAGCAACGTCGTCAGCTGCGGCTTCACCGGCGATTTGCTGGCCGGGCTCCACGGCAACGGCGTGGGGTTCACCATCACCATGGTGCGGTATTCGCGGAAGGCGTAGGCGCTCAGCAAATCCTCGCGCTCCTTCGCCGGATGATGGGCGGTCGCGTCCTCCGCCATGCTGTCCACGGCCGTGTCGAATGCGAAGATGGCGATGTCGGCGATCTGATCGTCGCTGGGGCGGCCGCCGCCCATGATGGCGCCGAGTGCGCTGGCGCCGAGATTGAGGCCCTTCATCACATTGTCGCCGTCGCCGCCGGAATCTTTCTTCGCGGCAGCGCGCGCCTGCGCGGCGGCTTGCGCGGCTTCGGCCTCCTGCTCGGACAGCTTGTCCATGACCGACAATGCGGCCTGCGAATCGTAGCCGGCCTTCAGCATGAGATCGAAGCCAAGCGCGTCGGCGGCATCCTCCTGCCCGCGCTCCATCTGCGGCATCAGCACGTTCGCCGACAATTTCGCGAGATGCTGTGCCACATCCAGACCGCGCATGATGTTGTTGCCAGTCTGGCCGCCCGCGATGAATGCGGTGGATTTCGCCATGGTATCCACAGCGCCGCCATTCACCACGGCGTAGTACTGCGCCTTCTTGAACCAGTTCTTCGCCTGATGCTTGTAGATGGCGTGCGCCACCTCATGTCCAAGCACGAAGGCCAGTTCGTCTTCGTTCTCGAGTTGCTCCAGCAATCCCACCGTGATGATGAGGGTGCCGTCGGGTGTGCACTCGCCGGCGAATTCCGGCGCTGCGAGCACGCGCACCTCAGGGTGAAACGAGGGTGGCATCTTCACATCGACGAGCAGCCGGGCAAGCACGCCCTGCACATAAGCTTGCAGTTGCGGCGACGGCACGAAGCCTTGCGCGCGAGCACGGAGAATTCCCAATGCCAGCGGTCGGTCCTTCAGCACATCGCTGTAATCGCCAGCCGCGGAGATTTGCGACAGCGCCGTGCCGCGGCTGGGATAGCCATCACCCACGCTCGCCTGCGCAGCAGCACCGGCAAGCAGCGCACCGGCTAACGCAATCAGTCCAACGCAACGCGTGACCATCAATGCGCTCCTGCGGCTTTCGGACAGCCTTCGCCGAGGCCGCGTGTCGATCCAACCTTCTGCTCGTTGCTGCCCATCGCAAGATTGCGGCAGACGGCGGGAAGCTTGCCGGAGAAGCGGTAGCGTACCATGTAAGGCGGCACCCAGTATTTGCCGCCGTTCACGCTGACCTGCAGCATGAAGTTCGGCGCCCGACCCGTGATCGGCGCGCAAGCCGGGAATTTCGCTTGCTCGACCGTCATCACCTTCTTGCCCGATGGCGCATCGAATAGATCGACTTCCGGCGTCCGTGCTTCGAGCACCACATCCCCCGTCGATGAGGTGCAAGTCTCTGTCACCGCGAACGCAGGCGAAGCCACTGCCAACAGCACAGCCCCCGCACAAATTCCAATTGCCAATTTCATGTTGCCCGCTCCTTTACCGGTGCCAATGCCGGAACCACTGCCGGTTCCAGCTGCGGCATGCCGCCCACCACATGATGCAAATATCCCCAGATCGAATCCGGCACGCCCACCAGCAGCATTGCCGCCAGTTCAACGGACACGAACACGACCTCGACCCAGTTCGCAACCGAAAGGCCGGCCGAGCGGGTCAGCACCAGTCCTACGCCAAGTGCCAGCCCGAAGGCGAGATAGTGCCAGACCTTCTCGCCGGCCTTTTCGATAAAGTATTCGATAGTGGCGCCCCGCTGGCGAGCCGTACCTCCCAGCCCAAGCCGCTTGCGGCAGACCCCGCGCCAATGGATCCACGACAGGATCAGGATCACCGGAATGGTTGCGATCACCTGGACCAGATTTCCGTCCACCGGCCTGCCGCGAATGGTCACGGCGTTCTGATAAGGGCGCCCATGGAAGGTGATGAGGTTGTCCATTGCCATGGCGTGCACGAACACGCCGGGCAGCAGATTATTGACGGGCGTAAAGGTGCGATCCTGCGCGGCCTCCAGCGCCCCGCCATAAAAGATGATGCGATTGCTCGCCATCTTCGCAATATCCTTGTCGTCCGGCGTCAGCAACAGCGCATCAACCGGAAATTCCGCCGTGTAGGGGCAGGGGCTCTTCACCGCATCGGTGTTGAAGAACGCAAGGTACCAGCGGCGCAAAAGATTCATTTGTTCGAAACAGGAATGCTGCTCGCCATCCGCGCCGGTGTGCGTGATCCACTTGTTCTCGGGCGCGGTGCGGGTGCCCCACTCCAGCTCCATCATGTCGTTGACGTGCGCCAGGGGATATTGCTTGCTGTAGGTATCGCGGTAGACGCGCAGCGCCAACGACGGACAGCTGCCATCGGGATCCGGTTTCTGATTGAAACATCGCGCGGATGAAAAGTACTGGCGCGCGACGCCGGCATTCAGGGGGATCGCCGGGTCGAGCACCGGTACGCCGGTGGCCGCGATTTCCGGCCGCAGCGGATTTTCGCCGTAAGGAAGGTCGATGCCGCCTTCGAAATAGATCGGCACATGCGCTTTCCTGTAACGGCCGATCTCGTCGATCAGATCTTTCAGTGTGTCGTCTGGCCGGGAGTCGACGAACAGGAAATCGAGCACCACCGCTTTCGGCTTGTATTGCAGCAGCGCATCCAAGATGCGCGCATGATCGCCATATTTCCACGGCCAGGGCGCATGCAGCGTGTGCAATGTGTTTTCATCGACAATGGCGACCGAAACCTTGTCGCGCCCTTCAGTGCCGTAGAAATAAGGCCCGCTGATCAGCAGATCGGACACGTCCTGCGAATAGCGCTGCACCAGATCGCTGAAGCCGAACGGGTTCAGCCATATCTGCAGGCTTGCGAAACCGAGCAGCACGATCACGATGAACCAGTAAGGCACATGGAGCCGGAGCGACTCCATCTCGTCCTTTTTCGGCCAGCGCGCGCGCGCAATCGCGCTGCTGACGCGTCTGGTTCTTTGCTGAGGCGCTGTCATCCCCGACCGCTCGCCGCCGGCGGCCGTTCCTGCCCCACGCGAGAACGCCGCCTGCCGGTCACAATCCTATATGGCGCGGCGGCCCAGACCAAGCATCAAGCTCGCATCCTTTGATGGGTTAGCGGCTGAATTTTTCGGAGAGGATAATAGAAGATACTGTACGAGCGACGCCGGGCGCGCGGCCGATGCGATCCAGCGAGGCATCCATTTTCCCGGGCGTGTCGGCTTCCACGGCGGCAACCATGTCGTGGGCGCCGGAAACCGCGGAGAGCGAGCGCACCTCGGGCATGCGCTTTAGTTCCGCAGCCACGCGCTCCGCCTGCTTGGGATCGGCCGTGATCATGACGATGGCTCGCAGGCGACGGGCATCGACCTCCTCC
>DATAVW010000022.1:0-5088 GCA_036267515.1 Rhizomicrobium sp.
CCTGATCGGGGCGCTTATTATTACGTATTCGCTTCGCCCTTCGGCCTCCAAGGGTGAAGTCTAAGCGGAGGCAGTTGCATGCATTTCCACTTGCCGAAACCACTGCATGGGTGGCGCGAGTTCCTCGGCGAAGTCGGCGTGATTGTGATCGGCGTGCTGATCGCACTTGGCTTCGAACAGATTGTTCAATCCGTCCACGATCGCAACGTGGCGGCAGAAGCGCGCGATAATGTCCGGGATGAGGCAGCCCTCAACCTCTCCGCCATTCGTGAGCGGCTCGATCTCCAGCCGTGCATCGAGCGGCGGCTCGGTGAGATTTCGCGCATTCTGAGCAAGGCGGGCGACGGCATCTTGCAAACGCAGCCGAGCTGGATTGGCCTGCCGCCGACATGGCCTTTTTTCCATGCGCGGTGGGAGGCTGCCACAGCAAGTGGCCGCAACAGCCTCTTTCCGTTCGATGAGCAGCAGAGGTTTTCGCAAATCTACGAAGTCTTTAGCCGGTATGACGAATATCAAGCGCGCGAACAGGAGCTCTGGGCGCAACTGAGAGTGCTTGAGACATGGCAGGGGCCGCTGGGCGCGGAAGCCCGTTGGTCTTTCGCTAGCGCCCTGCAACAGGCGAAGTATTTCGCCTGGGATTTGAATTACGCGGGCACATACGCCATCCGAAACGGGGCTGCGATGGGCCTGTCGCCACCACGCCCGGAATCTCACGTGCATTCGATTTGTCTACCGATCACGACCAGCCGCGCAGACGCCCTACGCCAGCTGAAATCCCCGTTCGGCGCACCATAGGCAAGGCACATGCACGTCCATATGCGGAACCCATGAAGGGTGCGGGATATAGATGTCTAGGGTCCGCGCGATGGCCGGGTATCTGGACCATGATACCAGAATGCTAGGCTCACCCTGTAGGTAGCTTTCCAAATCGGTCCCTTCTTAACTAACTTGCGCGAAAGCGGGGGCCGGAATGCTGGGAAGTTTTGATCGTGTCCGGAAGATGTTTGCGGACCAGTTTGAGCCGGATACGCAAGGCTTTGTCTATCGGAAGTTTATGAACAGCGCGCCCATTCAAATAAGCGCCGCAGAACGCGATAGATATATCAGCACGTTCAATCGATACCTCAAATACGCAGCTTGGGGGAGTGGCGGAGGGACAGTGATTCTCGGCCTTTCGTTGGCATTCTATGCCACGATGGCTGGCACCAACCTCCCGGAAGCAGTCCTCTACATCGGCTTGGGTGCAATTTTGGTTGCGTTCATGGCGGGTTATTACTGGAGTTGGAATTTGCCCGCGCGAGAACTGCACGGTCGCGCTACGATGGGGGAAGCGCGATCCCGTGCGGAGATTAGGCAGCTATTTTTCGAAAAACTCACCTACGGACAGATTGCGGTAGCCGCAGGCGCTGGAGTCATTCTTATTTTGAAGGCCAACGCCGGTGGTAAAATGTTTTCGGGTTGGAACCTTCTGTGGACCAGCTTTGCTGCGGCTCTATTTGTTCTGTGCGCGATTCAAGCGTTCCGGAAGTGGCGGTTTGAGTCCCAGCGATGGTGAGAATTACTAATTACAAAACGTCAGCCAAAAGTTTTTCCAGCAAAAGCTAACCCTTTGATTCATAGGGCATATTTAAGCAGAGCCTTTCTGCTAAGCAATTGATTTTACTGATGAATTTCTAGCTTCCCAAGCTGCATACGAGGGTTCGATTCCCTTCGCCCGCTCCAGCCCGACATTTTCACGCACCCTCTTTGTGAAATGACACGCTCCAGGCCATTGGCCTGCCCATCGGGTATTTCAGCTCCTCCGGCGCGCCGACAACGGCGCCAGCAGCTGAGAGATGATCCGCGAATTTCTCGATGCCCTTTCTGTCCAGCGCCGCATCCAGTTGCGCCTGCCTTCGCAAGCTGCGCGCCCGGACTTGCTCTTCCACCACGTCCAGCTGATGCAGGGCTTCCGTCGGGGGAAGGGCCTCTGGCGCGCCGGCGACCCTGGTGAGAAAGCCCACGACATTGCGTGCGCTTCCAAAAGCACCCTCATCTTGTATGCGCGATTGCAAAATGGCGACCGCATTCCGAAGCGCTCCTTCTGCCTGCATGATCTCAGATTGCGGGGCGGAGCGCTGCCGCAATTCGAAGACTGCTTTTCCCAGCGCGAACGCGTTGTGGCCCGTAAACGCGGCCCGTTCGACCGCCAGGTTGGCGGCAACACCCTGCGTAATGGCGCCTTCGGCGTGATGCAGCACGAATTGTCCGCGGCCGCCAGGAACCAACACCCGCACAGCCTCGCGGGTAGCGGTGGCAGGCTCCCCGTATTCGATGCCGAACTGCGAGGTGACCGCGTCGAAAGCGGCATCGGGAAATGGAAGGTGCGAAAGCTCTGTATTTCCAATGAATTCGACTTCCGGCAGTGTGTCGCTAACCGCTGAGAGATCGGCAATATCGACGCCCGAAACCTTGAAATTTCGGCCAACGTCAATTGCCCGGCGAATTACGGCGCCTCCGCCGGTTGCGAGATCGAGCATCCTGGTTCCATCGGGCAAGGTTGAGAAGAATCCTCCCCAGGCGGAATCCAGCGCTACGAGCCGACCTGCCGCCTGATCTTGGGGCAGGCTCTCGAAATTGCCAGTCGTCCAGTACTGCGTCCACGCAGTCTGCATCTCGCGAGTTGCATGCATGCTGATGACACCCTCGGGCGAACCGGCTCACCCATCGGTTGCCGCAAATTACCCCTTACACGCAATGGAACTAGGTGGGCAACGTTCGCGGCGTCCGCGCTCCATTTTGGTTGACCCCTGATAACAATCGGGGGAGTGTCCCGAAAATTTGGCGCCAGAATGCTCTCTGCTCTCGTTTCTCGCATCGTTCGCGCCAGCAGTGCTTTCGCGTGGCCGATTGTGCTGTTCGCTATTGCGCTTGGGCTGGGCGCGCTCGCTTACGCCGGCACACATTTCCAGATGGACACCAACAGCGAAAATCTGGTCGCGCCCAATGCTGCCTGGCGCGAAAATGAAGTTCGCTACGATCGTGCTTTCCCACAGCAGAACAACACGATTGAGATCGTGGTGGACGGCGCGACCGCCGAACGCGCCGAGGAAGCAGCCAGTGGGCTTGCCGCCGCCCTGGCGCAAAACAACCTCCGCTTCATTTCGGTGCGGCGCCCAGACGGCGGACCGTTCTTTGCGCAGGAAGGCTTGCTCCTGCTGCCCTTGTCGTCAGTGCAGCGGACCACGGACGCACTCATCAAGGCACAGCCTTTCCTTGGCGGATTGGCCACCGATCCCAGTCTTCGCGGGATCATGAAGACGCTCGACACCACCTTGCTTGGTGTCTCGAGCGGCCAGGCGACGCTTGCCAGTCTGGATCGACCGATCACAGCATTCGCAAAAACGATCGGCGACGTGCTCGCGTCCAAGCCTGCCTTCTTCGGCTGGACTGCGATCGTGGGTGGCGCCTCCGATCTGTCGCGCATGCGGCGCTTCGTCGAGGTACAACCCAAGCTGGATTACGGTGCGTTGATGCCCGGGACGCGCGCCACCAAGGCCATTCGGATCGCGGCGCGCAGGTTGGGTTTGAAGCCTGCCAATGGCGTGCGTGTGCGACTCACGGGCACGGTGCCGATGGCCGATGAGGAATTTGCCTCAATTACCGATCGCGGTGCACTTCTGGGTGCGCTGATGCTCGCCGCAATTCTCGTCATGCTGTGGCTCGCCCTGCGGTCGGTCCGCATGATTGCGGCGATTCTCGTGACCATCATTATCGGCCTCGGCATGACGACCACCTTCGGGCTCCTGATCTACGGAAAGTTCAATGTGATCTCCGTCGCCTTCATCGTGCTGTTCGTCGGATTGGGCGTCGATTTCGGGATTCAATTCTGCGTGCGCTACCGCGCCGAACGCCACCGGCTTGGAAATCTGGGCGAGGCACTGGCGCACGCTGGAACCTGCACGGGGACAGGGCTTACGCTCGCAGCTGTTGCCGCCGCGCTCGCGTTTTATTCGTTCCTGCCAACGAAATATGCCGGCCTCGCACAGCTGGGACTGATTGCCGGGACCGGCATGCTCATCACCTATGCGCTGACCATCACCGTGCTGCCCGCCCTTCTGCAGATCCTGCAGCCGCAGGGAGAGGGCGAGGAAATAGGTTTTCGCGAGCTCGGAGCTGTGGACAGGTTTCTGACGGGGCATTGCCAACGTGTGCTGCTGATCGCGGCAATTGTGGGCGTGCTGGCGCTCGCGCTCATTCCCTTTATGCATTTCGATTCCAACCCGCTGGACTTGCGCAATCCGCGTTCCGAATCGGTGGCGACGGCGCTCGACCTGATGAAGAACCCCGAAACTTCACCGAACACCATCAACGTGCTGCGGCCATCGCTTGGCGCCGCGAATGCCTTGGCGGCGCAACTCGGAAAACTGCCGAATGTGTCGCAGACACTCACCGTCGATGCCTTTATCCCCACAGATCAGGAACCGAAACTCGCATTGATCCGGGACGCGGCCGGCCTGCTGGAGACCACCTTCAATCCATTTGTCGTCGCGCGCCCGCCTGGCGATGCGGAAACCGTTGCGGCATTGCACGGCACCGCTTCTTCACTACGGTCCGCTTCGCGCATAAGCAAAGGGCCGGCAGCGCAGCATGCGCTCGCACTTGCCGGCCTGCTGGACCGCCTTGCGCAAGGAGATGCCGCGACACGCGCGCGCGCCGCGCAAGCCTTCGTACCCGGTCTAAAGACCATGCTGAACCAGTTGCGCGCGGCGCTGCATCCGGCACCGATCAAGCTTCAGAGCTTGCCGAAAGACCTGCTGCGCGACTGGGTGTCGATCGACGGACAATATCGCGTGCAGGTGTTCCCGACGGCGCAGGATAACAAGACCTTACGCCATTTCACGCGGGACGTATTGGCCGTTGCGCCGGACGCCACGGGCACGCCGATCATCATCATGGAATCAGCCAAGACGATTGTGTGGTCCTTCGTGGAGGCAGGGATCATTTCACTCGTGTCGATCGCCATTATTCTGGTGCTGGTGCTGCGCCGTTTCGGGGATGAACTGGTGACGCTCATTCCGCTGATTCTTGCGGGTCTTTTGACCCTGG
>DATAVW010000023.1:0-3387 GCA_036267515.1 Rhizomicrobium sp.
TGCCTGGCGCGCAGCCGACACAGAACATGAGTTGCAATTCCCGGGTCTGCCTGGCGGCGCAGGCCCCCTTGAACACCAAGGACGGAGACGGGGATCAGCGTTCGTAGCCGTGCAATTCAAACTCCTCGCGGCAATGCTGGAACACAATCTGCTTCTGCTCGTCGTTCAGTATTTCCTGCGCCGGCCGAGGATCGCGCGCCGACATTTTGGCGTGAGGCAGCTCGTTGGGCACGGGAATGCCAAGCCGCCCGCCGATACGCTTCAGATCGCTCAATAAAGTTTCGAAACGAATGAATTCATCGACAACCACTTTGCCATCGATGGAATAATAATCGAAGCTGCGATATCTTCCCGAGCAAACGATGTTGTTCAGGAAAATCGGAAATTCCGGTTGCTCGCTATGATTCAATTTCGTCTGCTTTCCGTAGTTGTAAGCGGCAAGCGACACCGCCTTCTCGTACGGGTGCCGCTCAGACGTAAACTTGAACGCGTGCACCCAAAACTCGGCCGGCACGATCGGAATCACCTCGGTGGCGCGGAGGTGAGTCGGGAATTTTGCGGTGTGTTTGCCAAGGCTGAGATCCTCGGCAGCAAGATCTCGGCAAAAAATCCGCTTGATGGTGCTGCTCGCCGTCTTCCTTGTACGAATGTAGATAAAATTGCGACTGTACGAGATGATCATGCTCCCCCCAACCGAAGCTACATCTCTTCCGCGCGCGTCACGATCTTGCCGACGAGGCCGTAATTTTTCGCCTCTTCCGCGCTCAGCCAGTAATTGCGCTCGGTATCGGCCACCACTTTTTCGAACGGCTGGCCGGTTTCCTTTGCGAGCTCGCGATTCAGCCGTTCGCGCATCTTCAAAATCTCTTCCGCCTCGATGTGAATGTCGGAGGCCTGGCCGCGCACGCCGCCTAACGGCTGATGCAGCAGGAAGCGCGTGAACGGCAGCGCGTAGCGGTGCTCGCGCGGCGCGCCGAGATAGATATGGGCGCCGGCACTCGCCACCCATCCGGTGCCGATGATCTTCACCCGCCGCCCTACGAAGCGGATGAGGTCGTGAATGGTGTCGCCGGATTCCACATGGCCGCCCGGCGAATTGAGGATCACCCGGATATCGCCTTCGCTGTCGGCGTGGGCGAGCAGCTGCGCGGTCACCCGCTCGGCCATCTTCATGTCCACTTCACCGAAAATGAGCACGGTGCGCGACTTGAACAGCGCCTGTGCCACCGGTGAGTTGGGTTGCTCCGGCGTTTTTTCTTCCGGCTTTTCCTTCTCGTTGTCGTCGTCTTCGTCGAGGCGGCGCAAGGCGGTACTCCTGATGGATCGTAATGGATATCGGCTGGGGCTGATCTAAGGTGCTTTCCGGCAAACGCCAAGTGGCCGGCTCGCGCGTTCGGAAGGGCTATGGACACCATCGGGGACACCTTATCCGCCGCGGACGCGGAAACGGCCGTTTTGTGCCTGCTCAATCCGGCGGCCCATTCGGACGGAGCGGCCGGAATGCGGGACCGTCTGACGCAGGTCTTCGCACAGACCGGCCGACGCGTGCGCATCGAAGAACCCTCCGGTATCGATGACCTTGAGCGATCTGTACGCAAGGCTGTTGACGCAGGCGCGAAACTGGTGATCGCGGGCGGCGGCGATGGCACCATCAATGTTGCGGCGAACGCGCTGGCGGGCAGCGAGACGGCGCTCGGCGTGCTGCCGCTTGGTACGCTCAATCATTTCGCGAAGGATCTCGGTATTCCACTGGAGCTTGAGGCGGCAGTTTCGAATGCACTTGGCGGCCGTGTCCGCGCAGTGGACGTGGGCGAAGTCAACGGCCGCATCTTCGTGAACAACTCCAGCATCGGACTCTATCCCGAGATCGTGCGCGAGCGAGAGGCGCTGCGGCGGGAGGGTGAAAGCAAGTGGGTGGCCCTGGCCCGCGCGGCCATTGCCGTCGCGGGGCGTTCCACCGTCATCCCTGTGCGGATGAGCACGCCACAACAACGTGTGCTGAAGACGAAAACGGAATTCGTCTTCGTTGGCAATAACGAATACCAGCTTGCCGCGCCCCGCATCGGTGCGCGCGTGCGGCTGGACGGCGGCGAATTGTGGGTGATGCAGGTGCCGCATACTGGCCGTTTTCGCGCCGTGGGGGAGGCCGCGCGCGCCTTTGTCGCCGCCGGCAAGCCGCATCCGCCATTTGCCTTCACGGCGCGTGAGCTGCGTATCGATACGTCTCGGCGCAGCATCGATGTCGCTTTCGATGGCGAGGTGATGCGAATGCAGACTCCCCTGCTCTACCGCAGCCGCCCGCGCGCCTTGCGCGTTGTGGTGCCTCACACGGCATGAAAACCATCGCGCACATTTCCGATCTGCATTTCGGCCGCACGGATGCCGATGTGCTGGAGGATCTCAAGCTCGCGGTGATTTCCGCGAAGCCAGATCTCGTGGTGGTTTCGGGAGACCTTACGCAACGCGCGCGATCCCATGAGTTCGCCGCGGCGCGCGATTTTCTGAAGCAGCTGCCGCAGCCGCAGATTGTTGTGCCCGGCAATCACGATGTGCCCCTCTACAATGTGCTGAAACGCTGGCTGATGCCGCTCACTGGCTACCGCCGCTACATTACGCAGAACCTCTCTCCGTTTTACGCCGAGGGTGAAATTGCCGTTCTCGGCATCAACACGGCGCGCGCGCTCACGCTTAAGAACGGCCGCATCAACCGCGCCCAGATCGCGCACGCCTGCGAAATCTTCGCGCGTCTGCCGTCGGGGATGGTGCGGATGGTGGTGACCCACCATCCGTTCGCACTGCCGGAGAGGACTTCGCATCGTGCCATTGTGGGACGCGCCAGGCGCGCCATGCGGGCTTTCGCGGCGTGCAAGGTGGATATCGTACTTTCCGGCCATCTGCATGTGAGTCAGGCGGTGACCAGTGAAGTGCTGTATGCGGGCTCGCACACCGCTCTGCTCGTTCAGGCAGGCACGGCAACCTCTTCGCGGCGGCGGCATGAGGCGAACGCCTTCAACCTGCTTCATGTGAATGGCGAAACGGTGGTTGTCGAGCGGCTTAGCTGGGCAAACAATGCCTTTGTGCCCATTGCGCACGAGCGTTTTCGCCGCGCCGAGGAAGGGTGGCTGGTGGAAAAGGCGGCATACGGTAGGAGCCACACCAAGCAGACTGCTTGGATTTGAAGGCTGCCGCTCTACGTTCGGGGGCCATACCCGAAGACGAAATCCGAACTGTCACGACACTCACAACGAAAATGCGAAGAGATAGAACGGACCATCGCCGGTTACGAAAGGTGCCGGCGCTGGGCCCGCGCGGACCTAACATCGATCAAGGTGATCGTTCTTGTTTTTGAGCGGCCCAGCGAGCCTGAGGGCGCGAGGTCCTACATTG
>DATAVW010000024.1:0-3646 GCA_036267515.1 Rhizomicrobium sp.
CCGGTCAACGCCGGTGCGACTTTGCAGACGGCCTCCAACGGGAACTATATCGGTGGCTTTGGAACATTCGGCAACCTGAGTAACTCCGGCGCCTTGTCTGGCTATGCACTCGGTCTTGGCGGCGGCCAGCGTACGGGTCAGCTTATCGGGCGTTTCACGTTCTGACCCCCGGGTCCGCGGAGCGAATCTGCGTAGAATATCCGATATGCGAATTCTGCCGATTCTGATGATGCTTGCGAGCCTTTGCGCGGCACAGAAAGTTACCAATCAGGAACTGCTGCAAATGGCTCGAGTGCGCGCCGCCGGCCTGGAGCAGGCCGTGCGCGACACACTGGGCGCTGAGAACATTAAAAAAGGCACGGCGGCGGCGGGCGAGATGGGCGACTTTGTATTTGCCGTGTCGGCGGAGAAAGGTCCGTCGCTCCAAATCAACAACGAAGCGCCGCTCCCCGCTTTTCAGGCCGGATCGCTGTGGGTGGTGCTGACCCGTCTGAATACAGGCGCCGCGTACAAGTACACGTGGATCGCAGATGGGAAGCCAATCGGGGGCGCCAACAACCTGCCTGCATTCGGCCGCGACAGTTACGCTCAGCCTGGTGTGCCGGCGGGCAAGCTTACCGGACCTGTTGAAGTGCCCAGCCGGATTTACACCGGCGTGAAGGCCAACGTATGGTTCTATGTGCCCGCGCAGTGGGACGGCGTGACTCCACTGGCCGTCCAGGTCTGGGCCGATGGGCAGCAGTTTACCGGTTCGCGTCCGGGCCAATGGCGGGTGCTGGAGACGCTCGACAACCTGACCGCGCAGAAGAGGATTCCGCTGATGGTCAGTATTTTTGTCCAGGCAGGCACCGGTCCTGAGCGCAATCAGCGCTCCATCGAATACGACACAGTGAGCGATGCGTATTTGCATCGGCTGCTGGACGAGATTTTTCCAGTCGTGGCCATGCACGTCAAGATGCGCACCGATGGATACAGCCGCGCAATCCAGGGCCTGAGCTCGGGTGGAATCATGGCGTTCAACGCCGCATTCACCAGGCCGCAGGAGTTTTCGCGGGTTTTGAGTTGGATCGGCAGTTACACGGCGCTGCAAAGATCGGCCGTGCACCCGGAAGGTGGCGGTGAGTACCCGACCATGGTGCGCCGCGAGCCCCGGCGCAATCTCCGCGTGTGGCTGCAGGACGGGTCGGCGGATCTCGACAACGCAGCCGGCAATTGGCCCGCGGCCAACATCGGCATGGCCGACGCGCTCAAGTTCAAGGGCTACGATTATCACTTCTCGTTCGGCGTCGGGGAGCACAACGATGGACACGGCGCCGCGGAGCTGCCGGAAGCGCTGACGTGGCTGTGGCGCGATTACGATCCGGCGAAGACGTCGCAGGAGTTCGTACAGGACCCGGCGGAAAAGGATCAGCCGGTCTGGCGGGTGGTCGAGCTGAATCGGAAGTAAAGGCAGCCGGCCGGCACCTCATGTTTCCCCGGTAAGACGGGATTCATCGCGAAGCGCGCTTCCTGTCGGCAGGAAGGGGCCGCGGATTGGCTGGCAGAAGCGGGCGACTGTGAAGCGGACTCGAAGAGGCCGATTGTCAATCGGCCGCAGATTAACAATCTGCACCACAAGATAACGTACACCTCTATTACTGTGGCCGGCGTTCCAGCAGGTCCTTGAAAATCAATCCGAGTGCGAGAAAGTCACCCAGGCGCAAGGGCTTCCGAAGATACCGGCTGGCGCCAAGCTGGTCCGCGGCTTCCCTGTCGTACTGTGCACTTGAAGAACTCAGGACGACAACAGGCACACTGCGGCAACACATGCTCTGTCGCATACATTCGAGGACTTCGCTTCCGGACCTTCGAGGGAGGTTCAGGTCAACGATCACAAGATCGGGACAGGCAATCGGCTCCGTATCGAGAGCCTGAATAAACCGTATGGCGCTGTCGCCATCCGCGAAGACTGTGATCTCGCCTCCGATTCCATGTTCTTCGAGGGCCCTGCGGACCAGACCGGCATCGGCGGGATTGTCCTCGACCAGCAGGATCCGCGCGTCTTTTCGACCGGCTCGCTCTTCGCTACCGCTCTCTGACCGGTATTGTAAAGAAAAACGTTGACCCACATCCGGGTTCCGACTCGACCCAGATTCGTCCCCCGATTCGCTCGACGACGCGTTGGCAAATCGCAAGACCCATTCCTGTGCCGGGATAGGCGGCGGCAGAGTGTAAACGCTTGAACATTGCAAAAATTTGCTCCTTGTATTGGGGTTCAATACCGATGCCGTTGTCCCGAACCAAGAACAGCCAATCCGCTCCCTGCAGCCGAGCTTCGACATGAACCTGCGGCGGATCACTTCTCCTGTAGCGAATCGCATTTCCGATCAGGTTTTGGAAAAGCTGTTGCAGCTGGAACCCGTGAATGCAAACCGCGGGCAGTGGAGTCCGAATTATGCAGGCGTCGTTGGCCCGTATCGCCGCTTCGAGATTGGCAAGCGCCTTATCCAGAATTCGCCCGGAATCGCAATTCTGCAGCGGTTCCTCCGCCGAGGTCGAAACCTGCGTGTAGAGGCGGAGATCGCTTAACAGCTGTGCCATGCGCACTGCGCCTTGAATCGTGTAGCCGAGATACTCGTCCCCTGCCGGTCCGAGCTTTCCGCCGAAATCCCTTTTCAGCAGTTCGCTGTAGGTCGCAACCATTCTCAGCGGCTCCTGCAAATCGTGCGAAGCCGAATATGCGAATTGTTGCAAGTCGGCGTTTGACCGGCTGAGTGCCGCATTGGCAGCACGGATCGCCTGCTCCTGCCGGTTCCGTTCGGTGATGTCCCTTGCCACTTTCGAGGCGCCGACGACCTTCCCATGCGCGTCTTTCAGCGGCGAAATGGCCAATGAGATATCGAGTGGCGTGCCATCTTTGCGTTGCCGGACAGTCTCGAAATATTCCACGCGCTCGCCCCGCTTCAGCCGGTCGAGGATTTCGCGTTCTTCGCCCATGCGATCAGCCGGAATGATAATGCCGATTGGTTTGCCAATGGCCTCGCCGGCCGTGTAACCGAACAGCCGTTCGGCGCCGCCGTTCCAGCTCTGAATGATGCCGTTCATGTCCTTGCTGATGATCGCGTCGTCGGATGACTCGACAATAGCGGCAAGGCGCGATTGCAATTGCAACTCTCGCAGGGAAGTGAGGTCCTCGGTAACCTGACGGTGTAAATCCGCTTCAGTGGCCGCGGGATCCTTCGAAATGCATTCCGCCAGCGTTTCGTGAGTTCTCAGAAGTTGCTGGATATCGGCTTCCAGGGTCAGTTCCGGATGGAGCTTTGTCCAATAGTGCGCCATTCGAATGAACGCAAGGAAGAGGTTGAGATATTCCAAATCGCGCGGCCCGAGCCGGCGAGCGAGGGCCTCGTGCGCCTTTGCCGCATCGGGTGTCTGCAGGAAAACGTGCGCCGCACAAGCGATCATCGCCTCTTCTTCCGCCGATTCCGGCTCAGCTGGGAAGCCCGAATCAGTGGCCGATTCTGCGCAAATCTTCAAGAGAGGCACGAGAGCGTCGCCATGTGGAACGGGCCGCCGAAGCAAAGGAAGCACTTCTTCGATCTTCTGCGGCAAGCAAACCGGATCGCCCGATGGGCGGCCTAAACCAATCAGAAATCCGAGATGGCGG
>DATAVW010000025.1:0-3255 GCA_036267515.1 Rhizomicrobium sp.
TTTTTCTGGATTATTTCGGAAAAACCAAGAATGGCGTTCATGGGCGTACGCAGCTCGTGACTCATGTGGGAGAGGAATTGCGTTTTTGCCTGCGCTGCGGAAAAGGCCCGCACCTGCGCACGATCAGAATCTTCCTTTGCGGTGCGTAAGTCATGAACGAGGCCGGCGCGCTCATGCTCGAGACAGAGCATCCGCTTGTTGCTTCCATAGGAAGCCACGAATTGTCCGGACAGCATAAGGACGTAAGCAACGCCCAACCCTGCAAGGGTCCGATCCAGGCGATCGCTGGAAGCAAACGTCGGCCCAAACACGAAAGCGGCATGCAAACCGATACAGGAGATCGCCAGCGCCGGATGCATGGCAACGGCTGACACCGACCCGGCGAGAGAGCAGGCGAGGGCGAGCATCAGCATCATATGATTCGTGGGGACGCCCGGCACCCACAGAAAGACCGTCATCGAGCACCACGCCAGCAGGAAAAGGGAGTTGTCGATGGTGAACCAGCGGGCGCGCGCGCGAATGCCCGCAAGATCGTGGGGCAGAGTTTCGTCCAGGTGGCGTTCCAGGACTTCGAGCAGAATGCTCACCAGCGTGACAGCCCCGAACCACGCCATCCGAACACCAAGGCTCACCCAGCTGCTCACCGACAGCGTGACGAAGAAGATCGCCATCGGCATCAGCCAGGCGGCGTGGCGCGTATTGTTTCTGTAAAGCTCGAGCTGGGCGGCGGTAAGCCAGGCTTCTTCCGGCTCCGGAGATACAGAACGTGCCAGCGCCTGCGTGAAGTCTCGTACGGCTTTAGTGACGTTGCGGAGCAGCGCCGGGGCAGGGATCGCCACTTCGAAATTGACGGAATCAACCATCACCCCAATCTAGCCCTTTCGCTGCTACTCTCGAATCGCATCATCTCCTCTTAGGGTTAAGGCTTGTTTAGTTCTAAGGCGAGAGCGTGGTAAATCCGAGCTGATCCAGATGGAGAAACCTTTGTCCCCTTTGCTGTTCGAGAAGGATCACCACCTCGTTACGCTCACGATCAACCGGCCGGAATCGCGTAACCCGTTGGGGGAAGAGGGCGATGGCGAACGCTTTGCGGCAGCGGCGGAGCGCATCAATCAGGACCGCGAGGTCCGCTGTGCCATTTTGACCGGGGCGGGCAGCGCCTTTTCCGCCGGCGGAAATCTTAAGGCGATGCGCGAGCGCACTGGCGGATTCGGTGGCGGTGGTGTGCACATTCGGGAGAATTATCGGAACGGCATTCACCGGATCATTCGCGCGTTATGGGGCATTGAGGTGCCGCTGATCGCGGCGGTGAATGGCCCTGCCATCGGGCTCGGCAACGACGTCGCGTGCCTCGCTGACATGCGGATCGCGGCTGAAAATTCGGTATTCGGCGCAACCTTCCTGAAAGTCGGCCTGGTGCCAGGCGACGGCGGCGCGTGGATTCTGCCGCGTGTGATCGGGGCGTCGCGCGCGGCGGAGCTGTTCTTTACCGCCGACACCATCGACGCACGGACGGCATTGGCGTGGGGATTGGTGTCGCATGTGGTTCCAGCGGCAAAATTGATGGAGGAGGCGCGAGCGCTGGCATATCGCATCTGCCGTCAGCCGCCGGATGTGTTGCGCATGACCAAGCGGCTGATGCGCGAGGCGCAGACAGGCTCGTTTGAATCGATTATGGAGATGTCGGCCGCCATGCAGTCGCTGGCCCACACCACGGCTGATCATCAGGAAGCCCTTGCCGCCTTCTTTGAAAAACGCCCGCCGCAGTTCCGAGGCGAGTAACTGTCACGTAACCGGCTGGTCCTGCAGCCGTGCCATGATCTTCTGTGTCTGCTCCATACCGGTTTCGTAATGCCGGGCGGTTGAGAAGTCCGCGATCTTCGCCCAGTTCGCCGCCACCGTATCGGCATCGGCGTTATGGCCGAGATTGACGCCTTCGGTTTCTACCAACCGCGCAGCGGAGAAGACGCTGGCGCCGGCGGTTAAAATGACTCCGGTCGGCGCCTCCTCGCTCGCCAGATACACTACGCCGGGCGTGACGTATTCCGGCTTCAGCATGTCCAGCATCGCTGGCGGCATCAGGTTCTGCGTCATGCGCGTGGCGGCCACCGGACAGATGGCGTTCACCTTGATGTTGTCCTTGGCGCCTTCGATCTTCAGCGTGTTCATGAAGCCGACCAGCCCCAGCTTGGCGGCGCCGTAATTCGCCTGCCCGAAATTGCCATAGAGCCCAGTGGATGAGGTCGTGACCACGATGCGGCCGTACTGCTGGTCGCGCATAATCTGCCAGCAGGCCTTGGCAGGCTTTACCGTGCCCATCACGTGCACGGCCATTACGGCCTCGAAATCCGCCATTTCCATTTTGGCGAAGCTCTTGTCGCGCAGGATGCCGGCATTGGCGATGAGGACATCAATGCGGCCGAAGGCCTCCATGGTTTGCTTCACCATGTTGGCGACGCCGGCATCATCGGTGACGGAGGAGCCATTGGCGATGGCTTGACCGCCGGCCGCCTTGATCTCATCGACCACCTTGGCGGCCGCCTCCGATGAGCCGCCTGTGCCATCCACGGCACCGCCCAGATCGTTGATCACAACCCTCGCGCCGCGCCGTGCGAGTTCCAGCGCATGCGCGCGGCCCAGTCCGCCACCCGCACCGGTGACGATTGCAACCTTGTCGTCAAAACGAATGGTCATGGCTAACCTCTGCACTCTGTTTCCAACCGACACCTTGCAGCATCTGCTTCTTGCACCCGGTCAAAGTTCCCATTCGAACCTCCGGAAAATGGGGGGAGGCCCCCGCCAGAATTTGAGCAACGGAATTGTTCGTTTTGTTTGTCGAAATGTCTGGACAGTCCGCGCAGGTTCATAAACACAGCCGGGCGCGCGTTTCGCGCGGACATTTGCACGAGTATTGGAACAGCCGTGCGCTTCATCCACGCAAGTGTAAGGCCGTTTCCCCCCTGGGGCGTGAAATTATTTTCACCGTTGACTCCAAACCGCTTTTGCCAGGCGAGTGGGGAATTGGCTTGGGACCGGCGTCACGTCGTGTGCCGTCGACCACGGGGTCCGGCCACAGGCGGAGCGGAGAGTCAGGAAGCGCGCGGAACGGCATACCCCTCGAAGCTGGTGGCGCGAAAGGCTGGGTGTTGTTCCAGCCGGTACCAGAGTGCATCGAGTGTCGGGGAGTGTTGCGCGGAGAAGTATTCCGGTGCTGTCACCTTTAGATAATTGATCATACAGCCCGTGGTGATTTGC
>DATAVW010000026.1:0-16087 GCA_036267515.1 Rhizomicrobium sp.
CCTGTGGTTCATCACCAGCTTCACCGGCAATCTGTTGCAGGGTTATATCGGCACCTTCTTCAGCATGATGACGAAGGAACATTTCTTCGAATTGTGCGCGGTCATTGCCGCTACTGCGGGAGTCGTCACCTGGGTATTCAATTTCCCGCTCAAGCCCATTCTGGAGAAGAAAGGTCCGCTGCATCAGCCCGAGTTGGCCGAACCGCAAGCCGATCCTCACATGGAACCACGATTGGCGGAGTGATTGTCGAATCATCGTGGCGGATAAAAACGATTTGAAGAAAGAAACGCGGGCTGTCCATGCCGGGCGCATGAGCGTGGAGCATTTCGGCGTGGTGAACACGCCGGTGTACCGCGCTTCCACGATTCTTTATCGCGATCTCACCACTCTCGAATCCGGCAAGGCGCCGTACATTTATGGGCGCCTGGGCACGCCCTCCTCGCAAAGCTTCGAGGAAGCGGTGACCGCGCTGGAAGGCGGCGCGCGCACCGTCATCTGTTCATCCGGGCTCAACGCCATCGCGTTGGCGCTCCTTTCACTGTGCAGTGCGGGCGATCACCTGCTGATGGTGGATTCTTGTTACGGCCCCACGCGATGGGTTTGCGACAAGACGTTGTCGCGCTACGGAATCGAAACCAGCTACTACGATCCAGGCATCGGCGCCGGCATTGAAGCGCTGTTTCGTCCGAACACCAAAGCCGTCTTCTGCGAAAGCCCGGGATCGCTCACTTTCGAGGTGCAGGACGTACCCGCGATTGCCGCGGCCGCACATGCACGCAGCGCATCCGTGCTGCTCGACAATACATGGGCCACGCCGCTCTATTTTGACGCGTTCGCACATGGAGCCGATCTCTCCATCCAGGCGGCGACCAAATATATCGGCGGCCATGCCGATGTGATGATCGGCTATGTCTGCGCCAACGACAGCCACGCGGCCCGGCTGGCGCAGACCCATGACCATCTCGGTATTTACGCCAGCGGCGACGATTGCTTCCTGGCACTGCGCGGACTTCGCACGATGCCGGTGCGGCTCCGGCGTCACGGGCAAATGGCGCTGGCCCTCGCCCGCTGGCTACAGGAGCGGCCGGAGGTTTCACGGGTGCTTTATCCAGCGCTGGAAGGCGATCCGGGCCACGCGTTGTGGAAGCGCGATTTCTCTGGCGCGACGGGCCTATTCGGCGTGGTGCTGAAGCCCATGCCGCACAGGGCACTGGCCGCGTTCTTCGACTCCCTAAACCTTTTCGGTATGGGCTTTTCGTGGGGCGGTTACGAAAGTTTGATCGTACCCTCCAAACTCCACCGCACGGCCGAAAAGTTTGAAGCCGAAGGCCCGCTCATTCGCATCCATGCGGGATTGGAAGATGCAGGCGATCTGATTGCCGACCTCGCCCGGGGCTTCGAAGCGCTCTCGACTGTGGCGTAGCTTGCTATTCGAGCATCTCCCGCAGGTATAGATTCAGGAACTTGCCGTCCGGATCAAGGCGGCGGCGCAGCACGCGGAAATCGTTGAGCTTCGGATAGAGCATTTCCAGCTCGTATGCCGTGCGCGTGTGGCGCTTGCCCCAATGCGGCCGGCCCTCATAGCGCCGAAAAATGGCTTCGCAGGCGCTGAACAATTTTGTCGTGTCCACCCGATGATACTGATGCACCGCAATCGTGGCACTATCGCGCTCGAAAAACGGGCTAAGCCACACATCGTCTGCCGCTACGGTGCGGTATTCGATGGGAAAGCCGGTATTGATTTTTTGGTCGCGGACGGTGGCGATGATTTCCTTCAGGCATTCCGGCCCCCTCGCGCGTGGCACGGCATATTCCATTTCGTTGAAGCGCACAGTGCGCGGACTGGGGAATATCTCGTAGCTCCAGCGCGCGCGATCCGATCCTGGCATCAATCGCGAGAACAACCGGTGCACCGGTTTCAGAAGAAACGGCGCATACGGCAGGGCCTGATTGATGAGCGCAAAGGCGCGTTCGTCAGTACTGGTGCGCTCGCCGCGCGCGTACATGTCATCAGTCGTTCGCGGGTCAGGAGACGGCGCGTCGCTCTCGTTCAGCGATTTACATACTATGTGCTCGGCATAAGGAAACCAGAAGAATTCGAAGTGCCGGTTCTCGGAACTCAGCCGATCCAAATCACGAAACAGGTCCTCGGATGTAAGCAGAAAATTCCTTTCGACGAGTTTGTGGGCGGGCCTCGCCTGCATCGTGATTTCGGTCATCACACCGAGCACACCAAGCGAGCAACGACCCGCAGCAAACACGTCCGCGTTCGCCTGAGCGGTGCAATTCAGCATTTGACCGTCCGCCAGCATTAGCTGAAATCCCGCCACTTCGGCGGAGAGGCCTTTCAGTGTCGCGCCCGTGCCGTGTGTGCCAGTGCCGACTACGCCAGCGAGTGTTTGGCGGTCGATGTCGCCCATGTTCTTAAGCGCAAGGCCGTGCGGATGGAGTGCCGGCCCGACCGCCCACAACGGCGTAGCCGCCCCGAATGCCGCCGTCTGCGTGGCACCATCTACGCCGCGCAATCCCGCAAAATACGATAAGTCGATCAGGGTTCCGTCGCTTGCGCAGAGAGGCGTAAAGGAGTGCCCGGTTCCCGGCACGCGAATGGGCGCTGGCGACGTTCGCAGCGCTGCTGCCAGCTTTGCTTCATTCTTTGGCGCAAGCACGACTTTGGGATCGCAGCGAACGCCGCAGGACCAGTTGAACCAAGTTCCGCGCTTGAGCGTCATGTCACTATTCGATCTCTTCGCGCGGCTTGTAGCCCAACCTTTCGGAACTTCAACTTGAACAGGCGCTGGTAAGTATCTGGAAACGCTCACACCTGCCACGGCCGTCGGTTCATCTATGGTTCAGGTGCTTCCACCCACTATTGCGCCTGTCGAATCACGCGCGGCAGCGCTGCCGACCGTGGCACTGGCGCATCCGGCATTATTTGTTGCAACAAGGAACGTGTGACCATGAAGCGAAGTCGAGTGACCATTCTTGCTGGTTCGTCGCTGCTGCTGCTTGCAGCCTGCGCCACGACACCGCCCGGACCAATGATTCCGGTCATGCCCGGCCCGCAGAAGTCGCCAGCGGCCTTTAACGCCGATCAGATGACGTGCGAACAATACGCCGACGATGTCGTGCAGGGCCGCGTTCAGATGGCAAACAATCGTCAAGTCACCAACGGCGTTGTTGGCGGGGCAATCGGCGCGGGCATCGGCGCGGCCGCGGCGCATAATGCCGGTAAGGGCGCGCTGATCGGCGGCGCCATCGGGGCGCTGATCGGGAGCACCGCGGGTGCCGGTTATGAGCAGGGCGCCGTCCAGCGCCGCTACGATATGGCCTATGCCTCATGCATGACCTCGCGCGGCAACGAAGTGCCGGGTGCACCGCCGCACCGGCCGCGCTGGTACCGCCACCACGGCTATGCGCCGCCACCGCCTCCGGGCGACGAAGGCGGCCCGCCGCCGGACGATCAGGGTCCGCCGCCCCCTCCACCTTCACAGTAAGCGAGGAACAGAACACAAAACGCCGGTGCAAATTGCGCCGGCGTTTTCTTTTGGCGGTCCCGGCGTGACTCGAACACGCAACCCTCTGCTTCGAAGGCAGATGCTCTATCCATTGAGCTACGGAACCTAACGCCACATTACAGGGATCGCTGGCGGAGCCAAGGTGCCGCGCCCATGTTATGCCCAGACAGCATGATCTCATCCATCACGCCCGACCTTCTCTTGCGCGCCTATGCGGCCGGCATTTTTCCCATGGCGGAACGGCGCGAGTCTTCAACGCTGGTGTGGATTTCGCCGGACCAGCGCGGCGTAATCCCTCTTGATGCCTTTCACATCCCTGCGCGGCTGGCGCGCACCGTCAGGAGCGATCGTTTCGAAGTCCGCACCGACACGGCGTTTAAGGACGTGATGACAGCTTGCGCCGAAGCGACTCCTGGGCGCGAGCAATCGTGGATCAACGACGAAATCCTGTCGCTCTACGGCGAGCTGCACGCACAAGGCCATGCGAATTCGGTGGAATGCTGGCGGGAGGGCCGCCTCGTTGGCGGCTTGTACGGGGTGCGGCTCGGCGCGGCATTCTTCGGGGAAAGCATGTTCTCGCGCGAGCGCGATGCCAGCAAAGTGGCGCTTGTGCATCTCGTCGCGCGCCTGATTTATGGCGGCTTTGACCTTCTGGACGCGCAGTTCCTGACGGAGCACCTGGCGCAATTCGGCGCCATCGCCCTGCCCCGCCGAGAGTATCTGCGCCGGCTGAAAGCTGCGATCGCAAAGGATGCGAAATTCTATTGCCCGGAACCTTCCGGCAAATCCGGTAACTTTTCGTTGGCCGAAGCATCCGGCGATTTGGGTTTGACCGGCGCGGTCGAGGCAACCGCCGGAGCCGTCCGGCCAGGCTGGTTTGTCTTGCAACTCACCACCCAGACGTCATAGAGCGGATGCTCCATGCCGTTAAGCGATGGGCTTGAGGCCAGCATCCAGCCGGAAAATATCTTCTTCTCCGGCTGATCCGGCCGTCGATCGACGATTTGCAGGAAAGCCGTTGTTTCCGGTGTTTCCGTGATCGGCGTCGAATAACAATAGCGCGCCGTAATGGTGAGCGTCGCATAGCGGACGGGAACGCCGATTGGCGCATAGATCGTCGTGGCTCGCGCCGTGATCTTGTCGAGCCCGCGCAAGATCACCATGCGCTTGATGCCATCCTTGCCTGGAACGGCATCATCGACGTTCAGCTGTCGCGGCGGCTGCGCATATTGGGTGGCAGCCGAGAGCGCGATCGTGGACAACAGCGCCAGGACGCTGGCGCAAACGAGCGGCAAAATACGCAACACTATGGTCACGGATGCCCTGTTTCAGGCGGTGGCGCAGACGAGGATGCACCCGGCGCGGGAGCCGAACTCCCTGCACTGCTGGTGTTGCCGTAAATCGCGCGGCCTATCAGGCCCATAATGTCAACCGAGCCTTGCGTGTTGGCGATCACGCCACCCGGCTGCAGATTCTTGAGGCTGCCACCCGGCTGGATCGACAAATACGAATTTCCCAACAGCCCGGCAGAGGTCACCTTGATCGATGAATCGTCGGGCAACGGAATACTGCTGCGAACATTCATGTGCACGATTGCCAGATACGTTTTGGGATCCAGATCGACCGACGACACGTCGCCAATCTTGATACCGTGCAAACGCACATCGGTGCCGGAGACAATTCCGTCGGCGCTGGAAAAGCGGGCTTCGAGCGGATAACCGGAAAGGCCGCCGGCGCTGGTGTTCGAATAGGCGAACACGACGAAGCCGAGCGCGATCACAACGACGAGCGCGCCAATCAGCGTTTCGACCATATTGTTGTTGCGCATGGCGTTCAGCTTATCCCGGAGACCAGGCTTCGTAATCGGCGGTGGCTGGGGCCCGTTCGCCGCGCCCTGCCAGACTTCCCTCCGGCCGGTAGGCTCCCGCGGTGCCGGAGAGATTCGGTATGTATTCTTTCTCGAAGGA
Organism: Rhizomicrobium sp.; assembly: GCA_036267515.1. Classification (GTDB taxonomy): domain Bacteria; phylum Pseudomonadota; class Alphaproteobacteria; order Micropepsales; family Micropepsaceae; genus Rhizomicrobium. The sequence goes on from DATAVW010000026.1 coordinate 5,487, forward strand.
TTGCACCTTCAGCGGCGCGGCGGTCGGCGGTTCACGGAATGTGAAATGCAGCCAACCATGCCACTCGGGAGGCACGCGGCTTGCCTCCACTGTTCCGTTGTAGAGAACCCAGCGGCGGCTGCCGCTCTGGTTTTGATAATAACGGTTCCCGAACTCATCGCTGCCAACGAATCGCCCGTAAAGCAGAGTCGTGAGCACGGTCCCCCAGGTGGCGCCACGCCACCAGACAAAAAGCATCAAGAACCACTGTTTCATAGCCGGTCACGTACTGAATCGCGGGCGAATATAGAAGCCCGTCCGGCTTTTCCAAGCCGCCGAACGCCGCGGCCACGCTGTCCACAGATGGTGCACAAGAAGATTGGCGATGTGGAAGAAAATTTTTGTGCTGGCGTGGGGAGCACTGCTTGACTCCGGCCATTTTGCTGGACTTCGCGCTCTCCGAAGAACAGTGGGTAAGATTGCCTTAACCACTTTTCCCTTGCATGTCGGAAGGACCCGTATCCATACTTGGTGCCTGTCGCCACTAGCGACACAATATCTGGGCGGATGCGGCTTCAAACATCCTGCGGGCGATGGCATGCGCACGCCGGTCAGGGGAGCCGTATCTGCGCCCGGAAGGCAACAAAGGAGCTTGCGGGGGCAACATGCGTATACGGCGCCATTTCACGACAGAAGGTCAGTCCCCATACGAAGGGGTCGCGTTTCGCACCGCCAGCAGCGAAATTCGCAACCCGGACGGCTCGGTGGTCTTCCGGCAGACCGATATCGAAGTGCCGGTCGAGTGGAGCCAGGTGGCCTGCGATGTGCTGGCACAAAAATATTTCCGCAAAGCTGGTGTACCCTCGGATCTTGAGCCGGTGCCGCAAGAAGGGGTCCCGGTGTGGCTCTGGCGAAAGAAGGCTGCCTCGGGCAGCGCAACCATCGGCGAACAGTCCGCCAAGCAGGTTTTTGACCGCCTTGCCGGCACTTGGACCTATTGGGGCTGGAAGGGGGGCTACTTCGATACGGAATCGGACGCCCAGGCCTTCCATGACGAACTCTGTTTCATGCTCGCCACGCAGAAGGCGGCGCCCAATTCGCCGCAGTGGTTCAACACGGGGTTGCACTGGGCTTATGGCATCGATGGTCCTAGCCAGGGCCACTACTACGTCGATCACGTGACAGGCAGGCTGACGAAGTCGAACTCTGCCTACGAGCACCCCCAGCCGCACGCGTGCTTCATCCAGGGCATCGCCGATGATCTGGTGAATGAAGGCGGGATCATGGATCTCTGGACGCGGGAGGCGCGCCTTTTCAAGTACGGCTCCGGCACCGGCACCAATTTTTCCAATCTGCGCGGGGAGCATGAGAACCTATCGGGCGGCGGCAAGTCGTCCGGCCTGATGAGTTTCCTGAAGATTGGCGACCGTGCCGCGGGCGCGATCAAGTCCGGCGGCACCACACGGCGCGCCGCCAAGATGGTGATCGTGGACATCGATCACCCGGACATTGAGCAGTTCATCGAATGGAAGGTGATCGAGGAACAGAAGGTCGCTGCACTGGTGACAGGCTCGAAACTCGCCGCGCAGCACCTGAATGCGGTGATGAAGGCCTGCATCAACTGCGAAGGATCTGGCGACGATTGCTTCGATCCGAAGAAAAACCCGGCGCTGCGGCGGGAGGTGAAGGCGGCGCGCAAGGCGATGATCACGGACAACTACATCGAGCGCGCCATAGCGTTTGCCAGGCAGGGTTATAGCCACATCGAGTTCCGAACCTATGACACCGATTGGGATTCGGAAGCGTACCTCTCAGTCTCCGGTCAGAATTCCAACAATTCCGTACGGGTAAGCGACGAATTTCTAAGCGCCGTAGAAAACGACGAGAACTGGAATCTCACGCATCGCCGCGACGGCAGCGTCGCGAAAACAATGAAGGCGCGGGAGTTGTGGGATTCCGTGTCGCGCGCCGCCTGGTCCTGCGCCGATCCCGGCATCCAGTTTCACTCCACGATCAACGATTGGCACACCTGTCCGGCCGGCGGACCGATTCGCGCCTCCAATCCATGCTCGGAATACATGTTCCTGGACGACACTGCCTGCAATCTCGCCTCGCTAAACCTGATGGCGTTCCGGAAAGAGGTCGAAGGAAAGATGGTCTTCGACGTACCGGCGTTTGAGCACGCGGTGCGCCTCTGGACGGTCGTGCTCGAAATCTCGGTGATGATGGCGCAGTTCCCGTCGCGCGAAATCGCACAGCTCTCCTACGACTACCGCACATTGGGCCTCGGCTATGCCAACATTGGCGGCCTGCTGATGGCGGCGGGAATACCGTATGATTCGCGCGAAGGCCGCGCTATCGCCGCGGCGATTTCTGCCGTGATGACGGGCGTGTCGTATGCTGCCAGCGCGGAAATGGCGGGCGAGCTGGGCGCTTTCCCGGAATATGCTGCGAACCGCACGGACATGCTGCGCGTCGTCCGCAACCATCGGCGTGCAGCGCACGGCGAACCGAGCGGTTATGAGAGCCTTGCGACGGCGCCTGTGCCGCTCGACCACGCGGCCGTCGTGCAGGAAGAGCTTTCGGTTGCTGCACGCAAAGCATGGGACGATGCGCTGGCGATGGGCGAAGAGTTCGGCTTCCGCAACGCGCAGGCGACTGTGATTGCGCCCACCGGCACTATCGGTCTGGTGATGGACTGCGACACCACAGGCGTGGAGCCCGACTACGCATTGGTGAAGTACAAGACACTCGCAGGCGGAGGCTCCTTCAAAATCATCAACCGCTGCGTACCCGAAGCGCTGAAGAGTCTCGGCTACGACCACGCGCAAATTGACCAGATCGTGGCGTACGCCGTCGGACATTGGTCGATCGAGGGTGCTCCGGCTGTCAATCCGACGTCACTAAAAAACAAGGGCTTTGGCCAAGAGCAAATCAGTGCAGTTGAGGCGCTGATGGAATCAACGTTTAAGCTTGAATACGCCTTCAATGTCTGGACATTGGGCGAAGACTTCTGCGTCAATACCCTGAAGCTCGATCGGGACTTACTCCACAAGTCAGACTTCAATCTGCTCCGCGCGATCGGGTTCGGCCAAGCGGAGTTGGAAGAAGCAAATCTTCATGTCTGTGGTGCAGGAACCGTCGAAGGCGCCCCGCATCTCAAGGAAGAACACCTGCCGGTGTTCGACTGCGCCAATCCCTGCGGCCGCGTGGGCAAGCGGTCGCTGTCGGTCGAGAGTCACATTCGCATGATGGCGGCGGTGCAGCCATTCATCTCAGGCGCGATCTCCAAGACCATCAACATGCCGAACTCCGCCACCGTGAAGGAATGCGGCGAAAGCTACATGATGTCCTGGAAGCTCGGGCTGAAGGCCAACGCGCTCTACCGCGACGGCTCCAAGCTCAGCCAGCCCCTTGCGTCGCAGGTTCTCGCCTTCGATGACGAGGAGGATGATGACTTTCTGGATCAGCCCGCGGCGCAACGCGCGGCCATCGTCAGCGAGCGGATTGTCGAAAAGCTGGTGGAGCGCATCATCCACCGTGCAGAACGCGAGAAGCTGCCGCACCGGCGCAAGAGCTACACCCAGAAGGCGGTGGTCGGCGGCCACAAGGTGTATCTCCACACCGGCGAGTATGAAGACGGGCGTCTCGGCGAAATCTTTATCGACATGCACAAGGAAGGGGCTGCCTTCCGGTCGCTGATGAACAATTTTGCCATCGCCATTTCCATCGGCCTGCAATACGGGGTGCCGCTGGAGGAGTTCGTCGACGCCTTCACCTTCACCCGCTTTGAGCCGGCGGGCCTGGTGATCGGAAACGACTCCATCAAAAACGCGACATCGGTGCTGGATTACATCTTCCGCGAACTGGCGGTGTCTTATCTCGGCCGCAACGATCTCGCCCATGTGCCGCCGGCGCACGATGAGGATCTGGGCCACGGCGACAATAGCGGTAAACCGGACGTGTCGAGCGAGATTGCCCAGAGTCTTGCACGAGTCGCTTCCACCGGGTTCATGCGCGGACAGCTACGGCCCTATGTCGGTCGTGGCGGTGCAGCACCGAAAATGCTGGTGATCGAGAACGAGGCCGCATCACCGCAACCGCAAGCTCCGATCGTAGAAATTGTGCCGGCGCCCGAACCGGCAGAGGACGGAGCGGACGCGAGCTTCGAGGCGCAGATGCGAGAAATCCGCGGCGAAGTGCTGAAGGCCGCCAATCCGGTCGGTGATATCGTCACAGCGCTGGGCGCCAACCTGATGGACCGCGCAACTGCTGCATCCGAAAGGGCTGGCAAGGCGCGCGATGTGGCCGCAAAGCGCGCCGCCGAAGCCCGCATGAAGGGCTACGAAGGCGATGCCTGCGGCTCGTGTGGAAATTTCACCCTGGTGCGCAACGGCACCTGCATGAAGTGCAACACCTGCGGTTCGACATCCGGCTGCAGCTGAGAGGACGTGTCATGACGACGAGACTGGTAGATGTGTTCGACCGCGGCGGCGCGAAGCTGTTCACCTACTCCATCGCGCTGGAGGAGACCGATTGCCTCGATGCCGAGTTCGAAGAGGTGGCGCTGATCTTTGCCGAATCTTCCGGGCTGGTGGCTATCGAGGAAATTGTGCATCTCCGCGCCACCTGCGAGCCGTGCGCGATTTTGGAAGAAGCGCAGGTTTCACCAGCCGAGCCGAAAAGGGCGTCGCGCCGCAAAGGCGCCGTGGTCAGTATGGTGAAGCACCGGATTAAGCGTGCGGACACCGCTGCCGAGCGCCACCGCATCCGCCACGTTTCCTAAGCCGCCAAACAGCGGCACGGCGCTTGCGACGAAATCGATGCGCGTATCGATTCGGAACAGGCCATGCTGCCGCTGCTTGCCGTCCTCGCCTCCCTCAGTGCCCAGGTTCCTCAAGCCGTTCCGGCGAGTCTCAAGTCGCCCGATGCCATCGCGATCGCCTCGATCAAGGCGGGGCATCATGATTGTCCGCAATGCGATCTTACGGGCGCTGATCTTACCAACCAGTGCGTCAAGCAGGGTAATCTGGAAGGTGTGAAGTTCGATGACGCCAAGCTGGTGCTGATGTGCATGTCCTATGCGGATTTTCGCGACGCTTCTTTCCGCAATGCCGATCTTGCCGGTGCCAATTTGGCCCGCGCCAAGGTCGATAATGCCGATTTCACCGGCGCCAATCTGTCGATCACATCCATTCGCGGCACTGACCTGTCGCACGCTACAGGCCTGACCCAGGCACAGCTCGATCGCGCTTGTGCCGATTCCGAAACGAAGGTCCCCGCCGGATTGAAGGCGAAGACCTGCTCCTGATTTTTTGTAGCCTCCTCCTCCACACCCAACTTGCCCCCGCTGGAAACAGCGGGGGTTTTCTTTTCACCTGATGGCGTGGTGGGTGAGTTATTTCGCCGCTTGCGGCAGAGCGGGAGGGCGCCAGCGCAGGATCGGCTTGCGGGCGGCGGCGGTTTCGTCGAGGCGACGCCGCGGCGCGTAGTGCGGCGCGCCTTCGAAGCGCTCGCGCTTCCCCGCCTTCGCTTCTTCCGCCAATGCGCGCAGGACAAATATGAAGCGGTCGAGCGATTCCTTCGATTCCGATTCCGTCGGCTCGATCAGCATCGCCCCATGCACCACCAGTGGGAAATACATCGTCATGGGATGGTAGCCCTCGTCGATCATCGCCTTGGCGAAATCGAGCGTGGTGATTCCGGTGCCTTCCAGGAAAGCATCATCGAACAGCGCCTCGTGCATGCAGGGGCCGTCGCCGAAGGGCGCGCTCATCACATCCTTGAGCGACGCAAGAATGTAGTTGGCCGAAAGCACAGCGTCTTCGCTCGCCTGGCGGATGCCGTCTGCGCCGTGGGAAAGCATGTAGGAGAGCGCGCGGACGAACATCCCCATCTGGCCGTGAAAGGCGCACATCCGGCCAAACGGCAGTGCGCCGGACGGCAGCGCGCCGCCTTCCTCGATCACCCGCAGCTCGTTGCCGTCATGTACCAATAGCGGCAGCGGTGCGTAGGGCGCCAGCGCGGCGGAGAGCACCACCGGCCCGGCACCCGGACCGCCGCCCCCATGCGGTGTTGAAAAGGTCTTGTGCAGATTGATGTGCATGGCGTCCACGCCGAGATCGCCCGGCCGCACGCGGCCCGCGATCGCGTTGAAGTTTGCGCCGTCGCAGTAGAAGTACCCCCCCACCGCATGCACCGCGTCTGCCATTTCCTTGATGCGCGGCTCAAATAACCCGCAGGTATTCGGGTTGGTAAGCATAATGGCCGCCACATCGGGCCCGAGCTTCGCCTCCAGCGCGTCGGCATCGACATGGCCGTCTTCGGTGGCGGGGACTTCATCCACCGTGAAGCCGGCGAGCGCAGCGGTGGCCGGGTTCGTTCCGTGGGCGGAGGATGGCACGAGCACGCGCGTGCGTTTCTCGCCGCGCGCTTCCAACGCGGCGCGAATGGTGAGCAAGCCACACAGCTCGCCATGGGCGCCGGCCTTGGGCCACATGGCGACGGCCTGCATGCCGGTCAGCGTGGTGAGCCACCGCATCAGTTCGGAAATCAGCGCGAGCGCGCCCTGCACGGTCTGTTGCGGCTGTAGCGGATGAACGTCGCCAAAGCCGGGCAACCGCGCCATTTTCTCGTTCAGGCGCGGGTTGTGTTTCATGGTGCAGGAGCCAAGCGGATAAAGCCCGGCGTCTATCGCGTAATTCATGCGCGACAGGCGCACATAATGGCGCACCACTTCCGGCTCGGAGAGCCCCGGCAGGCCGATGGGGCTGCGGCGGCGAAAAGCACCGAGCCGCTCATCCGAAATCTGGACTTGCGGAATATCGACACCGGTCACGCCTTCGCGTCCAAGCTCGAAGATCAGCGGCTCTTCATGGTCGAGCCCGCGATCGCCGGAAATCGTCGGAATCTCGATGTGCTCGACAGCCTCTGGCGCGCTGGGACGGCCCTGCGTGTTCATCGGCATCACAGCACCTCCGCGAGCGTTTCGGCGAGTGCATCGCAATCTTCGTCGCTTACCGTTTCCGTTGCAGCGACGATCAGAAGATCGCGCAGGTCGCGATCGTGCGGCCACAACCGGGATGCCGGAACGCCGGCGATGATTTTCTTGTCTGCAAGCGCATCTACAACGCCAGCGGCGGCTTTCGGCAGCCGGATGGTGAATTCGTTGAAGAAGGTCGGCGTCACCAAATCAACGCCTTCGATTCTGGAAAGCTTGTCCGCGAGAGCAGATGTGCGCGCATGATTGGCACGCGCCAGCCGCACCAGCCCCTCTTCGCCCAGCAGCGACAGATGAATGGTGAAGGCGAGGCAGCAGAGCCCGGAATTCGTGCAGATATTGCTGGTCGCTTTCTCGCGCCGGATGTGCTGCTCGCGCGTGGAGAGCGTCAGCACATAGCCCCGCTTGCCGGCAGCATCCATCGTTTCACCGCAGAGTCGACCGGGCATCTGGCGGAGGAATTTTTCGCGCGTGGCGAACAGGCCGACATACGGCCCACCAAAAATCAGTCCGTTGCCGATTGATTGTCCTTCCGCAGCAACGATGTCCGCGCCTTGATGCCCCGGAGGCTCGAGCAAACCCAGCGAAACCACTTCGGTCACCACTGCGATCAACAGCGCGCCTTTGGCATGCGCCGCTTCCGCGATCGGCTTCAGGTCGCGAATGAGACCGAACACATCGGGGCTCTGCACCACCACGCAAGCCGTTTGGTTGTCGATCAGTGCAGCGATGTCCTCCGCTTTGCCCGGTGTGACCGGCGCGCGAACAACCTGGCCCGAAAGGTTGGCGATCGTCTCTACGGTTTCGGCGTAATGCGGATGCAGGCCGCCGGAAAGAATGGCCTTGGGCCGTTTCGTTAGCCGCTGTGCCATCAGCACGGCTTCGGCCGTAGCGGTCGAGCCGTCGTAGAGCGACGCGTTCGCCACTTCCATGCCGGTGAGAAGCGCCACCTGCGTCTGGAATTCGAACAGGTATTGCAGCGTGCCCTGCGCGATTTCCGGCTGGTAGGGCGTATAGGAGGTGAGAAATTCCGAACGCTGGATCAGATGATCCACAGCCGCCGGCACGTGATGGCGGTAAGCGCCAGCGCCACAGAAGAACGGCACCGAGCCCGCGGCCACATTCCGCCCCGCCATGCGCGACAGCGTACGCTCCACCTCCAGTTCGCCCTGGGTGTCGGGCAGATCGAAGGCGCTCCGGTTGACCACCGCCGACTGCGGAACATCGCGGAACAGCGCGTCGATGTTTGGCGCACCGATCTTCGCGAGCATCGCCGCACGATCATCAGGCGTGAGAGGCAGATAGCGCATACGAAATCAAAGTCCCTTCACGAATTCGGCGTACTGGTCGGCTGTCATCAGCTTTTCGAGCTGAGTTTTGTCGGCAAGCTTCAGCTTGAAGAACCACCCCTCGCCTTCCGGATCGGCATTCACCTTTGCAGGATCGCCAGTGAGATCGGCATTTGCCGCCGTCACTTCGCCACCGACAGGTGCGTACACTTCGCTTGCCGCTTTCACGCTTTCCACCACCGCGGCGTCACCGCCTTGCGTCAGGCTGCGGCCGGTTTCAGGAACCTCGACGAACACGACATCGCCCAACTGCTCGGCGGCATATTTTGTGATGCCGACAGTTGCCTCGTCGCCTTCGACGCGAACCCATTCGTGCTGATCGGTGTAGCGCGTTTCGCTCATGCTTCTTCTCCGTTTCAGTTCGGTTTGGTTGCGCGTTTGTAGCGATGCGGCACGAAAGGCATCGGCGCCACGTGGGCGGGCAGCAGCTTGCCCCGCACCAGCAAGTCGATTTCCGTGCCGTCCGTCGCGAATGCCGTTTCGACATAACCCATTGCGACCGGCGCATTCACGCTCGGGCCGAAGCCGCCGCTGGTGATGCGACCAATGACGCGGCCACTCTTGTCGGCGATCTCGACTCCCTCCCGCGCTGGTGCTCTGCCCTCGGGACGAATGCCGACGCGTTTGCGTAATGTACCGTTCGTCACTTGCCGCATGATGGCTTCGGCAGCGGGAAAGTCCTTCTGTTCCTTGCGGCGCTTGCCGACAGACCAGACGAGATCGGCTTCCACCGGATCCGTGCTCTCATCGATGTCATGACCATACAGGCAAAGGCCAGCTTCCAGGCGCAACGAATCACGCGCTCCCAGTCCGATGGGGAGGACCTCCGCTTCGCCCAACAGCGCGCGTGCCACGCGTTCGGCGTCGCCACCCTCCAGCGAAATCTCGAAACCATCTTCGCCGGTGTATCCGGAACGGCTGACGATAGCGGGCGCACCCGCGACGGTCGCGCGAACCACCTTCATGAAGGTGAGCTGGTCGATACCCGGTGAATGCCGCTCCAGCACCGCGCCCGCCTTTGGACCCTGCAGCGCCAACAGCGCACGATCCGGCTTCGGCGTGAGTGTGGCTGCGCTATTCAGCTTCTCCGCGACGTAGGCGAAATCGCCTTCCTTAGTGCCGGCGTTGACCACCACATACAGATCGCGTTCGCCAGCGAGGCGCGAAAACATGAAATCGTCTTTGATGGTGCCGCGCTCGTTCAGCAGCAAACCATAGCTCTGCATACCTTCCTTGAGGCCAACCACATCGGCGGGCGTGACGCGCTCCAGCGCCTTGCCCGGATCCTCACCGGATAGGAACGCCTGGCCCATGTGGGAGACATCGAACAGCCCGGCACTCGCACGCGTGTGCAGGTGCTCTTTCAGAATGCCGGCCGGGTATTGCACCGGCATTTCATAGCCGGCGAATGGCACCATCTTGGCGCCAAGCTCCACATGCAGCGTGTGAAGCGGCGTTCGTCTCAGCGACTCTGTGGTGTCTGTCACCGGTCCGTCATCCAAAGTTGACGCGGAATTCCGACAGCCGGAATGCGCGCGCCCCTCTGTCATCGGACCTGAGAGATTTCCCCGGCTGGCAGTGCTGGCCGGGTTACCCCTTCGGTAAGGGCGGCCAAGGCTACCCTGCTTTCCAGAAGTTCATCTCCTTCGCGGTCCTTTTGCCTGAGAGTTTCCGGGGCGGTTGCTCCTTCGGCGCCGGCTTTTCGCCGGTCTCTCCCGCGAGGGATCATGTGTATCGCCGCCCACACGCGCCATCACGGCGGGAACGAGCGTTGGCCGGCATCATAGAGAGCGGACAGTATGAGTCAACGAAGTCAGCAGAGTACGAGCCGGTTCGGCCTATGTTTACTCGAAGAGGGTACCCACTTTGGCAAGCGCTTCTTCGACGATTTCCGCTGGGGCGCGATCTACTCGCCTCACCTTTCTCGCGCTTAAGTCCAGGGCACGAGGTTGATCACAACGAATTAGTCCGGTGATCTTGGTACCTGTGAGCGTTACCGCGAAACCAATATTACGCGCAAAGCTGCCACCTGTAGTAATCGGCAGGACAACGGGCGCATTTGTCAGCTTATTGAAGTCGGCGGTTGTAAGGACAAGGACCGGCCTATGGCCTCGCTGTTCATGCCCGACAGTTGGGTCGAGCCCGACGAAATATATGTCACCTCTGTCCATTCAGATCAGCTCACGCCCCAGTGGGCCGTCGGTTACCCAACTCCGATCCTTCTCGAACGGCGCCTTGGGATCGCATTGAGCAATCAGTTCACCCAGTGAGTA
>DATAVW010000027.1:0-5003 GCA_036267515.1 Rhizomicrobium sp.
TCATGGGCCAGTGCATCCGTCCCAATTGGTGATGGGCGACACCTCAACGCTTCATCGGTGTCTTTTTGCGGCCTGGTGGGCTGCAACGTGAGATCAATCGCTGACAAACAGAGTCAGCCCAACGATGGCCAAAAGCAAGAGTGCCTGAGCCGTGTCCATGAACATGATTGCCTCCATCACGGTCGAAGATAAGCTGCCGGCCTTCTCGTGCTATTAACTTGCCATTCAGAAATCTAAATTCACTTTTATGCGAACAAAATCCGGCACCGTGCCAGTGCGTCACTTGTATGTCAGTGTGATGAATGTGATTACGCCGGATGAAATAGGGCCGCGGGCCGAATGTGAATTGTAGGCGAACGTGAATTACAGCTATTACCCGGTAGTCGTATGAATGTTATCAAATACATTCGGGTGAGTGCTTCCTGCATAAGCGGATAGATAAAGGGCGGACAATATCGACTATCCAATTATTGAAAGAAAATTTAGTTGTGGGTCGCCTGCCTCAAACACATCTCCCTTACCAGCAAGCTGGAGGCGTTGCGCCTTCGTTTGTGATGAAAAATTGAGGAGAAAGATCGTGATCAACAAGGCCAAGTTCATTCTGATCGCCGCCGTTGCGGCATCGAGCATAGCGTTGCCCGCAGCCGCGTTGGCGCAGAGTGCCTATACGACGGGCAGCGCCGCAAGCCGGACCGCCGCTGGTTATCCGTCCCCCTACGGATCCGAAAGCGGCCTCTACGCCTATGCTCCTCATCATGTTTACGACCACTCCCGCGAGGGGCGCTGACCGCCGCCAGGCATGTTCGCGTGTCCACAACACCTCGAGCCCCGCAACTTCGTTGCCGGGGCTCGAAGCTTTAATCCGCGGGCGGGCAGGCAATTTCCGCCGTGCAGCCGGGGCCAGCCGAAAGACTGAGCCGGAAGCTGTGCAATTTGATGATCGCGGCGACCATGCTCAAGCCTAGTCCCAGGCCTTTGACGTTCCGGCTTTTATCTGAACGATAGAAACGCTGGGTGACAGCCTCCCGCTCGATCTCGGGGATACCGGGGCCGGTATCGCTCACCCGAATAAGGAATTCACCGTCGTGGCGAAGCACCGCCAAATCCACACGTCCACCTTCGGGGGTGAATTTCACCGCGTTGTCGACCAGGTTGGCAACGGCCTCGAAAAGAAGATCTCGATCGCCGCGCACGATCGACCCTTCCGGGGCCTCGACGCGAAGGACAATGCCCCTGTTCTCGGCGATCGGCTCGTAGAGATCGCCCGCTTCGCGAACCAGCGGAGCGAGTTGGACCTCGCCAAACGCCTGATGCCGCCGACTATGCTCGATTTCCGTAATGCGCAGCAGGGCAGTGATCGTAGTCAATGACTGGTCGAGGCCGGTGATCGCCTGATCGGCAACTGTGCGCAATTCCTCCAACGTCGAGGCGTGTTCGCGGCCGCGCTCTAGGCGGATACGTACCCGGGTCAGCGGCGTGCGCAGATCATGCGCAATGTTGTCGCCCACGACCCTGGCCTCTTGCAGGGCTTCCTCCAGCTGGGCCGCGCGCACCGCAGCAGTTATGTGCCTGCCTACCCCCCGGTAACCGAGGAACCGTCCTTCCGAATCAAATAGGGGCTTGCCGCTGGCGGCAATATAGACTTCGGAGCTGTCCCTGCTGGCAGCTCTGTACCTGAAGTCGCGAAATGGCTTGTGCGCATCGAGCGTCGCCATGTGAAGGCGCCACTTTTCCGGCTCCTCCTCGAGGTCGCGAGCGAAATCCCATCGCAACGTGCCTATCCTGCTGGTGGGCACCGCGCCTATGGTGTTGAGTTGTTGCTCTGACACAAGGTGAGTGATGAATCGGTGATCCGGCCCGGTCTCCCAGTACCAGTCGGAAGCCGACTCGGTGTAATCGCGGAATCGCTGCTCGCTCTCTCGGAGCGCATCTTCGGCACGTTTTTGTTCTTCGATGTCGCTATCGGCGCCGTACCATTTTACGATTTTTCCGAGCTCGTCGCGCAGCGGCTGGGCCCGGCTTAGGTACCAGCGATATTCCCCATCCGCGCCGCGGACGCGTTCTATATTCTCATACGGAGTTCCAGTTTCCATGGCGTTGCGCCACCTGTCAGCCACTCCGGCGCGCTCGTCCGGATGAAGCACTTTGATCCATTCGGAGCCTTGTAGATCGTCTAAGGAGAGGCCGATTTCCCGCCAACGCTGGTTGATAAAATCCAAGGAACCGTCAGGCGAAGTGCTCCAGACCAGCGCCGGAATCGTATTGATGGCCAGCCTAAGCTCCCGTTCCGCCTGCTTGGCGGCTACTTCGGACTCGAGCGCAGTTTTCGTGAGCTTGCGAGCACGTCTGACCAGATCCGTCACGGTCAGTGGCGTCAGCAAGAATACGATCACCAGGGCGATATCTTGCGGCAAGTCGGTGGCAGAACCGAAAACAGGAGGGTTAAAAAAGTAAGCCAGGCCGGCAACAGCCACGAGAATGAGAACGACCGATGCAACATAGCTGCCGATCAAGGAGAGCAGAACGACGATAGCCAAATAAATAAAGGCTGTCGTCGCGAGGTCGGCCTTAAGCCGGAAGCAGACAAAAGTCACCACTGCCAGCGCAATGATCCCGTAGAAACACTGCGCTGCTGGACTCCGAAATGCTGCAACCCGGCTTGGCATCATGGGTCTTGCGCGATACCGCCCGCCGCTGGGCCTGGACGGGATTACAGCACTTTGACATACAATGGGCAATTCCATCGCAGCTCCCGTAGGCCCTCCGGAAATGTGTTGCGTTTCAAACGTGGAACTGCAGCCCGCGACACCAGGACGACATCGTCACTCTGCACCGGACGCCTGACCGCTTCTCCTAAATTCGAATTTAGTTTTCTGAACGGCAATTTAATGGTGCCGGCCCGTGCTGAGTCCATTTTCGGTCAGTGAGCAGCAGCCCTTAAGGGCGAAGTGGACCTCATGACTTCGGAAGGAGCCAAGCCATGACCAAGAACGGGTCGAATTTTCGCGTCGGCCTGCCCGACCCATCCGACGCCACATCCCGCGAGCGGCGGAGCGGCTCCGCGTCAAACGGCCGCGTGCCGTCGCACGGCGACGTCGGTTTTGTGGGACTCGGTCAAATGGGCACGGCAATGGCAGCGAACCTTGCCGCCGCCGGCCGTCGGGTGATCGCTTACGTCCGGCGACCGGAGCAACAAGGCAAGCTCCTGGCGCTTGGACTCAAGCCCACAACGAACATTGCCGATCTGTTTAATTGTCAGATCGTCATCAGCATGCTGCCGGATGACGCCGCGGTTCGTGAGATTGTGTTCGGCCGCGAAGCGGTCGGGCTCTATGGCCTGGCCGAGGGGCTGCGACCCGGCGCCATTCATTTGTCGATGAGCACGATCAGCACGAGCATGGCGGCTGAGCTCGCGAGCGAGCACGCAAGCGATGGGCAAGGCTACGTCGCGGCGCCGGTCTTCGGCAACCCCGATGCGGCCAAAGCGCGCCAGTTGTATGTCATCGCCGCCGGCGCCCCGGCCGATGTCGAGCGCTGTCGGCCGCTCTTGGACAGTCTTGGACAACGAACATTCGTCGTCGGTAGCGATCCCGCACAGGCAAACCTCATCAAGCTGCTCGGCAATATGATGACGGCGACGGCGTTGGAGATGCTCGGTGAAATCGTAGCCGTGTTCCGCAAACGCGGTGTCGACCCGACGCCCTTTGTTGACATTATGACAAACACGATGTTCGGCGGGCGTGCGCATAAGACGTACAGCACCAAGATCCTGGAGCAGCGCTACGCGCCCGGATTCCGGCTGCCGCTGGCGCTCAAAGACGTGCGCCTGGCGCTTGCCGAGGCAGACCGGGCCGGCGTGCCGATGCCGTCGGTGGACGTTGTGCGAGACCGGCTGATTACCGGCGTCTCCCGCGGCTACGCCGATCTCGATTGGACGGCGCTGGGATTGATCGCCGCAGAAGAGGCGGGCCTTTACGCCGCGCGGCAGCCGGCGGCGCTGAAGGAGCAGATTGCAGTTAGCTCTGCGCGCGCCGGGAGCAACTGAAATGGCACACACGAAACACTCGAACAAGGAGCGGAGCTATGGCCCGTCCAGCTGAAATCCTCAATCTCGATATGGAGTATTCCGCTATTGCGGGCACGCCGTTGACAGTGTCGCGAATCGCGATCGGCACCTGGGCAATCGGCGGCTGGATGTGGGGAGGCACCGACGAGCGGCAATCGATTGCCACCATCCGGACGGCGCTCGATCACGGCATCAACGTCATCGATACGGCGCCCGTCTACGGCTTCGGCCATTCGGAGGAAATTGTCGGCAAAGCCTTAGCCGAGGCTGGCCTGCGCGACAGGGTGATTATTGCCTCCAAGGTCGGGCTCGAATGGAAGGATGGCACCGTCTTCCGCAATGGAAGCCGCGACCGCATCATGCGGGAGATCGAGGACTCCTTGCGGCGGCTTCAAACCGATCACATCGACATCTACCAGGTGCACTGGCCCGACCCCGTTGTTGCGATCGAAGAAACCGCGGCCGCAATGCAGACGCTTTTCCAACAGGGAAAGATCCGCGCCATCGGCGTCAGCAACTTCTCCGTTGAGCAAATGGTGCGGTTTCGCAGCGTGGCGCCGCTGCACGTGTTGCAGTCACCGTATAACCTGTTCGAGCGCGACATCGAAGCCGATCTCTTACCATATTGCCGTAAGCACAACATCACGACATTCGGCTATGGTGCACTGTGTCGAGGTCTCCTGTCCGGAAGAATGCGGTCGAACACGGCGTTCGCCGGCGACGATCTGCGACGCAACGATCCAAAGTTCCGGCAGCCCCGGTTCGCGCAATATCTGTCGGCGGTGCAACAGCTCGACCAACTCGCTCAGGAACGGTTCGGCGAGCACGTCATTCAGCTTGCCGTGCGCTGGATGCTCGACCAGGGCATCACCACGGCGCTGTGGGGCGCGCGTCATCCCGATCAACTGGCGCCTGTAGACGAGGTGACCGGCTGGCG